>JAFKJJ010000023.1:0-20117 GCA_017306025.1 Planctomycetota bacterium
GCGGACCGCCCGGCGCGTCGGTCCAGAGCAGCGCCAGGAAGAACGGGACCGTTGCCGCGCCCGCGTTCATGTTGAAGACGCGCAGATACGACCAGAGCTCTTCGACCTCGAACGGCGACTCCGTTCCGGGTGGCACGCCGTAACGATGACAGACGCCTTCGAGCGTTCGCGGTGTGTGCGGCCCTGGTACCCCGTCCCACGGTGCCGCCTGGCACACGATGAAGTGCTTCACTTCGAGTTTCGGCCGAGCCATCGGGCGACCTCCGGCCGCACTTCAGTCTACCACACTGCCGGCACGGCCGTCACGCGGTCACAACCGGCAGCTTGCGCCGGCCCAGGCCCTCCGCGTCGGCGGTTTTCGGCAGCCGGTGCGCGTTCTCGGCCTCCCAGCTCACCAGCTCCTCCATCAGCGCGTCCACGATCTCGGCCTCCGCGACCCGGCGCACCATCTCGCCATTACGGAAGATCATCCCCTGGCCGTTGCCGGCCGCGATGCCGATGTCGGCCTCGCGGGCCTCACCGGGGCCGTTCACCACGCACCCCAGAACGCTGATCTTCACCGGCAGCCGCTTGCCGTTCAGCCGCGACTCCAGTTCCGCGATGATCTTCTCCAGGTCGATCGCCAGACGGCCGCAGGTGGGGCACGCGATCAGTTCCGGGCGCCTCACGCGGCGCTGGGTGGCCTGGAGGATGTCGAACGCGGCCGCGATCTCCGGGACCGGGTCGCCCAGGAGCGAAATGCGGATCGTGTCGCCGATCCCGTCGAGCAGGATCGGCGCCAGCCCCGCGGCACTCTTCGTCACCGCGTAGGGCGGCTTTCCGGCCTCCGTGATGCCGATGTGGGTCGGGTAATCGCACATCTGCGCGAACAGTCGGTACGCCTCGACCGCGACGAGCACGTCCGACGACTTCAGCGACACGATGATGTCGCGGTAGCCCTCGCTCTCGGCCACTTCGATATAGCGGAGGGCACTTTCGACCATCGCGGGCGGGCACGGGAAGCCGTACTTCAGGTTGAGTTCCGTTTCGAGGCTCCCTGCGTTCACCCCGATCCGCATCGGCAGGCCCTTCGCCTTCGCCTTGCGCACGACCTGCCGGAACCGGTCGTGGGTGGCATCGCCGGCCTTGTTGATGTTCCCGGGGTTGATCCGGATCTTGTCGACCGGGTGGTCGAGCGCCGCGAGGGCCATCTTGTAGTCGAAGTGGATGTCGCAGATGAGCGGGATGCCGATCTTCTGCTTGATCTGCGTCAGCGCGCCGGCGTCTTCGGGTTTCGGCACCGTCACGCGAACCAGTTCGCAGCCGGCTTCCTCCAGTCGGTGGATCTGCGCGATGGTTCCTGCGACGTCGTAGGTGTCGGTCGTCGTCATCGACTGCACCGCGACCGGGTTCGAGCCGCCGATGACGACGGACCCGACCTTCACCTCGCGCGTCTTGTGCCGCGGCTTGCCGGGGACCCGTTGGGCGCTTTCCAGCAGCGAAAAGTTGAATCGCGAGGCCGTGGTCATCGTCAGTCCTCTGGGTGGGGTCTCTCCCATGCTATTTCAGTAACCGCAAACGCGGCAACGCCAACACGCACCGGCACCGACCGCCGCCCGGTGCGCCGCGAACCCCAACACCAGGCGGCGTGTCGTTGCCCACAACCCTCTAACGGGCACCCGCCCCAACCCCATGACCCCACTCAGCACTTACTCCGCGGACCACCGGTTCCTCGTCGAATCCGCGGCCCGGGCCACGGACCTGACCGACCCGGTCGCGTTCGTCGCCGGCGGGTACGCCCACAACCTCGTCGTCAACGCGACCCGCGGGCCGCTGGTCCCGATCGACGGCGCGCTGGTCCGCCAGTGGGTGACGCGGTCGAAGTACTACCCCGGCACGGCCTTCGGCATCCGGCTCTATTCGCTCGAAGGCATCCGGTTCGCCCGGTGCGTGGCGAACGTCGACACCGACTACGAGGAGAGCGCCTACGACCTGTTCGTCGTATCGCGGGCCGATTACCTGAAGCTCTTTCGGCGCGTTCTGCGGTTGAGCCGGCAGAAGGTCGAAAACGGCCCGCCACCGGTATTGCCGGACAGCCAGCTCGAAGTCCTGCGCCAGAATACGCTCGGCTATCTCGACCGGAACAACCTGAAGCGCATCAAGGAACTGGGCGGCCGCCCCAAGCGCGGGCTCCTGCTGACCGGCCCGCCGGGCAACGGCAAGACGAGCGCATGCCGGTGGCTGTGGGAGGAGTGCCAGCGGCACGGGTACGAGTACCAGCTCGTCTCGCCGGACGCGTACCAGGCGGCGCGGCGGTCGTGCAACCCGGTGCAGGCGGTCCGCGAACTGTTCACGGTCCACCGGTGCGGGGTGATCTTCTTCGACGACATGGACGTGGCCCTCCGCGACCGCAACACGGTCCGCGAAACCGACGACCAGGCCGTCTTCCTTAGCGCGCTGGACGGCATCCAGGTGAACGAGGGCGTGGTGTACGTGTTCACCACGAACTGCTCGCTCGACCTGATCGACCCGGCCTTTAAACGGCCCGGCCGGATCGACCTCGTGCTGCACTTCACGCTGCCGGACGCGCCGTTGCGGCGCCGGCTGATGGACCGATGGCACGCGGACCTGCGGGCCGGGATCGACCTCGATACCGCAGTGAAACAGACGGCGGGCTACAGTTTCGCGGAAGTCGAGGAGCTGAAAAACCTCCTCATCCTGCGCTACATCGACACGAACGGTTGGGACTGGGACTGGGCGATGGAACAGTTCCGCGAGAACCGGACCGACCTGGCGGAACAGCACCGACACGTCGGCTTCGCGCCGGTCGGCGCGGGCAGCAACGGAAGCAGCAACGGCAATGGCGACGGGCACTGACGGGCGGGAGCAGGTAGAATCGCGAACCTCACCCGGAGGCGCCCACGATGGCTACCCGCGTTCCGCCCGCGCTGAACCTCGCCGTGCTGTGTTCGTACGTCGATCTCGACGCGGACGACCGACCGTTCTCGCTCCACGAACCGCTGTACGCGTTGGGCATCGCCCCGGACGCCCGCGGCAAGTTACCGGCGCCAGAGTTCGTGCTGGTCGTGCAGTTAGACGACGAGCACGCGATCGGGACGTTCTGGTTCACAGCCGAGGCGCGCACGGCGAGCAACATAGTCCTTCCAAACGGCCGCTTGATCCCGCAAGAGGCCACGTTCGATGGCAACGCTGATCCGATGCGACCGCGCGACCTCGTGTTTACCTTCCGTGGGCTGGTGTTCCCCGAACCGGGCCGGTATCATTTTCATGTGATGTGCAATCACACGTCGCTTCACGGCCGTGATCCGATCAGTTCACCGCCTTGTCTGCGTGTCCTGCCGGGTGAAGCAAATTCCGGAGGGTGACGAGATGCCCGGCCACCTGTACGACCCCAAGACGGGCGCTCTGACCCGCGTCGGGCGCCCGGCCATTCGAATCGATCTCGACTTCGGCAACCCGCCGGACCTCGCGACCACCCCACACACCGAGATGACGGTGCAACTCACGCTCTCGTCGAAGGCGCACCCCGACGACGTGGCCGCGGTGATCGAGCGACTCCAAGCCGCCATTAAAGACGCCACCGCCGCGACCGGCGGCCGCCTCGACATCCAGTTCGCGCTACCCGAGATCGTCCGCGAGTAGCGAGCGCCGCACCATGCAATTCCTGACGATCCTCAAGCCGAAACTCAAAGAGTACCACGTTCACTTCCAACACGGCGCCCGAGGACTTTACTTCAACAACTTTGAGTACGAACTGCACGATGACCCGACGACCGAGTCGGTCGCCGTACACTTCGGCCCGGACATGAAAGGGTGCCCGCCGCGCGCGTTCTGGCCGGACGTCGAGACCGGTGCGCGGCGCGGTGCTGAAGAAGCACGCGAACGCGGGCTGCGCCTTTGTTGCGTCCGCTTCACGCTCCTCTTCGCGAAATACCACGACGTTGACACGACCTCACGGGCTGTGCAAATCCGAGTGGCCGATTGTGTCGGGGCGGATGTCGCGCTGAGGCACGCCGAACCGCTCCCACCGCTCCGCCCCGAGTGGCTCACGTCCGATGTCGTCGCGCTGGCCCGCGGCATTCATTCGAACGCGGCGCTCGACGGGCTCCCCGCGCTCACCGACGCGCTCCTCGAAGCCGGGTGCGACGATCCGCTCGCGCTCGAACACCTGCAAACGTGCCCCGACCACGGGCCGATGTGCTGGGTCGTCGAGATGATCTGCGTTCAGGCCGCGGCCCGCGGCTGAACCGGTTCCGCCCCGTCCGGCGCGAGCTTCAGCACCTTGCGATAGGCGCCGTACACGACCCGCGCACACGAATCCCACGTAAACGTGGCCGCGTGCGCCGGCCCGCGGCGGCGGTAGTCGTCGAGGAACGCCGGGTCGGCCGCGATCCGCGCCAGAACGTCGCGCCAGCCCTCCAAATCGGTCGCGTCGAGCGTCAGCGCGGCCCGTCCCACCGCCTCACGCACCGCGTCGGCCGTCGAGGTGACGGCCGCGGTCCCGCACGCCATCGCCTCCACCGGCGGCATCCCGAACCCCTCGTAGAAGCTCGGATAGAGCAGCGCGTCCGCGCCCGCGTACAGCGCGGGGAGGTCCTCGTCCGCGACGTAACCGATGTGCCGCACGCCACGGTGCTTCGCCTCGGCGTGGAACAGCTCGCGCTCGGTGTCCGCCTTCCAGCCCCACCCGCCCGCCAGTACCAGCGGGCACGCGCCGCGCAGTTCGGACGGCAAATCGCAGAACGCGCGGAGCAGCGTCGCGACGTTCTTTCGCGGCTCGATCGTGCCGACGTAGAGCGTGTACCGCGGCGGAAGGTCGTGCTTCGCGCGGATCGCGGCGACCGCCCCGGCCGGTTGCGGCCGGAACTGCGGGCCGACCCCGCACAACATCGCCGTCACGCGGTCCGGCGAAAGCCCCAGGTGGTGCTGCGCTTCCCTCCGCACGGCCTCGGTGCCGACGATGACGTGATCGGCCAGCGCGACGCCGCGCGCGAAGGCCGCCTCGTGCGCCTTCACCCGCTCCGCGGGGTGCCACTGCGGGAACAGCAACACCGACAGGTCGAACACCGTGACGACCAGCGGCAGCCCGGTGCGGAACGGGACGAAGTTCGGCTCGTGGTAGAGGTCGAAGCGGCCGAGCCGGGCGCAGGTCTGGAAGTGCGCGGCGTAGCCGAGCTTCGCGACCGCGCCCGCGGCGCGTTTCGCGAGTTGCTTCAGCGGGTTCGGCTTGGCGGATGAAGTGGCGGGGGGCTTGTTCGACGGCTTGAAGAATTGCGTGGCGAATTTCGCGGTGCGTGCGCCCGGGTACAGCCAGAACGCGTCCGCGGGGTAGTTCGCGACGAGCGCCGCGTGGACGTTCGCGGCCGCGTGCGCGATCCCCGTCCGCGGTTTCAGCAGCGTCACCCCGTTGAACAACACGCGCACGGCGACTCCCCACCAAAGTAGTAGGCACACTCCGTGTGCCGTCGCGAAAAGCGGCGTGAAGCAACGGCACACGGAGTGTGCCTACTACTTTGGAGCCCTCACGCGGCGACCGGACGCTTCCCCGTTACGGTCGTGACGTACGCGTCGATCACCTCGTTCGGCGAGCCGTCCATGATGATCTGCCCGTGCGTCATCCAGATGACCCGCGTACACAGCCTGCGGACCGCGTCCAGGTCGTGCGCGACCATCACCATGAGCCGCGAACTGGACATCAGCTCGCGCATCCGGGCCTGTGCCTTGTTCTGGAACGCGAGGTCGCCGACCGCGAGCACCTCGTCGACCAGGAGCACCTCCGGGTCGATCGAGGTGGCGATGGAGAACGCCAGCCGCATCAGCATCCCGGCGGAGTAGTTCCGCACCGCGGTGTTGAGGAACTCCCCCAGCTCCGCGAACTGGGCGATCCCGTCGAGCTTCCCGCGGATGCTCGTCGGCGTCTCGCCCTGCAGGTACGACCGGTACAGGACGTTCTCCCACCCGGTCGCCTCCTGCTCGAAGCCGAGGGTGATGTCGAACAGCGAGCAGATCTTCCCCTCGACGACCCGCGTGCCGGTGGTGGGCGGGTAGACGCCGGCGAGCGTCTTCAGGAGCGTC
Source organism: Planctomycetota bacterium (assembly GCA_017306025.1). GTDB lineage: Bacteria > Planctomycetota > Planctomycetia > Gemmatales > Gemmataceae > Gemmata. The sequence goes on from JAFKJJ010000023.1 coordinate 6,076, forward strand.
GTCTTGCCGGCCCCGTTGTGCCCGATGACGCCGATCCGCTCGCCGTCGCGGACGGTCAGGTTGATGTTGCTCAGCGCGTGGACCCGCATGACCGGGTTGACCGACCGGTTGTACAGCCGGCGGACCAGGTACTCCTTCAGGCTCACCCGCTTCTGCTGGTGCGCGTTGAACGTGATCGACACGTCCGTCAGTTCGATCTTCGCCATGAATTCGGTCCGCTCGTGGTCCGGTCACTCCGTGACCGGAAGAAGAAGCACCGGTCACGGGGTGACCGGACCACAACCCATCACAGGTGGAAGATCACCTTCTTGTGCAGCCACGCGACGACGGCCACGGCCAGCCCCACCGCCGCCGCGGTACAGACCGCCGCGGCCAGGTACGCGTAGCCCAGCTGCTGCAGGCCCGCGGCCGTGGGCACCCCGGTCAGGAGCGGGTCGCGGATCACCGCGAGGAACATGCCCGCCGGGTTGATGTCCACCAGCCACCCCAGCCCGCGGTCGTCCAGAAGGCTCCGCCGGTACATGATCGGGGTGAGGAAGAACCCGATCTGCGCGCCCACTTCCAATATGTGGGCGGTGTCGTGGAAGAAGGCGGTGACGAACGCCCCGATGGTCGCGACCGCCCAGGCCGCGACGACCGCCAGCGCCAGTCCCGGCAGCGCCAGCGCCAGCCCGACGAGCGGCCCCGGGTCGCCCTTCCACGCGACCAACAGCACGACCACCACGAGCAGGGCCATGCACGCGTGGATCAGGTGCCCCAGCACGCAACGGAGCGTGTAGACGGTGTACGGGAGCGGGCTCTGACGGATGTACGACTCGTTCTGAGCCAGCGACTTGCTGCCGAGGGTCGCGGAGTCGCGGAGGAAGTTCCAGACGGCCAGCCCCGAGAGGGCGAACGTCGCGTACCCGATCGGGTTGCCGTCGCCGAACAACTGGCTGAACACGACCGTGAACACCGCGGTCATCGCGATCGGGTGCAGGAGGGACCACCCGACCCCCAGCACCGAGCGCCGGTACCGCAGCCGCAGGTCGAGGCGCACCAGCGCGAGCAGGAAGTGGCGGGCCGTCCATAAGGCGGACAGGTGGCGGAACATCCGTGCTCCACAGACGAACGAGAACAATCCCGGCCCGCTGAGCGCCGCTCTGGCGCGGGGACCCGACCGGTCGAGAGCGGGCAGAGTACCTCGGCCCGTCGCACGCCGCCAGCCCAACTGAGCCGCACACCCCGCGCGACCGCTACAGCCTGCCAACTCATATGGTTTCTTTGTGTCCGGCGCGGCCAAACTCCGGCCACGATCCGCGCGAATGTCCCAAACTTGCGGGCGGGGAAAACCTGCGCGGTTGTACTTATTGGGGCGGCGGTATGCGGCTCAACGACGTGACCGAAGGCGATTGCATTCAAGTCCTGAACGACCTGGAGCCGGGGTTCGCGGACCTGGTGTTCGCGGACCCGCCGTTCAACATCGGCTACCAGTACGACGTGTACGACGACCGCCGCGGGAAGGCCGACTACCTCGCCTGGACCGAGAAGTGGCTGGCCGCCGCCGTGCGGGCGCTCAAGCCGCACGGGTCGTTCTTCCTGGCGATCGGCGACGAGTTCGTGGCCGAACACAAGGTCCGGCTCGACGCGCTGGGGCTCACGATGCGGAACTGGATCGTGTGGCACTACACGTTCGGGGTGAACTGCTCGAAGAAGTTCAACCGGAGTCACGCGCACATCTTGTATTACGTCCGCGACCCGAAGAACTACACGTTCAACCCGGACGCGGTGCGCGTGCCCAGCGCCCGCATGACCACCTACGCCGACCGCCGTGCGAACCCGGTCGGGAAGCTGCCGGACGACACGTGGGTGCTGCGCCCGCAAGAGTCGGCCGCCCACTTTCAGCCGGAATCGGACACGTGGTTCGTGTCGCGAGTGTGCGGAACGTTCAAGGAGCGCGTGAGCCACCCGTGCCAGATGCCGGAAGCGGTACTGGACCGCATCATCCGCGTCGCGTCGAACGCGGGCGACGTGGTACTGGACCCGTTCGCCGGTAGCGGCACGACGCTGGCGGTCGCGAAAAAGCTCGGCCGGCAGTACCTGGGCGTGGAACTGTCCGAGCAATACGCGGACGGCGTCCGCAAGCGGCTGCAGATGATCGACTTCGCTGAGAAGGCCGAAACGGAAGGGCCGCGGAAGCGGCAGCCGGTCGAGAGTCGAAGGTCATAAAGTCATAAAGTCGAAGGTCGTAAGGTCGAAAGTCATAAAGTCGAAGACCTCAACCGCAAATGGTCTTCGACTTTATGGCTTTCGACCTTGCAACATTCGACCGGCCGATCACCGCTCGGCGACCACGAGGATCTGCCTGGGCGTTCGCACCTCGATGAACAGTCCCTTGTTGCTCGCGTCGCGCTGAACCTTGCCCCGCGCCCGGATCGTTTTCCCCTCGAAGTCCTTCTTCGTCTGCTCGAACAGCGTCTTCGACTGCGCACCGGCCGTCTTGAAGTAGTCGGCCGAAACGCGGACGGCGAAGTTGTCCGACGAGTGGAAATCGGCCTCCGAGTTCAGATACAGGTTGGCACTGCCGCCCGCCGACTGCACCTTGAACTCGACCGTCTGCTCCTCGCCCTCGCGCTGGGCCGCCTGCGCCGGCGTGACGAGCTTGTCGGCCGCGCCGGGGACCGGGTCGCCCGGACCGGGCACGTCCGCCGGCGGCCGCACGGGGTCCGGGTTGGTGGCCGGGCTCTCGGTCCCCTGCCGCCCCCTCCCCATTTCGTAAGCGACGAACGCGCCCGCCGCGAACAGGGCCACGACCGCCGTTCCGATCCCCACGAACAGCCACACGCGGCGCGCCGGTCGGACGGCGGCCGCGCGCGGTCCCGGGACCGCCGCGGGCCGCGGCAACGGCCGCGGGCGCGGCTTCACCGGCACTTTGCCCTTCGTCAGTTCGGACCCGCCCGACGTCCCGTTGACCGGGAGCGGCGAGGTGGGCGACGTGCTGGCGCGGGACGTCGAGATCGCCCCCCCCACCGACACGTCGCCGCCCGGGGCGTACCGCGGCACCGACTTGGCCGACGCGGGGAACGCGGGGCTGCTCGCGGTGGCGCCGGAGCCCGACTTGCTCCCGTCCGGCCGCGGGGCCATCTGCGCCGAGCTCCCGCCGGGGCGCGAGAACACGCCGCGCCCCGGCGCGAACAGCGCGCGGGCCAGCGGCGTGCTACCGGACCGCTCGCCCGTCGGGGCCATCAGCGCCTGCACCAGCGGGCACAGCGCCGGCATCTCGCGGTCGGGGGGCGGCGCGATCGGCCGGTTGGCCCACTCCGCCAGCGCCTCGGCCACCTCGATCGGCTCCTGGTAGCGGTCGGCGGGCTCCTTCGCCAGCATCTTCCGCAGCACCGCCAGCACGCCCGCGGGCACGTCGGACCGGAACGACTCGACCGGCTGCGGCTCGCGCATCCGGTGCGCCACCAGCTTCGCGGCGATCGTCCCGTCCGGGAACGGCGTCTGGCCCGTCAGCATGAAGTACAGCGTGCCGCCCAGCGAGTAGATGTCGGCCCGCACGTCCACCACGTTCGACACCGCCTGCTCCGGCGCGAGGTAGTCGGCCGTGCCCAGCACGCACTTGTCGTCGTACTTCTCGGTGACGTTGTCCTGCTGCTTGTTGAAGAACCGCGCCAGCCCCATGTCGAGCACCTTGATGACGCCGGTGCGGTCGAGGAGCAGGTTGCCGGGCTTGATGTCGCGGTGGACCATCCCCAGTTCGTGCGCGTGCTGCATCCCGACGGCCGCCTGCGCGATGTAGTGCGCGGCGCGAACCGGGTCGAACTGCTTCTTCTCCGTCGCGTAGCGCGCGATGATCTCCTGCAAGCTGGAGCCGTCAACGTACTCCATGACGAGGAAGTGCAGCTTCTCGTACTGGTCGATGTCGTAGGCGCGGACGATGTTCGGGTGGTCGAGCGCCGCGACGGCCCGGGCCTCGCGGTAGAACCGGTCGAGGTTCGACTGGTCGTCGAGCTTCTCCCCCGGCAGCACCTTGAGCGCCACCAGCCGCTTCATGAGCGTGTGTTCGCACAAATACACCGCGCCCATGCCGCCGGCGCCGCTCAGTTCGAGCAGCCGGTACTTCGCCCCGATGGTGAACCGCTTGTAGCGCCCGAGCTTGAGCTGCTTGGCCTGGAAGAAGGTGAGCTGCGCGTCGCGGACGAGGGCCGCGGCGGTCTGGTCGACGGTCTGCGGGGTACCCGTCTCGCGGTGCCGGCCGAGGAGCTCGTCGAGCTTCGCCTCCGGAACCAGTCCGCTCTTGCGGACCAGTTCCAGAAAATCGGACACGGTGGCGGGTGCCGGCATGGGTGACTTGTCCTTCGGCCCGGTGCGACCCGGAGGAACCCGCCTGAACCCTTGGGCCGGCCGGCGGGGTCGTGCCTGATACTCTGTTCGGCGCGATCGGGGAGAGCAAGAGAGCGGTTCGCATTTTACCGCGAATTCCGCCCCCGCCAAAGATCCGGCCGGCGCGGGCCGCACGACCGGATACGAACCGCGCACTGTTCGGCGTCGCAGTTGTTATCATACCCCAACGGCACCGGAACAAGGGAACCGATATGCGCCAGCCGCTCGCCACGGTCGCGGCCGTGAAGGCCGTGTGCCCGCACGACTGCCCGGACACCTGCGGGATGGTCGTCGCCGTGGACCCGACCACCGGCCGCGCGGTCGACCTCCGCGGCGACAAGGAGCACCCGTTCACCCGCGGGTTCCTGTGCCAGAAGGTGAACAACTACCTCGACCGCGTGTACCATCCGGACCGGCTGCTCCACCCGCTGAAGCGGACCGGCCGCAAGGGCGACGGGAAGTTTGCGCGAATTTCGTGGGAAGAGGCGATCGACCTGATCGCGGCGCGGTTCAAAGACATCGCGACCTCGACCGACGGCCCGCAGGCGATCCTGCCGTACAGCTACGCCGGGACGATGGGCAAGCTGATGTACGGCAGCCTCGACCGGCGGTTCTTTAACCGGCTCGGCGCCAGTCTACTGGACCGCACCATCTGCGCGACCGCGGGCGCGGTGGGGTGCGACATCACGCTCGGCACCCGCGCAATGGTCGACCCCGAAGCGAGCGTCAACTGCCGCTACATCGTGAACTGGGGCTCGAACACCGCGGTCACCAACATCCACTTCTGGAAGGTCGAGCACGAGGCCCGTAAGCGCGGCGCGCGAATCGTCACAATTGATCCGTACAAGAGCCCGACGGCCCAGAAGTCCGACTGGTGGCTGCCGATCCGCCCCGGCACCGACGCGGCCCTGGCGCTCGGGGTGATGCACGTCATCTTCCGCGAGGGGTGGGAAGACGCCGACTACCTCACGAACCACTGCGTCGGCACGAAGGAGCTTCGGGCGCGCGTGGCGGAGGAGTACGCGCCGGCGGCGGTGTCGCGCATCACCGGCCTTTCGGTGGAAGAAATCGAGCGGTTCGCGCGCGAGTACGCGCGCGCACAAGAGCTGTTCGGCGGCCCGGCGCTGATCCGCGTGAACTACGGCCTCCAGCGGCACGGCGGGGGCGGGATGGCGGTCCGCACGATCGTCTGCCTGCCGGCGCTCACCGGCGACTGGCGCCACCCGGGCGCGGGCGCCTTCCTCAGCACGAGCAAGGCGTACCCGTTCGACGACCACTATCTGACGCGGCCCGATCTCGTCCCGAGGGGCACGCGAACGGTCAACATGGTGAACCTCGCCGAGGCGCTGCACGGCGAATTGGCCGGCCCGCCGGTGAAGGCGCTCTACGTCTACAACTCGAACCCGGCCGCGGTGGCGCCCGATCAGTCGCGCGTGCTGTCCGGGTTGATGCGCGAGGACCTGTTCACGGTGGTTCACGACCAGTTCCAGACGGACACCGCGGACTACGCCGACATCGTGCTGCCCGCGACGTCGCAACTCGAACACTTCGACATCCACAACAGTTACGGCCACCTCTACGTCCAGGCGAACAACCCCGCGATCGCCCCGCTGGGCGAATCGAAGCCGAACACGGAGGTGTTCCGACTGCTGGCGCGGGCGATGGGCTTCGAGCCGGAGCTGTTCGAGGAGACCGACGAGGAGATCGCGGCGCGGAGCCTGCGCGGCGGCGCGGCGCTCGACGGCATCACCCTCGACGCGACGAAAGCCGGTCCGGTGCGGCTGAACCTCCCGCGGAACTGGGCGCCGTTCGCCGCAGGCGATTTCCCGACCCCTTCCGGCAAGTGCGAACTGTATTCCGCGCGCGAGGCCCGCGCCGGCCGCGACCCGCTGCCGCACTACGTTCCGCCGCACGAGGACCCGCAAACGAAACCGGACCTCGCGGCCAGATACCCGCTTCAACTGCTCACGCCCCCGGCCCCGTCGTTCCTCAACTCGACGTTCGTGAACGTGAACGCGCTGCGCAAGTCGGCCGGGGAGCGCACGCTCGAAATCCACCCGGACGACGCCGCGAAGCGGGGCATCGCCGACGGCCAGACGGTGAGCGTGTTCAACGGCCGCGGCCGGTTCCGCGCGAAGGCGATACTGGCCGACACCGTAAAGCCGGGCGTGGTGGTGTCGCTGGGGCTGTGGTGGCGGAAGTGGACCGACGACGGGGTGAACTGCAACGCGACGACCAGCACCGCGACGACCGATCTCGGCGGCGGCGCGACGTTCTTCGACAACCTGGTAGAAGTCGCGGCGGTGTAACCGCCCCGGTCCGCGGCGCATCCAACCGCGCCCGACACGGTGCCCCCCGATGCCCGAACCCGTCATCGACCGGCTGACCCGACGCGACGAGCGGGCGGCGGTCGCGACGCTGACCGCCGCGTTCGCGAACTACCCGCTGCTCTCCGCGCTGTGTCCGGACCCGGTCCGGCGGCGGTGGGTGACGGAGGCGTTCGCGCAGTTCCTGTTTCGGCTCTCGGTGCGCGCCGGGGTCGCCCACGCCACGCGCGACCGCGCCGCGGTGGTGTGCGCGCTGCCCCCGGGGCGCGAGTGGCCGACCGAATGGGACTACTACCGGTGCGGCGTGCTGTCGGTGCCGTGGCGGCTGCGGTGGCGGGCCGGGTGGTGGTTCCTGCGGCTCGGCCCCGTGTTCGATTCCACCCGCGCCCGGGGCACGGGCGGCCGCCCGCACTGGTACGTTCACCTCCTGGGCGTGCGGCCGGAATCACAGGGGAGGGGTCTGAGCCGGCTCGTTCTGCAACCCGTCTTCGACGCCGCCGACCGCGACCGCATGCCGGTGTATCTGGAGACGATGCCGGCGGCGAACGTGCCGATCTACCAGAAACTCGGCTTCACGCTGCTCGGCCGCAGCGAACTGCCCGGCGGGCTGCCGAACTGGGAGTTGATCCGCGAACCCGCCGGAACCCGCGTTGAAAGTCGCCGATCTCTGAGCGAGCCGCAAGGGAGCGGGCGATACAATCCCGAACCGCAGACGTAACTTCACTCGCATAGCCCGCTCCCTTGCGGTCGCGGCTCGCCAAGTCGCACTACACCGGCCGCGCGACGTAGTAGTAGTTGACGAGGTCGTGGGGCAGTTCCCGCACGTCCACCTCACCAAACCCGGCGTCGCGGAGCATCGCCAGCGCCCGCTCCCGGCCCCACATCGCGCCCAGCCCCGGACCGCCGTAGGCCAGCGACACCGACATGCAGTGCATACACGAGATGCCGTAGAGGAACGGCGCCAACGGGTGCTTCAGGTCGCCGGCGAGGTGGCCCGAGCCCGCAATCTCCTGCATCAGAAACGCGCCGTCCGGGCGCAGCGCCGCGCGGACGTTCGCCAGCACGCGGTCGGGCTGCGCCTGGTCGTGGATCGCGTCGAACGCGGTCACCAGGTCGTAGGCCGCGTGCTCGTTCAGGTTCGTCAGGTCGCGGTCCTCGAACCGGACGTTCGGCACGCCCCACCGGGCCGCCTCCGCGCGGGCGGCGCGGACCGCCTCGGGCGAGAGGTCGTACCCGACGAACCGGCTGTCGGGAAACGCCCGCGCCAGCGCGATCAGCGCCAGCCCGCTGCCGCACCCGACGTCGAGCACATCGATCCCCGCGGCCAGGCGCCCGATGAGCCCCGGCACGACCGGCAGGATGAGTTCGTGGAGCGCCGCGACGACGGTCCGGGCGCTCTCCTCGGCCATCACCTCGTGGAACCGGTTGTACGCGCCGTACCGCACGCCGCGGCCGTGCGCGAACGCCTTCACCAGTTCGTCCTCGGCCGAGCCGAGCACCGCGACCCACTGCGCCGACGCGGCCATGTTGCCGGGCGCCTCCCGCGTCAGCAGTTCCGCGTGTTCGGGCGGGAGGTAATAGGTGTGGCCGGACGGGTCGTACTCGACCACCCCGCCGGTAACCATCGCCCCGAGCCACTCGCGGACGTAGCGCTCGCTGAGCCCGGCCTCCGCGGCGATCTCGCGCGCGGTCGCGTGGAGGGCGAACCGGTCCATCGCGTCGAACAGCCCGGTGCGGTGGCCGAGCGCGGTCATGAGCGCGAGAACCGAGTGGTTCAGCACGCCGATCATCTTTTCGGCGAACGCGTTCTTCTTGTCGGCGTCGAGAGCGGTCGACATCGGAGTTCCCACGTCGGGCGACGGTAAGGGGCGTGGCCCAGGGTGGGTAATCCGCGAACCGGCCGCGCCCGGCCAAGAATTTCGCCGCAAGCAAAAGCGAGAGCGTTTGGGAGAGGTTGCGTGACTTCTTTGTGGGGCAGGCCGCCTGGCCTGCCAAAGCGAAGGCAGGCCAGGCGGCCTGCCCCACAAAGAAGCCACCTCATTATTCCTCGGCGCTTGTTAACCCGCGGCCAGCGCGCGTTCGAGGTCGGCGCGGAGGTCGGCCACGTCCTCGATGCCCACGCTCAACCGAATAAGGCCGTCGTCGACCCCGCGGGCCTCGCGCACCTCCCTCGGGATGCTCGCGTGCGTCATCGTCGTCGGGTGGCACACCAGCGACTCGACCCCGCCGAGGCTCTCCGCGAGGCTGAACAGCCTCGTGCGCGTCAGGAACTGCTTCGCGGCCGGGATGCCGCCCTTCAGCTTCAGCGAGATCATCCCGCCGAACCCGCGCATCTGTTTGGCCGCGACGTCGCCGCCGGGGTGGTCGCGGAGGCCCGGGTAGTACACCTTCGCAACCGCGTCGTGCTGCACCAGCCGATCCGCGAGCGCCATCGCGTTCTGGCAGTGGCGGTCCATCCGCACCGCGAGCGTCTTCAGGCCGCGCAGCACCAGGTACGAGTCGAACGGCCCCGGCACCCCGCCGGCCGCGTTCTGGTAGAACTTGATCGGGTCGAGCAGGTCCTTCGGGCCGACCACGCACCCGCCGACCACGTCCGAGTGACCGCCGAGGTATTTTGTCGTGCTGTGGACGACCAGGTCCGCGCCGAGTTTCAGCGGCTGCTGAAGGTACGGCGACGCGAAGGTATTGTCGACCGCGAGTTTCGCCCCGTGCTTGTGCGCGGCCTCCGCGACGGCCGCGATGTCGATGATCTGCAGGAGCGGATTCGTGGGCGTTTCGATCCAGACGAGTTTCGTCTTCGGGGTGATGATCTTCTCGAAGCCGGCCGCGGAAGAGTCGTCGGTGTAGCGCGCGGTGAGCCCCCACGGCTTGAACACCTTGTCGAGCAACCGGAACGTTCCGCCGTAGAGGTCCGCCGAGGCGGCCACTTCGTCGCCGGGCCGCAGGAGCGCCCCGAATACGGCCGTGGTCGCGGCCAGGCCCGAGGCGAACGCCAGTCCGCGTTCGCCCTCTTCGAGCGCGGCGAGGGCCGTTTCGAGTGCGGCACGGGTGGGGTTGCCGCTGCGGCTGTACTCGTAGCCCTTGTGCTGACCCGGTGCGGCCTGCGTGTAGGTGCTGGTCGCGTAGATCGGTACGACTGTAGCGCCTGTGGCCGGGTCGGCGTCTTGACCGGCGTGAATGGCCCGCGTGCTGAACCCCTGCGCGTGATCGGTGGACATGCGTGTCTCCGTGGTCATCGAATCTGGTCTTCAGAGTGGTCCGCTCGCTCCGCGAGCGGTGCGACACGCGCGGAGCGGCGAGACGAATAATCGCCTCGCACCAACAGCCGCGAAGCACCGCTCGCGGAGCGAGCGGACCACTCTGAAGTCGCGAAGCACCGCTCGCGGAGCGAGCGGACTACTCTGAGACCGTTACTTCTTCTTGGTGAGCGGCTCCAGATCCGCGGCCCACTTCTTGCCTTCTTTGCCCAGGGCCGAGTTCGGGGCGTCGGCGATCAGCACGCCCCAGAGGTCGATCGCGCGTTTCGCGATGGCCGGCTTCTGCTTTTCGTACTGCGAGCCCGCGGGAATACCGTTTAATGCGTAATCGCCGAGCCCGCGGGCCTCGGCCGCGATCTGCTTGCGCTGCTCCGCGAGGTCGTCGTCTTCCCACGGCCGATCTTTCCTGGCGTCGTACTCCTGAAGCAACTTCAGCGCGGCCTTGCCCGGCGCGAGGTCGGGCCACCGCCCCGCGGCGCCCTTTAGAAGCATCAGCCCGCGGTGCATCGTGGCCCGGTTGCCGAGTTGCTGCTTCGCCTCCTCGAAGATCGCTTTCGCGTTCTCTTCACGCGAAGGCGCGCCGTCCGGAGTCGCGCGCGAGGTCGCGGACTTCTTGGCGGCCGCGGCGCGGCGGTCGGCCCCGTCGTCGAGCCACTTCACCGCCTCGGTGAGCGTCACAGAGGACGGCATCGCGTGCCCCATCTTCGCTTGTGTCCAGACGCGCGTCCGGATGCCAACGTCCCTCCACATGGTCCCCTTCCAGCGCTCGACCTCGCCGCGGTTGAAATCGGTCTCCCCGGTGACGAGGGCCGCACTCAGCCGGTCGACGGCGCGGTGCCGTAGCCACGGCTCGTCGCGCAGGTCGCCCGCCGCGCAAACCGGGATCACTCCGCCGAAGTATTCCGGCAGCGCGAAGGCGACCGCGCACGCGATCCGGGCGCCGCCCGAGAAGCCGGAGATGTACGTGCGGTCCGGGTCGAGCGGGATCTGCTTGCGCACGTCGTCGTAGCAGTCGAGCACAATTCGCACGCGCTTCGGCGGCGGGACGTTGTTCCCCGCCCCGCGGACGCCGATGAACACGAACCCGCCGTCCTTGCACGTCTTCTCGAACGACTTCCAGCCGGAGGGTTCATCGCCCGCCGAGACGAAGAGGATCGCGGGGGCCGGTTTCTTCGGGTCCTTGCGCTCGGGAACGAAGAGTTCGTAGGTCTGCTTCGCGGAGTCGAACCCGTCGCCGGTGAACTTCGCGGGCGGGTCCGCGAGGCTCTCGGTGGCGACCGCGAACGTCCAGTCGAGCCGCGTGGGACCGCCGACGGTCACCTTCGCGGTGTACCCCGCCGCGGGCGGCGCGCCCGAAGCGAGGTGGCCGGCGCAACACGCGAACACGAGGGCGAAGGCGGTACGAGGCATGGGGCAACTCCGCGTTATTCGGCCGTTCGGCCGCGCTGGCACGCGTCCAGGTACGTCGCTTCCAGGTCGAGCTTCGGGTGCGGTCCGCCGCGCACCGGCACGGACACGGTCGGGAGCGGGAAGCCCTTCACGACGCCGTGGTGCCACACCGCGAACTGACCGGCGCCGTCCGTCACCGCGGGGTGAACGACGAGGACCGGCGCCTCGCCGCCCCGCGGCCGCCGCGCGATCGGATAAACGCCCGTGAGGCTGTGAAGGTGCGTGGCCCACGACGGCGGGCCGGGCAGCGCGTCCACGACCACCACCCCGATTCCGGCCGACATGAACCCGGCAGCCCGCACCGCGAACGCGAGCGCCGCGTCGGAGTCGCTCTTGTTGTCGGGCGTGGCGAACAGCACGACTGCGGCGACCGCCCGCGCGCCGTCGGTGTCAACAACGTTCACCCCGAAGCGGTCGGTGAAGCGGGCCGGGGCGGTGTGCGTCGGCGCGCCGGCCGGATGCGCGCCGGGGGGCGCAACGGCACCCGCCGCCTCGCGCGTGTGGCACTCGACCTCCGCCACGAACCGGCCGTCTGCGGCGAGTTGCCCGTTGAGTGCGTCGGCGACCGTCGCGGCCCACCCCTGCAAAAAAGCCCGCGGATCGCGTGCCCCGTCGGTCCAGTCGGTATCGGAAAGCGGCATCATCTCCTCCTTCGCGGTCACTTCTTCCCGCGGGTCTGGTCCCAGTAGTGAATCAGGTCGATGCGCGTGACGATGTCCACCACCGCGCCGTCCTGCGTCGCCAGCACGCCCGTGTAACCGGCCAGCAGGAGCCGGTAGGCTTCGTCCAGGTGCGTGATAACATCGAGCGTCGGCAGCGGGCGGGCCATCACCTCGCCGATGACCACCTGCGACGGATCTTTGCCGTCGTGGAGCACGCGGGCGAGCGTGACCTCCTGAACGCTGCCGACCGACTTGCCCGCGTCCATCACCGGCAACTGCGAGATGCCGGTCGCTTCCATCAACCCGATCGCCTGTTCCGCGGTCGCGTCCGGGGGGATCGTCACCAATTTGCGGGCGCCGCGTTTCTTGATCAGATCGCCGACCGAGTGTACCGGGGGCTCCGTGAACATGAGGCCGTTCGCGGCCAGCCAGCCGTCGTCGAAGAACTTGCTCAGGTAGTTGCGGCCGGTGTCGCAGCCCAGCGCGACCACCAGTTGCCCCGGCCCCAGCCGCCGGGCGTAGCGCAGCGCCGCGGCCACGTTCGTTCCGGTGCTCCCGCCGAGCAGCATCCCCTCCCGGCGCGCCAGCTCCCGCGCGACGTGGAACGACTCCGCGTCGCCCACGCGGACCCAGTCGTCGACGTACTTGCTCGAAAACGTCTTCGGAACGAAGTCCTCGCCGATGCCCTCCACCTTCCACGGCTTCGGCGACCCGCCCGACAGCACCGAGCCCTCCGGGTCGGCCCCGACGATCTTGACGTTCGGGTTCATCTCCTTCAGGTACTTCCCGACGCCGCTGACGGTGCCGCCGGTGCCGACCCCCGCGACGAACACCGTCACCTTCCCCTTCGTCTGCTCCCAGATCTCCGGACCGGTGGTGCGGTAGTGGACCTCCGGGTTCGCGGCGTTGGTGAACTGGTTGGGGCGCCACGCGCCGGGGATCTCGCGCGCCAGCCGGTCCGCGACGCCGTTGTAGCTCTCGGGCGAGTCCGGCGCGACGGCCGTCGGGGTGATGACGACCTCGGCCCCGTACGCCTTCAGGAGCGAAATCTTCTCCTGCGACATCTTGTCCGGCAGCACGAAGATACAGCGGTAGCCCTTCACGGCCGCGACCATCGCCAGGCCCACGCCGGTGTTCCCGGCGGTCGCCTCGATAATGGTGCCGCCGGCGCGCAAGAGGCCGCGCTGCTCGGCGTCGGCGATCATCGCCAGCGCCACGCGGTCCTTCACGCTGCCGCCGGGGTTGGCGAACTCGACCTTCACCGCGACCTTCGCCTGGAGCCCCTCGGTGAGCCGGCCGAGGAGCACCAGCGGCGTCCGGCCGACGGTGTCCAATATGGATTCGAGCATGCGGGAGGCTCCGTGCGGTGCGGGCGCGTGACACCGTATTGTCCGGCGCGGGTACGCGGAGGGACAAGGGCGGGTTTTCCTCAGTTTTTCTCCGATACGCGGTTGGCCTCGAATGTGAACTGATCTACAGTGGGGCAAGTTGCCCCGCGACCCTCGGCAACCGACCGCTACTTCACGGCCACTCACCGTCTCCCGTGGCCCGACGCGGCGTAGCTCCGTGACCGGTCGCGAGGCGCGTCCGCGCTGCCGCTCGCCAACGTTTCCGAACTTATGAGTTTGCCCAGCCAGACCGTCGCGCTGCTCCAGGCGGCCCGCGACCTCGTGAAGAGTCTGCCGGCCGACGGCGTGCTCTTGCTCACCGAGACGCCCATCGACTGGGACGAGGTGGGCCGCATGCTCACCGGGTGCAAGCTGTTCGTCGCGGCCGAGAACCCGGCCCTCACCCGGTCGCTCCGCGAGAACCCCGACTGGACCGTGATCGACCTCGACGCCGAACCGCTCCCCACCCAGGAGCGGATGAACGCGGCGCTGCTCAAGGCCGTCACGGACGAAACGCTCCAGCCCGGGGCGCACGTCGTGGCGCTTTACAACGGCATCGCCAGTTCCGAGGAGGACGCGCCCGAGCCGGTGGAC
>JAFKJJ010000023.1:20159-38634 GCA_017306025.1 Planctomycetota bacterium
CCGGGTGCTGGGCGACGCGGCCCCGATCGACGTGCTGCGGGCGGTGGTCCACCTGGCGACCGAGATCGGCCGCGAGGGCCGCGAGGGGCAACCGATCGGCACGATCCTCGTCGTGGGCGACACGCGGAAGGTGCTGAGCCTGTCGCGGTTCCAGAACTTCAACCCGTTCCGCGGGTACTCGCGGGCCGAGCGGGACGTGCGCAAGCGGGACGTGCGCGAGCAGATCAAGGAGATCGCCAAGCTCGACGGCGCGATCCTGATCGGCCGGGACGGGATCGCGGAGGCCGCGTGCCTGCACCTGGGCGCCCGCGGCGACGGCGTGAACGTGCGGAAGGGGTTCGGGAGCCGGCACATGGCCGCGGCCGGGGTCAGCAAGCAGACGTCGGCGGTCGCGTTCGCGGTCAGCCAGTCGAGCGGGAGCGTCCGCGTCTTCCAGAACGGCGAGGAGGTGCTCCACATCGAACCGCTGGCCCGCCCGCACGTGTGGCAGCCGTTCAAGCTCGAAACGCAGGAGCCCCCCGAAATCGAGGAGACGAAGGACGAGGTGTCATAAGCGAAGTGCGGGTGCGGGTGCGAGGAGCGGCAACGGATCAGAATCTCACATCCGACGGCCGGTCCTCACCCCTCGTCTTCGCCACCTTGCGCTCCCTGCCTTTCTTCGCGCTCACGCTCTCCTCCTCCCCCCCTCTGTCCCCTGTTCTCACGTCCCGTTAAGATGGGCGCATCGCGGGGCGGTGCCCCGCGCGCCACGAGGTCACCTCATGTCCCTGCTCGTTCGCGCCGCGCTCGCGGCACTCGCGCTCGCCGCGTTCGCGGCGCTCGCCCCCGATTCCCGCGCCGCGGCACCGGTCCCCGGCGAGGCCGGCAAGGCGATGACCTTCCCGTTCCCGGCCAAGGCGCCCGTCGTCGTGCAGGTCAACGGCCTCGGCACCGCCCGCGACCGGCTCACCGCCCTGCTCAAGTCCGCCGTGCCCGACGACGCCGAGGCCGCCGCCAAACAGTTCGACGCCGCGCTGAAGGAGCTGCTCGCCGACCGCAAGCTCACCGCCGTGCCCAAAGACGGCCGCGTGTTCTTCGTCGTCAACGACATCGCCAGCCTGTTCGAGAACGCCCCCACCGTCTCGCTGCTGGTGCCGGTCACCGGCTACAAGGAGTTCCGCGAGACGTTCCTCACCGCCGACGAGCGGAAGACGTTCGAGAGCGGCAAGAACGGCGTGGACGAGGCCAAGCTGAACCTGCTCGGCGACGACCACCCGGTCTTCCTGGTCGACCTGAAGGAGTACGTCGCGATCACCCCCGACCGGGGCACCGCCGACGTCTACGCCGGCAAGTACACGAGGGCCACGACGGCCGCGATGCCGCCCGAACTCGCCAGGTCGTTCGTGACCGCCGACGTCTCGGCCTACGTCAACCTCGACGTCATCAACGACCTCTACGGCGACAAGATCCGGGCGTTCCGGGGGCTGATCGACTTCGCCATCCAGCAGGCCGCGATGGGCGGGATGATCCCCGGCATGAGCAAGAAGCAGCTCGAGGCCGCCAAGACGCTGATCCAGGGCGCGTTCCAGGCGGTCGAGGACGCCCGCGGGGTCGTGGCCGCGGTCGAGTTCCGCCCCGAGGGGCTGAACCTCCGGCTGCAGGCGCAGTTCGCCGAGGACACCACCTCCGTGAAGGTGCTCAAGGCCGAACAGCCCGGCCCGCTGGCCGACGTCGGCAAGCTCCCGGCCGGGATGCACCAGTACGGCGGGACGAAGTTCGGCAAGAAGTTCCACGAGGCCATGCGCGGGCTCAACCCGGAGTTCGCCCCGGCCGACGACGACGAGAAGGGCAACGCGGCCGTCGACAAGCGGCAGAAGGACCTGCTGGCGGCCGGACCGCTGGGCGAGGTGTCCGCGACCGGCGAGCCGCACGTGGCGCTGACCGTCGCGGCGTTCACCGACCCGAAGAAGGCCGCGGCGGCGATCGTCGGGTGCTACGAGGCGATGGCCGCCGGCGGGCGGGTCCACAACGTCGTCCTCAAGGACGCGCCGAAGGTCAAGGCGGACGCGAAAACGCACCAGAACTTCACGTTCACCGAGGTCCGGCTCGCGTTCGACTTCGAGGCGACCGTGAAGGACCTACCCGAGGGGGTACGGGACACCACGCTGGCGCAGATCAAGAGCACGATGGCGGAGAAGATGACCGTCTGGATCGGGACCGACGGCAAGACCGTGGTGGAGGCGACGGCGAAGGACTGGGACGCGGCCGCCGGCGCGCTCGACCAGTACCTCGGCGGCAAGAAGCCGGTGTCCGCCACCGACGGCTACAAGCTCACCCGCAAGAACCTGCCGCCCGACGCCAGCCTGATGACGCTCATGGAGACCGGCCAGACCCTGACCACCCTCCTCGACACCGCGCGGTCGATGGAGGGCGTCGTGCCCGGCTTCCCGCGGCTCGGGCAGGTGAAGCCGCTCAAGGGCGAGCCGTCGTACGTCGGGGTCGCGGTCACGCTCAAGGGCGACACCGCCACCGCCAACGTGTTCGTCCCGGCGACCGCGATCGGGGTCGCCCGTAAGATGCTCGACGGGCTGTTCAAGAAGCTCGAATGACACCCAGAGGGCAGTGGGCAGTGGGCAGTGGGCAGAGATCAGAAAAAGCGCCAACCCTCTGTCTGTTTCTGTCCTCTGTCCTCTGTCCTTCTGTGGCTCTGTCCTCTGCCCACTACTTGAAAGGTTGCCCATGCGTCTCCGCCCGCTTCTGATCGTGCCGGCGCTGGTGCTGCTCGCGGCCGCCGGCTGCGGCAGCAAGCCGCTCAGCGAGAACAAGACGCTCACGCTCGACAAGGAGGTGGGCGCGCGGTCCCTCGACGTCCCCGCCCAGAAAAAGGCCATGAAGATGACCGTCGAGTTCTCGTCGTCCGACGGCGACGTGGCCGTTCTCGTCTTCAAGGGCGCCGACATCAAGGACGAGGACGCGATGCTCACAACGGAGGCGACGAAGGCGATCGGCAGCAAGAAGGGAAAGACGGACAGTTTCTCGGTGGACGTGCCGGAAAACACGGCCGTCCGGGTCGTCGTCCGCGGACACACCGCGGCCAAGACGGACGTCAACCTCAAGGTGACCAGCGCGCCGTAATTCGCCCGAACGTTCTCCCCGATCAGTACGGTCGGCCCGGTTCGCGCCCGAACCGAGAATCCGTCGCTCCGATTTCCGCCGTACTGTATACTTAGGGCGTTCCCGACCCCGGCTCAGTTCGCAGCCCGCGCGCGGCGCTCCGCGGCCGGGCTGCGGTTCGCTCGCCTCCGCCCCGGTCTCGCACCGGAGATGTCCCATGCCCGCACCGACCACCGCGGACGAGCTGCTGGACCTGCTCCAGAAGAGCGCCCTCGTTGAAGAGCCGCGCCTGCGCACCTACGTCCAGAAGCTGCGCGACTCCTCGACCTTCCCCGCCGACTCCAACAAGTTCGCCCAGTTCCTCGTCCGCGACGGGCTCCTGACCTACTTCCAGGCCGAACAGCTCCTGCAGGGAAAGTACAAGCGGTTCAGCCTGGGCAAGTACAAGGTTCTGGAGAAGCTCGGCTCGGGCGGGATGGGTACCGTGTTCCTGTGCGAACACAAGCTGATGCGCCGCCGCGTGGCGGTGAAGGTGCTGCCGCTGCCCAAGGCCGAGGACAAGGCCAGCCTCGAGCGGTTCTTCCGCGAGGCCAAGGCCGCCGCCGCCGTCGACCACCCGAACATCGTCCGCGCCTACGACATCGACCAGGACGACAACCTGCACTTCCTCGTCATGGAGTGGGTGGACGGCACCAACCTGCAGGACCTGGTGAAGAAGTTCGGGCCGCTCGACGTGCTCCGCGCCTGCCACTACGTCTACGGCGCCGCGGTCGGGCTCCAGCACGCCCACGAGATCGGCCTGATCCACCGCGACATCAAGCCCGGGAACATCCTGATCGACCGCTCCGGCGTGGTGAAGATCCTCGACCTGGGGCTGGCCCGGCTCACCCAGGACACCGAAGACAACCTGACCCGGCAGAACGACGAGAACGTGCTGGGCACGGCCGACTACCTCGCCCCCGAACAGGCCCTGGACAGCCACACGGTCGACATCCGGGCCGACATCTACTCGCTGGGCGCCACCTTCTACTTCCTCTTGACCGGCAGCGCCCTGTTCCCCGAGGGGTCGGTGGCGCAGAAGCTGATCTGGCACCAGAACCGCACCCCGCGGTCGCTCAGGTTGCTCCGCCCCGAGGTGCCCGATGAGATCGCGGCGGTGGTCGAGAAGATGATGGCGAAGAACCCGGCCGACCGGTACCAGACGCCGGCCGAGGTGATGGCCGCGTTGTCGGGGTGGATGTCCACGCCGATCCCGCCGCCGGCCGACCGCGAGATGCCGACGCTCTCCCCCGCGGTCGCCGGGGAACGGGCCGCCCGGTCGTCCGCCCTGCCCTCGATGGTGGGCGGCATGATGCGCACGCTGCCGTCCGGCCCGCTGACGTTCTCCGGCATGCCGACGACGATCGCCTCCGGCACCACCCCGGGACCCGTCGCGGCCGCGACCGCGGCCCAGGCGGAACCCGCGGTCTGGGCCACGCTGGAGACCCGCAGCGGCCAGGGCGACACCGACCGGCCGCAACTGTCGGAGCTGACGGTCCCCGACGAGGAGCGGCCGTCCCGCGTGCGCCGCGGCGCCCACATGGCCCGCGACGCGGGCACGGGCAAGAGCAAGCGGCTCCTGTTCGCGGCCGGGGGCGTCGTCCTGCTCGTGGCGGTCGCGGGCGGGGCGTACTTCGCGCTCTTCAACAAGAAGAAGGACGACGACGGCGGCGGGCACGGCAGCCACGGCACCGCGAGCGGCCGGAAGATCACCGTCTCGAAGGCCGGCGGAGAGAACGCCAGCGCGACGCTGCGCGAGGCGCTCCTGCGGGCGACCCCCGGCGACACCATCGTCATCGCCGAGCCGCGGATCGTCGAGCCGGCGCTGAAGCTCGACAAGAACAGGCACAAGGATCTGGTCATCGAGTCCGGCACGGCCGACGGGAAGCCGGCGGTGATCGAGTTCTACCCGCACCCGTCGCTCAAGGGCGGGGTGATGTTCGACGCGTCGGGCGTGGAGGGCCTGCGCCTGCGGAACCTGGAGTTCGACGGCAAGGGGCAGGCCGAGCGGGGCGTCCAGATCAGCGGGCACGCGCCGGGCACGGCGTTCGAGGGCGTGACCGTGCGCAACGTGACGAACACCGGGATCTACCTGCTGAACGTGGCCGGCGACGCGGCCCGGCCGGTGGTGCTCGACCACGTGCGGGTGGTGCTCGGCCCGACGTGCGAAGGGGGCGTGGTGTCGCACGCCTACGGGGCGCTCGACAACAAGTACATCGTCATCAAGAACAGCCGGTTCGAGGGGCCGGGCAAGTCCGGGGTTCAAGTGGACGGCTCGGTGGTCGATCTGGAGATCAGTAACAACCGGTTCTACAGCCTGGGCTCGGCCGTGTCGTTCACCCGGCCGAGCGGGCGCCCCTCGAAGGGTGCGATCACGCAAAACACGGTGTACCAGGCCCCCGCGGGCCTACTGTTCGAGGTCCCGGCGAAGGACGGCACCCCCTACGAGTTCAAGGTGACGCTGAACTACTTCGCGGGCGTGCCGACGCTGCTCCAGAGTTCGGGCGGGGTTCCGGTTCCGGGTCTGACCTCGGAGAACAACCTCCACGACGGCGGATCTCAGCCGGGCAACCCGCCTCTGACGGCGACAAAGCTCGACGCGCCGAAGCTCCCCGAGCCGAAGCCGGATGATGACGCGACGTTCCTCCGGTTCCCCGCGGGCACGTCCCCGACTGTCGGACCGGGTAAGTCCCGCGTGGGCGCGCAGTAGTCCGATTGGTCCGGTCACGGAGTGACCGGGCTTCAGCCCAACACAAGAAAGACATCCGTCGCTTCTCGACTACGGCGCCCGCGGTGCTGGCCGCATCTGGAATCCGGTCGCGGAGTGACCGAACCACACCAACCTACTCCTTGCGCACGCCCGCGACCGTGACCGCGAACCCCAGTGTGGTCTTGGCGTCCTCGGTCGTAACGGCGCGCTTGATCGTCGCGACGAACACCCCTTCCCCCTTGCTCACCACTTTAACGGCCGCGTCCTTGCCGTTGTTCGGCCACAGGAGCAGCACGGCCGGGTGCCGGCCCTCGTTCACGAGGCTACTCACCTCGATCAGCTTCTTCTTCTCGACCGGTTCGGCGGTCCGGTCCTCTTTGGCCTGACACATGAGGCAGAAGTCCGGGTGCGGGCTGGTGCCGGTGTGGTCGCCGATGTCCGGCTGCACCGCGAACCGCAGCGTGTAAACGCCTGCGGGGATCTCCTGCTTGCGGAAGTCCGTGAACTTCGCCGGAAAGCGCACCGCCCCAACGAGCACCCCTTCGGGGATCTCGCGGTAGGTGAGCCCGTTCTTGACCTGCTCTGCGCTGGCCTTCGCCGGAATTTCCGTGCGGAACCACACGGTCATCACCTCCGCGTCGCCGTCGCGAACGACGAGCGCCTGCTCGTCGAGGAGTTTCCGAACGGGTTCGGCGAGCGCGTCGGGCGGCGCGACCTTCTCCACTTTGGCCGAAAGCGAAGGCTCGGCGGCGAAGGCGCTCGCGGGAAGCACAAGGGCCATCACGGCGACGGCAAATCTCATCAGCGCATCTCCATCGGTGATCACCCCACGACGTCCTCGCCGAACCGCTCGATCACCTGCTGCCACACTTTGCCGCGAAAGCGGTTACCTTCGAGCAGGTCCAGACGCTTGAGGTTGTCGAGGTACGGCGACTTCACCAGCGCGCGGGCCGCGTCGTTGTCGAGGTTGTTGTTGCGAAGATCGAGCGACGTTATACGCCGAACGCCGCGATGCCGGGCGAGCGCTTCGACGGCCAACACACTCACTACCGGAGCGAGAACGTATTCGAACCCCGCCATTTGTAACCCGTCGGGACCGTCTTCGACGCCGCGAACCGGTTGTTGTTCCCCGCTCAAGTCGAGATGAGTCATTTTGGCGAGTGCGGGCAGGCCGAACAGAACATCGAACGCGTGACCGGTCAGGAGCCGCGGCCCTTTCAAGGTGACTTCGGTAACCCCAAAGCAGTTCGAACCGCTCACCATCCGTTCGCGCAGACCGTCGGGGGTTGCGAGTTCGGCCGTGCCGATCCAGATCGAACGGTGCGGCGGTAGGAACCCGCGAACGAATCGAGCCCCGGGCGGAAACTGTTGCGGTCGAACGGCGCTCAACCGTCCGAACAGTTCATCACGGCGCCCGCACAAGGCCGCGTAGGCCGGTAGCTCCTCTTCGCCGGGTATCTTCGGGTATCGCTGCGACAATTCGACCGAAACGCGGATGAACTCCGCCCGGTCCTCCTCACCGTTCTCCTGAAGGAAGTCCGCGTACACGAGGCGCGGGGTGTCGTCAGCGGGCGCGTCGAAAATGGCCCGCAGGAACGCCTCGTGCTGCGACAGCAGGTCCATTAGAGGAGTCCCGTGCGCTCGTCGAAGCCGAACACGCGGTTGAAGTTCTGCACCGCCACCCCACTCGCCCCGCGCACGAGATTGTCTTCTGCCGCGAGCACCAGCACCTTCCCACGCACCGCCTTCACGCACACGTCGAGGAAATTCGTACCGGTCGTGTCCTTCGTGGCGGGCGGGTTCGTCCGGACACGCACGAACGGCTTGTTCGCGAAGTAGCCGCGATAGAGTTCCACCAGTTCTAGCTCGGAAACGGTCCGCGTGGGCGTCGCGTAGATCGTGCTGAGGATGCCGCGGTCCATCGGCATGAGGTGCGGCGTGAAGATCACCGACACCGGCGTGCCCGCGACGTCCGAGAGCGCCTGCTCGATCTCCGGCGTGTGCCGGTGGCTGCCGACCGCGTAGGCCGAGACGCTCTCGTTGCACTCCGGGAAGTGGAAGTTCAGCTTCGGGGTGCGCCCGCCGCCCGAGACGCCGCTCTTGCTGTCGATCACGATTCCCGTCAGTTCGATGAGCTTGTTCGCGACGAGCGGGGCAAGGCCGAGGATCGCGGTTTGCGGGTAGCAACCCGGGTTCGCGACCAGCTTCGCGTTGTTGATGTAATCGCCGTAGATTTCGGGCAGACCGTACACCGCGTGCGCCAGGTTCTTCGTGTCGTGGTGCGTCTCCTTGTACCACTGCTGGTAGACGGCCGCGTCGCGGAGGCGGTAATCGGCGCTGAGGTCGATCACGCGGATGCCGCGTTCGAGCAGCGGCGGAATGCTCTCCATGCTGGTGCCGTGCGGCAGGCATCCGAACGTCACCTGAACGCCCTTCGCCTTCAGCGCGTCGGCGTCGAACGGCTCGCACCTTACGTCGAGACGCCCGAGCAGCGACGGGTGAAGGTCGGCGATGTGTTCGGCCTGGCGCGACGTGACCGCGGCGATCTCCGCGCCCGGGTGCCGGAGCAGAATCTTGATCAGTTCAACGGCCGTGTACCCCGACCCGCCGAGGATCGCGACCTTCACCTTGTCCATTGCGTACCCTTTCGAATGATCCCACCCCAATAGAGTATCCCCACACGCGCACGGAACCAACGATGCCCGAACCCCTGACAATCGCCGCGGCCGCGGAGTTCATCCGCACGGGCGCACTTTCGCCGGGCGACCTGCTGGAACAGTGCCTCCAGCGGCTCTACCGTTACGAGGAGCAGGTGCGGGCGTGGGTCTACCTCGACCGCGACGGCGCCCGGGACCAGGCCGCGCGCCTCACGGCCGAACTGAAGGCCGGGCAGTACCGCGGGCCGCTCCACGGCGTCCCGATCGGCGTGAAGGACATTATCGACGTGTTCGACATGCCGACCGGGTGCGGGTCGAAGCGGTGGGCGAACAGCTACGCGCGCCGCGACGCGGACTGTGTGGCCCGTCTGCGCCGGGCCGGCGCGATCGTCATGGGCAAGACGGTCACGACGACGTTCGCCAGCTTCGACCCGCCCATCACCGGCAACCCGTGGAACCTGAGCCACACGCCCGGCGGCAGTTCGAGCGGCTCGGCCGTGGCCGTCGCGTGCGGGATGTGTTTAGGCGCTCTCGCCTCTCAGACGGGCGGCTCGATCACACGCCCCGCGAGCTACTGCGGCGTGTACAGCCTGAAACCGACCCACGGCCGCGTGAGCGTGGACGGGGTGCTCCCACTGGCCCCGAGCCTCGATCACGTCGGGGTGATGGCCAACTGTGTGCGCGACCTGGCGCTCCTGCTCCAGCCGCTCGCGCGAACGGATTCGGACGCGGTCCCGGCGCCGTACCACTACCACGGCGAATTGAAGCAGGAGAGCTACAAGCGGCTCAAGCAACTCGCCGCGCTGCCCGACTTTCCCCCGACGGCCGGCCCCGAAATGGCGAAGGCGTTTGACGCGTTCCGCGACCGGACGCGGTCCGCGAACTGGGTGTGGACCGAACTCCCGCTCCCGCCCGCGTTCGCCGACGTGCCGCCGTTTCATTCCACCGTGATGGCCGTCGAGGCCGCGGCCTACCACACGGAACGGCTGCGCCGGCACTCGGACGACTACCCGCCGAAGGTCCGCTCGCTGATCGAACACGGCTTCAACACGCCCGCGCCGCACTACGCCAACGTGATGACCCACTACCGCGAGCTGCGCGAGGAGATCGACTGGGCGTTCGTGGACACGTGGAAGACGTTCATCACCCCCGCGACCGCCGGCCCGGCCCCGACCGCCGAGACGACCGGCGACCCGGCGTTCAACTCGCCGTGGAGCTACGTCGGGCTGCCGACCGTGTCGCTGCCGTTCGGGTGGTCGGCGGACGGGCTGCCGCTGGCGGTACAACTGATCGGCGAGCGGTGGCGCGAGGACGATCTGCTCGCGGTGGCGTCCATGCTCGAAGCGGACACCGGTTTCGCGCGCCGACCCGTTCCGCTATGATGTGAGCATGTCGTTCGGGGATCACCTCGACATCCTGTACGAAGACAACCACTGTCTGGCGCTGAACAAGCCGGCCGGGTGGCCCAGCACGCACTTCGACGGCAAGAACGAGACGGTCGACCGGCTCGTGAAGGCGTACCTCAAAGAGAAGTACAACAAGCCCGGCAACGTGTTCCTCGGCGTCGTTCACCGGCTCGACAAACCCGTGAGCGGATCGCTGCTGTTCGCGCGGACCAGCAAGGCCGCGGCGCGACTCAGCGAACAGTTCCGCGAGGGGGCGGTCGAAAAGGTGTACTGGGCGGTCGTCGAGGAGCAGCCGAGCGGGGGGCGTAAGGCCCCTGCGGTCCCCTGGGCGACCGCGGACACCGGCTCACTCGAAGACTGGCTGAAGAAGGACGAACCGAACGCCCGCGTCGAAGTGGTCGAGCCGGAGACGCCGGGTGCGCAGTTCGCGCGGCTGCTGTTCCAGGTGCGCGCCCGGCACGGCAACTTGATCTGGCTGGAACTCCGGCCGCACACCGGCCGCAAGCACCAGCTCCGGGTGCAGCTCGCGAGCCGCTTCTGCCCGATCTACGGCGACGACAAGTACGGCAGCGACCACAGTTTCGGTCACTCGATCGGCCTTCACGCGCGCAGCCTGACGTTCTTGCATCCGACGACGCAAGAGCCGATCGCGGTGAAGGCCGACGTGCCGAAAATCTGGCGCGGCCGCTTCGCCCGCCTCCTCAACAGCGAACCCGGGGCGTGAGCGCCGGGGCGAACGAAATGACCACCGACGAGAAGCTGGCCGCGATCCTGGCCGCGGTCCAGACCGACCCCGGCAACCGCGGCCTCGCCCGCGACCCAGATGACAATCTGTTCAGCAAGTGGCCGACCGACTTCGCGCTTGCTTGCCGATCTCTCACGGAGCACTCTCGACCGACCGCGGGAATCGTTACGGGCTTCTACATTCCAACGGCTGATCCGCCGGCTTACGAAACGGACGGCCCATTGGGTGCTGTGTTCTTGGCTCGGGCATTGCGTGGCTTGAAGATCACATCGCTGCTCGCCACAGATCCAGACGGTCGGGCCGCGCTCGAAGCGGGACTAACTGCCGCCGGAACGATGAGCGCGGTGAAAGAATTGCCCCCAGCCCCCGATCGCACTGCCGCATTCCAACGGACGAATAGTTACCGCGACTTTTGGAGCCCGACCCATTACATCTTCGTTGAACGAGTGGGACCGGGGAAGGACAGCCGGTGCCGAACAATGCGCGGACGAGACGTGACGGAGCACACCCGCCCGGCTCATTTGCTGATTGATGAGGTACCGAGCGATTCGGTGTCGCAACTCGACTTGGCACATGACTGGGGAGCAAACGTTGCCACCATCGGCATCGGCGACGGCGGAAACGAAATCGGAATGGGGAAGATCCCACACGAAACGATCGTGAAGAACATCCCCAACGGCGACCTGATCCACTGCCGCGTGCCGACGGATCACCTCATTGTTGCGGGGGTCAGCAACTGGGGCGCTTACGCGCTCGCGGCCGGGGTGTATGTCCTTCGCGGGGTAAAGCCGTCGGCCGACCTCTTCGACCCCGACCGCGAGCGCGAAATACTGGAAGTGATGGTCCGCGAGGGGCCGCTCGTGGACGGCGTCACCGGCAAGCAGACCGCAACCGTGGACGGCTTAACGTGGGACGAGTACGCGAAACCGCTCGTCCGCATTCGCGAAATACTGGAGTCGTGATGCCTTCGGATTTGACACAGGCGACCGGAAAGCGTGTTCGGCTGGCGTGTCGTGAGGGGATGCACACCGGGCCGACACCCGGCCTCGCGCTCGGTTATGTTCAGGCAAATCTCGTGATTCTGCCGAAAGATTGGGCCTTCGAGTTTCTGCTCTTTTGCCAGAGGAACCCGAAGCCGTGCCCGGTTCTCGATGTGACCGAACCGGGCGATCCGGAGGCGGAGTTGGTCGCACCGGGCAGCGACCTCCGCACTGACCTACCGGCCTATCGCGTGTGGAAACACGGCGAACTGATGGAGGAGCCGACCGAAATCACGAAATACTGGCGCGACGATCTCGTGTCGTTCGCGATCGGTTGCTCCTTCACGTTCGAGAACGCACTTCTGGCCGCGAGCGTGCCGGTGCGGCACATCGAGCAAAGCGTGAACGTGCCCATGTACCGCACAAACATCGCCTGCAAGTCCGCGGGGCGGTTTAGCGGGCCGTTGGTCGTTTCCATGCGGCCACTCACGCCGAGTCAGGCCGTGAAGGCGACACAAATCTGTTCGCGCTTTCCGCGGGCGCACGGCGCGCCGGTCCATTTCGGCGACGCGGCCGCGATCGGGATTCAAAACGTCCACAAACCGGACTTCGGAGACGCGGTCGAAATCCGCGCCGGAGAGCTGCCGGTATTCTGGGCCTGCGGCGTGACCCCTCAAGCGGCCGTGATGCAGGCGAAACCGCCGTTCGCGATCACGCATAAGCCGGGTCACATGCTCATTACCGATCTCAAGGATACCGACCTGGAAGGCGAGTGACTTGGAGCGGCCGTGAAGCCGCGCTACGTACGACAAGCTCGCGAGCTCAACAGAAACGGCCGTGAAGCAGCTCATTTCTTGAAAACAAGAATCGTTCCGATGACGAGAACGATCGCGGACCAATATTTGACGGGAATCCAATAGAGGGAATGATCTTCGGTCATAGTGAATCGCCCCCCGCGCCCGTCATAGCCAACTGGACGTGAGCGGTGGAGAATCAACCCAAGACCGAAAATAGCGAGTGAGGTTCCGAGTACGGCGACCATTCGCGGCCATCGGATGTCGGGTGCGAACTCCGCGATTGCGACGCCGAGTACGGCCCCGATAATAACGATCGGAATGACGACAAAACCGAGCCCGCTCCAAACGACGAACACGGGCAAACCTCCTCAAGCACTGCACCGACGACGCGTATGACTCAAAAAGAAAAACCCCGCACAGCTTACGCCGTGCGGGGTTTCGTGTAAAGAGCCGGCGATACCTACTCTCGCGCTGGACGCACTACCATCGGCCCCGAGCGTTTCACGGCCGTGTTCGGAAAGGGAACGGGTGTTTCCGCTCGGGTATGGTCACCGGCAGTCTGCTGGCGGTCCGCTGTCGGATCGCCGGTATATCGTTGGCAACTTGGGTAAGTAAGTAGTTGAATCGCGGCGTGTGTGACACGAGCGAGAAAGGGAACAATGCGGCCAAGCGTTCGGCTGTTAGTACCGGTTGGCTGAGTGTGTTGCCACACTTACACGTCCGGCCTATCGACCTGGT
This sequence comes from Planctomycetota bacterium, assembly GCA_017306025.1. Lineage (GTDB taxonomy): Bacteria > Planctomycetota > Planctomycetia > Gemmatales > Gemmataceae > Gemmata. Next base: position 33,325 of record JAFKJJ010000023.1, read on the forward strand.
GGTCTACCAGGAGCCTTCGCTCGCGCGGGAAACCTGATCTAGGGGGAAGTTTCACGCTTATATGCCTTCAGCGTTTATCCCGTCCACACGTGGCTACCCAGCGGTGCGGCTAGCGCCACAACTGGAACACCAGAGGTGTGTCCCTCCCAGTCCTCTCGTACTAGGGAGAAAGCCCCGCAAGTTTCCTCCGCCCACAGCAGATAGGGACCGACCTGTCTCACGACGGTCTAAACCCAGCTCACGTACCACTTTCATCGGCGAACAGCCGAACCCTTGGGAGCTTCTCCACCCCCAGGATGTGATGAGCCGACATCGAGGTGCCAAACCTCCTCGCCGCTATGAACGCTCAGAGGAGATAAGCCTGTTATCCCCGGAGTACCTTTTATCTGTTGAGCGATGGCCCTTCCATCCGGAACCACCGGATCACTAAGGCCGACTTTCGTCCCTGCTCGTCCCATCGGACTCGCAGTCAAGCACCCTTCTACCTTTACGCTCGATGCCCGATTGCCAACCGGGCTGAGGGTACCTTTGCACTCCTCCGTTACCTTTTAGGAGGAGATCGCCCCAATCAAACTGCCCACTTAGCACGGTCCCGGTCGCGACAAACGACCGGTTAGAATTCAAACACGGCAAGGGTGGTGTTTCATCGCCGGCTCCCCGCGTACCGAGATACGCGGTTCATAGCCTCCCACCTACACTACGCATGCCGGGTCTAAACCCAATACCAAGCTGCAGTTAAGGTTCACGGGGTCTTTCCGTCTAGCTGCGGGTATGTCGCATCTTCACGACAACTACAATTTCACCGAGTCTCTCGTGGAGACAGTGTTCCAGTCGTTACGCCATTCATGCAGGTCGGAACTTACCCGACAAGGAACTTCGCTACCTTAGGACCGTCATAGTTACGGCCGCCGTTTACTGGAGCTTCGGTTGCGAGCTTCTCGGTTTCCCGATAACCCTCTCCCTTAACTTACCAGCACCGGGCAGGCGTCAGTCTGTATACCGCGGCTTGCGCCTTCGCACAGACCTGTGTTTTTAGTAAACAGTCGCTAGAACCTTTTCACTGCGACCACCTCAACGGTGGCAACCCTTTTCCCGAAGTTACGGGTTTAATTTGCAGAGTTCCTTCACGAGAGTTCTCTCGAGCGCCTTAGAATACTCATCTCGCCTACCTGTGTCGGTTTTAGTACGGTTTCTCGTACGGTTTTCTCGGCCGGATCGCGGTTGATATCGGGATCTTAAACGCCCTGAGGCAATCTAATTAGCCTACACAACCTGGACCCGGCGTCCCGTCTTGTACGAGGAGCGCAGGAATATTAACCTGCTCCCCATCCGCTACGCCTTTCGGCCTCGCGTTAGGCACCGGCTAACCCTGGGCGGATTTACCTTCCCCAGGAACCCTTAGGCTTACGGCGAACGGGATTCTCACCCGTTTTATCGTCTACTCATTCCGGCATAGTCACTTGCATGCGCTCCAGGGCTCGTCGCCCGTACCCCTTCGCCGCACACGCAACGCTCTCCTACCGTAGCATTGCTGCCACCCACCGCTTCGGTGTCGTGCTTGAGTCCCGTTCATTATCGGCGCAGGACTCCTCGACCAGTCCGCTATTACGCGTTGTTTAAATGGTGGCTGCTTCTAAGCCAACATCCTGGCTGTCTCGGGAGTCCAACTTCCTTTCGCACTGAGCACGACTCTGGGACCTTAGCGGGTGATCTGGGCTGTTCCCCTCTCGACGATGAAGATTATCCCCCACCGTCTAGCTGCCCGGACTGGTACACCGGTATTCGGAGTTTGGCTTCGACGGGTAGCCGGGTAGGCCCCCGTTCGAAATCAGTCGCTCTACCCCCGGTGTCAACTATCCGAACGCTAACCCTAAAGTTATTTCGGAGAGAACGAGCTATCTCCACGTTTGATTAGACTTTCACTCCCCCACACAGCTCATCCCCTAGTTTTTCAACACTAGTGAGTTCGGTCTTCCATGGGGTGTTACCCCCACTTCATCCTGGCCATGCGTAGGTCACGTGGTTTCGCGTCTACCGCACCCAACTTGACGCCCGTTTGAGACTCGCTTTCGCTTCGGCTGCGGGCCAGAGGCCCTTAACCTGGCTGGTTACGGTAAGTCGCCGGATCATTATGCAAAAGGCACGCAGTCACCCCTTCCCTTGCGGGCATAGGGCTCCTACCGCTTGTAGGCATGTGGTTTCAGGTTCAGTGTCCTCCCCTTGTCGGGGTTCTTCCCATCTTTCGCTCGCGCTACTCGTTCGCTATCGGTCACCAGAGAGTATTTAGCCTTGCGGGATGGACCCCGCCGCTTCGGACTCACTTTCACGTGTTGAGTCCTACTCAGGATACCACTCGGCCCCTCTACCTGTCGCGTACGGGACTTTCACCCTCTGTGGAACGCCGTTCCAGACGTTTCCGCTAGGTATCAGGGATCCTAAACGTGGTCCTACAACCCCACGAGGTTACCCCCGTGGTTTGGGCTCTTCCGCGTTCGCTCGCCGCTACTGACGGAATCGAGGTTTCTTTCTCTTCCTCCGGGTACTGAGATGTTTCAGTTCCCCGGGTTCGCTCGGGTATTCCGGGATCAAAGCTCGTTTGACAACTCCCCCGGACTTTTCGCAGTCTTCCACGCCCTTTCGCCTTCTGGTGCCAAGACATCCCCCACACGCCCTTACTAGCTTGGCCGCACTGTTCCACTCCCTCGCCCCGCGTGTCGCCACCCAGACCGAGAAGTCGAACCTTCTCCAGCTAGCAAAGTTCCACCCACCCCGTTGGGACGGGGCGGGCAAGACGATGTTGCCTTTCTCGCTTCTAAGGCTCGTGTCTTGTTGTCGCCAATCCGCCACCCCTCACCTCCGCCGACCCGCACTCGCGTACGGACCAGACCGAGACAAGCGGCACCGGACATTCGATGCAACTACTTGCTTACCCAAGTTGTCAAAGAGCTTCGCTACAAGCTGCGCAGCCGACCAAGATCGCCTGCCCAACTCCGAGCCACCATTTCAGGCCGCCCGTTCTCAAACCATCCGACTAAGCATCTCGCTTATCGGACTGTACTGGCCGCCGAGTTTAGCCACAAGTCCTTTTCAGCACTCGCTTTGCGTCCCTCAGCGTTGATTATGTTAGGAGCACTCTTCATCACTGTCAACCCGCCCCGACAAATTATCTCGATCGCATCCATCCCTTGAAAGACTGCAGAACTGATCCTGATACGAGACCGCAACTTAGTGATCGCTACCAGTTCTTGAAACTGCCGGGTAGCGGGCCGAAACGAGAGCAAATAACAAAATCCGCTCTCCAGTTCCGACTCAAGTCCGGCGCCCCGCCGACACCCGCATTCTATACGCCCGTCAAGTATCCCAAACTGTCCGTATCCTTTTTCGTTTCGCGTCGGCCCTCTCCTGTGGGCGACACCTCGTGAACTGCACGACGAAACCCGACGGCACCCGCCAAAGCGCGTCACGAACTGCCCGTCCAGCAGCGAGCGGATTGGTATAGGAGCACGGCAAAGCGCCGCCAAGTGCAACTCGGGCGATAGTTCCTCGGTCGCTCGGTGTCAGAGCGACGTAATGGCGAGTTCAGCGCTCGCGAAGCGACAGCGACACGAACCGCTACAGACCCGAGCGTCTGCACAAACAAACGAGGTCGGGGCCACCGCCGGGAACGTCCCTCGGGCAGTTGTTCTACCCGTTTCGACCTGCTGTCGAAGTCTCCCTTACTTACCCCGGGAAAGAAGAAGGAGGCGTGTGGCCCGATGAAGCGGCTCCGCCCAGTGACGGTTGCGATTCGTCTGTCACCGCCTCCCCCTCCGAAGAGGGAGGCGCCGGGGGAACCGCGGGTTCGCCCTCGCGAACAGAAAAGGGAGACGGGGGGATCGGTTCCGGCAGTGCGCGGAACGGGTAGAGTAACTGGCCGAGGAACGTCTCCGGCGGCGGGTCGTGGTTCACCCCGAACTTCGTCGGCTCGCGTCGTGGGAAGTGCGCCGTGCCGAACAGCACGTCCCAGATCGGGAAGATGCCCGCGAAGTTCTTGTCCAACCCCTCTTGGTCGGTGGTGTGATGCCAACGGTGATACAGGGGGCTCACGAACACCCACCGGAGCGGGCCGTAGTCCCAGTTCAGGTTCGAGTGCAATACGATCACGAAGAACACCAGGAACGGCACTACCAGGAACACCGCCTTGAGCGAGAAGCCGGCCAGGATCACCGGGACCACCTGGCAGACGCGGGTAACGAAGTCGTTCACCGGGTGCATCCGGGCCGACGCCAGCCAGTTCATCTGCTCCGGACTGTGGTGGATCGCGTGGAACCGCCAGAACCGCGTGACGTGGAACCAGCGGTGCGTCCAGTAATCGACGAAGTCGGCGAAGACGACCATCTCGACCGCTTGGAGCCACAGCGGCTGTGCCCCGAGCGGGCCGAACCCGTCGAGGACCGACTCGCTCACCTCCCAACCGAGCACCAGACATAACCCCAGGCACACCAGGCACACCGCGAGTTTCGACGCGACCTGCATGAAAAGCGGGTTGAAGAACCAGTACGCGAGGTTGACGGCCAGCGACCGCCGCGGCACCGGCTGGCGCGGACGAGCCGGGAAGGAAAACTCTAAAAGCATGAAGGTCGCCGGGAGCACCGCGACGAGCAGCAGCATCCTGTCAAGCGACGGGAGCGCACCGACTTGATGAAGGACGTTGCCAACGGTTTCGTTCATAGGCGTCCCTGGGTCAAGGGCGAACGACTTGAGACGCGGTTCCTCCGCAACTTCTGGCCCGGCCCACGGGCCGGTCGGGCGCACGGGCGACGCGAATGGTCGGCGGTTCCGTCCCGGCACTACTTTCCGGCCCGGGAAGCGGGTATCGTGTTGCCCATCGCGAGGCCCGTCATGAACCCCTACCCGCTCTCGTCGGAAGAGTTTCACCCGGCCCCGTCCCGGCGCGACCTACTCCGCGGTGCCGGGACGGTCGCGCTCGCCGGAACACTCCCCACAGTCGGAACCGCCATGAACTCCGCTCACCTGCCGGTCGCCAGGCCCGAAGACATCGGCATCGACGCCAAGCAGCTCCGCCGCGCCTACGACCTCCTCGACGCATGGACCGCGGGCAAGGACGCGCCCGTCCCGGGCGGCGCGATCATCGTGGGCCGCCATGGAAAAGTGCTCTCACCGCACTTTTCGGGCCGACAGGGACCGGAGCCCGACGCCCCGCCCGTCCGGAAAGACGGCATGTTCCTCATGGCCTCGATCACCAAGCCGGTCGTCTACACCGCGGCCATGATGCTCGTCGAGCGCGGGCTCCTGAACCTCACCGACCCG
>JAFKJJ010000389.1 GCA_017306025.1 Planctomycetota bacterium
GGTCGAACCGACCGCGGAGCAGCAGATCGACCGCCCAGCACCCGCGGGCGTGCGGCCCCGGCCCGCGGCAGTGGCCGAGGAGTTGCTCGTCCGCGCAACCGGCGTCTTGAAGTGCGTCGGCGAGGATCGGCATGACCCCGAAGTCCCCCGACTCGTCCACGTACTTCGCCAGGGCCAGGACGGCGGCCCATCAACCGCCTCGACGCGCACTCGAGAGATCGTCGTCATAGTCTTCCGGCGGTAACTTCAGCAGCCGAACAAAGACTCTACCGGCCGCCCCATTGTGCCACGACGGCCCCGAGGCGAGTGGCAAAAGGAACCGCGTCACGGTGTTTTATTTCACGCACTTCTCCCGTCCCGCGCGGTTCGCCGGAATCGTGTTCGCTCCGCGTGACGGCGCGGCCCTTTGCTCGTACCCGCGCGCAAACCGCCCGCGTTCGTGCCGCGGGCGGCGCGAACGCGGGCGGCCGTTTCGTTCAGCGGCTCTGTAGGTCGATCACCACCGGCCCCGGCGCCGGTACCTCCTGGGTCAGCGGCGTCTGGTCCGGTCGGGTGTACTTCTCCGGCACCTTCGGCCCGACCGACTTCGGCCTGGTCGCGGCCTTGCCCGGCGGGTCGAAGGGCGTCGCCCCGCCCTCGGCCGGCGGCTGAACGACGACCTTATACTTTCCCGGAGCGGCCCCGTCGCCGGGCGAGTCGGTGGTAAGTCGGAACGTCCCGTCGGCCCCGACCGTCCCCGATGCCGCCTTACCGCCGGGGGCCTGCGGTTGGAACGTGACCACCGCCCCGGCGAGCGGCTTGCCGTCGAGCTTCAACTCACCGCTCACCGGGACCGGGGCCGTTCCGGACCCCGCGCACCCGGCCGCCAGCACGACCCCCAGCAGCCCGCACGCGCGGGCGATGAAACGCACCATCCGTACCTCCGAGAAGTGTGTCCCGTGTCTGATCCGCGCCTCCGTTCACGTCACGGGACGGTAACGGGTTGCCCGTCGGCCCGGTGGCCGAGGTACTGGTACTGCTGGTGGTCGATGGTCTGGTTGATGAACCGGACGGACCCGTCCACGAACGCGAAGTTCGCCCCGCCGGTGTGGTTCGACTTGAACCCCCAGGTGACGTGCCAGTTCGACAGGCAGTGGGCGCCGTTGCCCGACGTGCACAGCGGCGCGCCGGCCGAGCAGGACGTGTCGTACGCCGGGACGCTCAGCGGCACCGGCTCGATCTGGTAGTTGATCGGCTGGATCGTCTGCCCCTGGGTGATCGAGTTGGACCCCAGCGGCCACCCGGTCGGGTCCCCGTAGCGTTGGAACTCGCAGAACTCCGGCAGCGTCTCGCCGATGAACAGGGTGTTCGAGGTCCCGTCGAGCACGTCCCTGATCCGCACCGTGAGGGCCTCGGGGGTGGCCGCGGTGCGGGCGAACATCCCCGGGAAGTCTTGCAGGCCGGTGACGCTCGAGCCCCAACTGTAGCTCGGTCCGTAGCCCGGGTACGTCGGCGGGCTGAGGGCCGGCGGGGCGCCGGCCGCGCCCGGCACCGACGTGCCGTTACAGTACTGCTGGAACGGGGACGGGCAGCCGCTCGGCGGGTTGTTGCACTGCGGGCCGACGCTGCCCACGTAGTTGCAGTACTTCCCGTCGGCCACCTCGAATCCGTCGGCCGGGCAGCGGGTGAGTTTGGTCCGGGCCGGAAGGATCTTCGCGCTGACCGCGTTGGCGAAACTGCCGGACGCCACGACCGCGTCGTAGAGGTTCTTGTCCTCGGTGAAGCCGGCCGCGGCGAACAGCCAGCTCATGTTCCCGCCGCCGGTGGCGAGGGTGCCGCCGGGGTTGCTGCCGCGCGGGAAGTACCCGTAGGCGGACTCGTAGTTGATGCACCCCAGCGCGATCTGCTTGAGGTTGTTCTGGCAGCTCATGCGGGCCGCGGCGGCCCGGACCTTCTGCACCGCCGGCAGCAGCAGGCCGATCAGGATCGCGATGATCGCGATGACCACGAGTAACTCGATCAGCGTGAAACCGCGCCGGCGCCGGTTGGGGCGCGTGAGACGTTCGGGCATGACGGGTTCTCCTGGGACGAGCCGAATAAAAGCGCGGCGGGAGCGCCGTGCCCCGCCGTCAGGGCCGTAATGGAGAAGAGGATGGGAGACGAATGTAGCCTGTTGTCGACCGACTACCGGACCCGGAGAGAACGTGCTCCGTGGAGATGGAACAATTCAACAGCGTGAGTCTAACTGCACGGCGAACGAGGTGTCAAGGGAAGTGGGCGGCCGAATTGTAACATGACCGCCGGCGGCTCGGACGGGGCGCGCCGACGGTCGACTGATGGCCCCGGCGGTCAGCCGGACCGGAGCCACTTCGCGACGTCGCGCGCGTGGTACGTCAGGATCATGTCCGATCCCGCGCGGCGGATGCTGGTGAGGATTTCGAGCGTCACGCGGCGCTCGTCGATCCACCCCTTCGCCGCGGCCGCCTTCACCATCGCGAACTCGCCGCTCACGTTGTACGCGGCCACCGGCACCCGGAACTGTTCCTTCACCCTCCGGATGATGTCCAGGTACGACAGCGCCGGCTTCACCATGATCATGTCGGCCCCTTCGGCCAGGTCGATCGCGACCTCCTTCATCGCCTCGTCGCCGTTGGCCGGGTCCATCTGGTAGGTGTTGCGGTCGCCGAACGACGGCGGGCTCTCGGCCGCCTCGCGGAACGGGCCGTAGAACCCGCTCGCGTACTTCGCCGCGTAGCTCAGGATCGGGACGTCGGTGAAGCCCGCGTCGTCGAGCCCGGAGCGGATCGCGCGCACCATGCCGTCCATCATCCCGCTCGGGGCGATCACGTCGGCGCCGGCCCGCGCGTGGCTCACGCACTGCTTCGCCAGGATCGGCAGCGTCGCGTCGTTGTCCACGTCGAGGACGCCCCCCCGATCGCACAGGATGCCGCAGTGCCCGTGGTCGGTGTACTCGCAGAAGCACTCGTCCGTGACGAGCAGCACGTTCGCCCCGTGCGCCTGGCGCAGCGCGCGGAGCGCCTGCTGGACGATCCCCTCGTCCGCGAGCGCGCTGGAGCCGGTCGCGTCCTTGTACTCGGGGATGCCGAACAGGATGAACGACTTGATGCCGAGGTCGCGGGCCGCGCCGACCTCGTCGACCAGCGTGTCGGTGCTCAGCTGGAAGTTCCCCGGCATCGAGCCGATCTCCTGGCGCACGCCTTTGCCGGGCCGGACGAACAGCGGCAGGATCAGATTGCGCGGGGAGAGTTCCGTCTCGCGGACCAGCTCGCGCACGAGCGGGTTGGAGCGGAGCCGTCGGTGCCGCGCGACGGGGTAGG
>JAFKJJ010000024.1:0-20108 GCA_017306025.1 Planctomycetota bacterium
GTGCCGCGTCCGGTGCGACCCCCCGTCCCGTCACGAACGGCCGTCCTGGCTCTACCGATCGGACCCGCGGAACTGCTACCCGCCTACCTGCGGGCCAGAACCGCAACCACCACGCGCCCCGCGCCGCCGGCGCGGAGCGTTCGGGCCGCCTCGCCGAGCGTGCTGCCCGTGGTCATCACGTCATCCACGATGAGTACCGTCTTGCCGCCGATCCTTGCGCCCCTGCTCAGCCGAAACGCGCCCCGCACGTTCTCCCGACGCGCCTCGCGTGTCGGTTGTGACTGTTGTGGCGTCCACCGGACCCGCCTCAGCAGGTTCGGTGCGAACGCCGCACCCAAGCCGGCCGCGAGCTCGCGGCCCACGGCCTCCGACTGGTTGTAACCGCGCTGCCATTTTCTCCACCAGTGAAGCGGCACCGGCACGACGAGTTCGGCCCCCGCGGCCCGGATCGCCGCTCCGCGGGCCTCCGCGAAGGTGCGGCCGAGCAGGTCCGCCAGCCCTTCCCCGGCGAGCACCTTCGTGCGCAACACCGCGTCGCGCAATTTCTCCGCGTACGGGCCGAGCCGGACCGCGGCGTCGAACCCGAGCGACACCCCGCGGCACTCCGCACACCCGCCGGACGTGTCGGTGTGCGGCCCGACCGTCTGCGCGCACCACGGGCACGCGGGGAACGGGTCGGTGGTCACGGAGCGGTGGCAGTCGTTGCACACACCGTGCCGGAAGGAGGTGGCGTCGGACCCGCGGGCCTCGCAGATCAGACACGCGCTCGGGTAGAGCAACTGAACGACGTGACGGGCGAACTCCGCGACGGTGCGGCGCATGACCCGGCGTCCTTTCGGGAGGCGGCGGATCGAGATTCGGCGGTGGCAGGATTGAGCGTAACGGAGGCGGGCGGGTCCCGCAACGCGTCGGGAAAATGGAAAGGCCGGTCAGGCGGACTGGCGGTCGAGGAACTCTAACGTGACCGATCGCGGCACGCTCAGCACGAACCGCGTCGGACCGCCGGCCGTCGGTTCGTGCCGCAGGTCGCCGCCGTTTTGACGCGCGAACTGCCACGCGGTCGGGAGCCCCAATCCGCGCCCGCGGCCGGCCGAGCGCCCGCAGTAAAACGGGTCGAAGCAGTGCTCCAGCGCCGCGGCACACAGGCCCGGCCCGCTGTCCTCGACGACGAACTCGACCAGTTCGTCCGCACCGTCCGCGCATCCGATGCGCACGTGCCCGCCGGCGCCCGCGGCCTCGATCCCGTTGCGCACGACCGCCGCGAGCGCGTGCCTGATCTGTGCGAAATCGCACCGGACGTGTGCCGCGGCCGGCGCGGCGCCGAGTTCGATCCTGACGCCCTTCTCCCCCGCAAACGCGGAGAGCTCGTCGCGCACCGCGGTCAGAAGTTCGGTCGCGGCGGTGCGGTGCGGCTGCGGCTGCGGCGGTCGGGCGAACTGCATCAGATCGCGCACGATCCCGGCGATGCGCTGGGTCTGCCGGATGATCGTCTGGAGCGACTCGCCGCGCTGCACGTCCGGTTCGGTGCGGAACAGGCGCTGCGCCTGTCCGCTGATGACCGAGAGCGGGTTGTTGATCTCGTGCCCGGCCCCCGCCGCGACTTCGGCCAGCGCCGCGAGTTTCGCGGCCCGCGCCCGGTCGTCGGATTCGGTCCCGACGCCGGCGACGGCGCGGTGCAGGTCGTCCACCCGCTCTTCGAGCCGGAGGACGAGCGCCGCGCCGTTGCGCCGGCGGCTCTCGCCGGCCATTTTCAGCAGGTTCACGACCAGCGGAACCGCGTGCGGGTTCGGGGCCAGTGCCGGGGCCGATTGCGGTTCCGCGTCCGCGGACGGAACCGACCAGAGGGCGTCCACGGCGGCGGGATCGAGCTTCAGCGCGGCGAGCAGGGCCGGCCGGTCGGCGCCGGCCGCCAGCCCGAGCGGTCGCGTCCGCCGCTCCGCCTCGTGGACCGCCAACTGCGCGACCGCGAACAGATCCGCGTCGGGCACGAGCGGCTTGGCGGCGGTGAGCGGGAGGTTCAGATTCCCGAGCGCGGACGCGATCCACTCCGGCAGCCGCCACCGGTTCGCCAGCCGGCGCGCGATCGCGTTCTGGTCGAGGCCCCACACGGCCGCCTGTACGGACGCGTCCGCCGGCAGGTGGGGGTCGTGCAGCGGCTCCGCCGCGATGCCGTAATCGACCGCGGCCACCGCGAGCCACCCGAGCGGGGCCAATGCGGCCACCGCGGCCGCGCGTTCGGGACAGACCCGACGGGTGTGTTCCGCCAGGCGCCGGGCGAACTTCACGGCCCCGCCCGTGAGCGCGCGGCAGCGCTTCGCGACTTCACACGCGGGCACCCATCCGTCGCGGGAGGCGGCGAGATACGCGGCGGCGGTTTCGGGTAGCGAGGCGACCGCGAGCGACGCGGGACAGAACAGACCGGGGTGAGGCGCGGACGCGGGCGCAACGAAGCGGAGCAGAAAGGCCAACAGGGCGGGAGCGGCCTCACACGGACGCGCGAGACCCGCCGGGGCTTCGGCGAGCCGGATCAGGTCGTCCGTGTTCGGACACAGCCACGGCAACGCGACCGCGGCCCTGCCCACCGCCTTCCCTGACACGGGCACACCTCAAGCGCGGAGTGCGGAACTCGGAACGCGGAGTGAAGACACCGGAGCGACTCTGTCTGTCGTTCCGCACCCCGCGTTCCGCGCTCCGAGTTCAGGCCAGAACGCCGGTCTCGATCTCCAACTGGGCGCACATCTTCTCGATCAGGTGGTCCACGTCGAACGGCTTGGCGAGGAAGTCGTCGGCGCCGGCGAGCTTCAGCTCCTGCACCTTGTCCTCCTCGATCATGCCGGAGATGCAGATGATGCGCACGTCCTCCATCGACGGATCGGCACGCACGCGGTGGCACACTTCCTTGCCGTTGATGTCCGGCAGCATCACGTCGAGGATCAGGAGGTCCGGGCGGTAGTCCTTGACCATCATGCCCGCGTCGAACCCGTTGGAGGCGATCCGCACCTCGAACCGGCCGTCGGCCAGCAGCGCCTCGTTGATGACCTCGACGATCTGCGGCTCGTCGTCCACCAGCAGCACCTTCCGCTTGCCGCTCTCCAGGGCGTCGGTCGGGATGCCGTTGTCCTTCATGAACTTGTAGAGCGCCTCGCGCGGGATGCGCCGGAACTTGCTGCCCGGCACGCGGAAGCCCTTGAGCTGTCCGTTGTCGAAGCAGCGGATGATGGTCTGCTGCGAGACCTTGCAGATCTTTGCGGCCTCGCCGGTCGTGAACACCGTCTTCATACGCGCATCCACCTGGCCGGCTCAGCCGGCTCGCATGGGGGAGATCCGCGCACGGCCGAAATGACCGAGCCGGGCGGCGGACCAAAAATCTGTCCGTGACTCACGCAGGCCATCTGGCTGCGCCGTTTAACGGGGCGCTTTACGCGCGACCCGGCGGGCGACGCAGGAAGGGTAAGGCGGTCGAATTACCCACGGTGAAGAGCTTCGGATGACGGTGCAAGCTGGAGAGGTTTCGACGCCTCACTCCATCATACCCGGTGTTGTTGTCCGATCAATGAGCTGGAACCTTCCGAACTAAGGCGAAACGCGCACCTAGCCCAGATTCCGCTGTTACGATCGCGACACCTTCCCCGGTTCGCCCCGCCTCGTCAGCCCGTACCGTCGGCCGCCGCCCCCTTCCGTCACCAGACCCCGGCTCCCTTGCCGGCTCGGTCGTCCCGTTCATCGACCGGCCCAGCTCGCCCGAGCCACACCTTTTCGCCACCCTTCCGATTTCCCGCGGGCGCGGGCGAACGGGGACGAGCGGGGTGCGGGTCGTGCGAGTCCGTCGGGTCGGTGAACCGCGACCGGTCCCGCGGGCGTTACCGGTTACCCGGTTTCTCCCCAACGGGCGGGCGGCCCATATCCTCCTATTCGAGATAAAGCAACAGCATTGCGAGGTCGGCCGGGGTGATGCCGCTGATGCGGCTCGCCTGCCCCAAACTGGCGGGCCGTACCCGACTCAGCTTCTCGCGCGCTTCGTGGCGGAGCTGGTGAACCGCGGCGTAGTCGAAGTGCGGCGGAATGCGCCGGTTCTCCAGTCGCTGGAAGCGCTCCACCTCCGCGGCCTGTCGGTCGATGTACCCGCTGTACTTGGCTTCCAAGACCACCTGCTCGACCACCTCGGGCCGTGCGTCCCACTCGCGTAGGGGCGGGTGGCGTTCGCACACCGCGGCCCACTCCACCGTTTGCACCGCGTGCCGCGCCTCACTTGCATTCGCAATCTCGGCTGCACGCGGCAGTGTACGTCGTAACCACGTCGCGAGGCTGTCGCCGTCGCTGCGGTTCGTCTTCAGCGCGTGCTGCAGCGCGGCGATCCCCTGCTCTTTCTTGAGATACCGCTCCCATTCCGCCGCGCTTACCGAGCCGACGCGGCGGCCGATCGGCGTGAGCCGCCGGTCCGCGTTGTCGTGCCGGAGTACGAGCCGGTACTCGGCCCGCGACGTGAACATCCGGTACGGCTCGTCCACGCCCTTGGTCACGAGATCGTCGATCAGAACCCCGATGTAGGCCTGGCTCCGGTCGAGCACGATCGGCGGCTCGCCCTTCAGTTTGAGAGCCGCGTTCAGGCCCGCCATGAGTCCTTGTGCTGCCGCCTCTTCGTAGCCGGTGGTGCCGTTGATCTGCCCGGCGAAGTAGAGGCCGCTCACCGGCTTGGTTTCGAGCGTCGGGTGGAGCTGCGTGGGCGGGGCGTAGTCGTACTCGACCGCATAACCCCAGCGCATCACCTCCGCGCGTTCCAGACCGGGAATGCGTTTGAGCATCTCGGCCTGCACGTCTTTCGGCAGGCTCGTGCTGATGCCGTTGCAGTAGTACTCGCGGGTGTGAAGCCCTTCCGGTTCGAGAAAGATGAGGTGGGCCTCCTTGTCGGCGAACCGAACCACCTTGTCCTCGATCGAGGGACAATATCGGGGACCGCGGGAGCTAATTTGCCCGCAGTACATGGGGGCGCGGTGCAGGTTCGCGCGAATAAGGTCGTGAACCGCGGGCGTCGTCTCGGTGCTGTGGCACACCACCTGCGGAACGGTGATCTTCTCGGTACCGAAACTGAACGGACGCGGGGTCGGGTCGCCGGGTTGCACCTGGCACTTACTGAAGTCGATGGTGCGGCCGTTGAGCCGGCAGGGCGTGCCCGTCTTGAAGCGGGCCAGCTCGAACCCGGCCGCGGCGAGGCTCTCGCTCATGCTCTCGGCGGAGGAGTCGCCGGCCCGACCGCCGACGGTCTTCGCCTCGCCGGTGTGCATGATCGCCTTCAGAAACGTTCCCGTCGTGAGGACGACCGCCGGCGCGAGGTAGCGCGTGTCGCCGCGGGCCACGACGCCGATCACGCACTGGCGGGGGAGACCTACTCCCCCCGGCCCCCCTCCCTGGAGGGGGGGGGGAGAAAACCCCTTCGCGCGCCGTGGACCGAGACGGATTGTCGGTGGCGGACTCCCCCCTTCCCTTCAGGGAGGGGGGGTCGGGGGGGGTAGGTTCTTCGGCGCGCTCCAGGATCAGTCCCTCGACCAATTCCTGCCGAAGCGTGAGGTTCTCCTGCTCCTCCACCCAGCGCTTCATCGTGAACTGGTAGAGCTTCTTGTCGGCCTGGGCGCGCGGCGAGTGCATCGCCGGTCCCTTCGACGCGTTCAGGACGCGAAACTGAATGCCGCTCGCGTCGATGCACTTACCCATCACGCCGCCGAGGGCGTCGATCTCGCGGACGATCTGCCCCTTCGCGACCCCCCCGATGGCCGGGTTGCAGCTCATCTGCGCGACCGCGTCCGCGTTCATCGACAACAGGCACGTCTTGAGCCCGAGGCGCGCCGCCGCCATCGCGGCCTCGGTCCCCGCGTGCCCGGCGCCGACCACGACCACATCGAACCGGTATTCCAGCGCGCTCACCGGACCCCTCGTCTCATCACGTTCGGGATTGATCCGTTCATGATAGCAGCGCCCGGGGAGAGGCGCGCCCGGCGGCCGGAGTTCATCCCCGCGCCCGGGTGCGCCGCGAAAGAGATTTGTGTTCTCGCGTGTTTCTTCGCGTTCCCTTGTCGGTTACGATGGACGCGCCGCCGCCACTATAAAGCTGCGCCCAATGGCCGAGCCGGAACTCACCCCACCCACACCGTACGCGCCCGCAACGGCCCGTCGGGCGGTCCCGCCCGAACCGAACGGGCCGTTTGCGGGACACGCGGCCGTTTACGCACCCGAACTCGCCAACGCGGCCGCCCCCGATCCGGTCGGACTTCCCAGCGAAACGGACGTTCCCGCGGCCGACGAAACGGACCTCGACGCGCCCGACCTCCCGCAGATCACCGGCTATCGCGTCGTCCGTGCGATCGGCGGCGGCGGCATGGGCACCGTTTTCCGGGCGATTCAACTCGGCCTGAACCGGGTCGTGGCCCTCAAGCTGATCAACGCGGGGTGGACCACCGACAGCGATTTCCGACAGCGGTTCGACCGCGAGGTGAAGACGCTCGCGGCGCTCGAACACGCGAACATCGTGCCCGTTTACGACGCGGGCTCGTGGCAGGGCGTGCCGTACCTGACGATGAAGTTCGTCGCCGGAAAGACGCTCTACCACCGCCTCGAAGCGGTGCGCCGCGACCTCCGCTCGGCCGCCCGGATGATGGTCCAGGTGGCCCGCGCGGTCCACTACCTGCACGCGAAGGGCATCGTCCACCGCGACCTCAAGCCGCTGAACATCCTCCTCACGACGGACGGAACGCCGCTCGTCGCCGACTTCGGCCTCGTCCGGCCGATCGCCGACGACTCGGACCTGTCGCTCACCCTCGTTCCGCTCGGCACGCGGCAGTACATGTCGCCGGAACAGACGCGGGGCGGCCGTGCGAACTACACCCCGGCGTGCGACATCTGGGCGCTCGGCGTGATCCTGTACGAGTTGCTCACCGGCTTTCGCCCCTTCAGTCACGACGACCCGGTCGAGTTGGTGCAGATGATCCGCTGTGAGCCGGTGCCGCCCGTCCCGGACCGTAACGCGCCCCCCGAACTGGAGGCGATCACGCGGAAGTGTCTGGCGAAGCTCCCCGCCGAGCGCTACGCGACCGCAGAAGCCCTGGCCGCGGATCTGGAGCGGTGGCTCGTGGGCGAGCCGGTCACCGCCCCGCTGCCGGTCGCGCCGGCGGCCGAGAGCGTTCCGGTGCCGGCCGCGCCGGCGAAAAAATCGCGCCGGTCTCGCGTACTCCTCTCGACG
Source organism: Planctomycetota bacterium (assembly GCA_017306025.1). GTDB lineage: Bacteria > Planctomycetota > Planctomycetia > Gemmatales > Gemmataceae > Gemmata. The sequence continues at coordinate 7,232 of JAFKJJ010000024.1, forward strand.
GGTGCGGTTGCCCTCCTCGCGGCGGGCGCCGCGTGGGCCGGTGGGGTGTTCGGCGAGCGGACCGAAGTGAACGCGGACCTCGCGAACGAGGTGCCGGCGCCGTCGGTGGTGCGGCAAACGCCACTCGAACGGTTCGAGGCGGGCGAGCCGGTCGCGCTGACCGACGACAAGGGCCGACCGATCGGGTCCCCGGCACCGTTCCCCGAACACGACGTCGGAACCGGCCGGCACGACGGCTACCACGGGTTCTTCACCCCCGGGGTCGGCGCCATCGAATTGTCCGGCGCACCCTTCCCCCTTCCGCTGCGCGTGGAAGGGGCGGTCGCCGTCACGCAGGGCGAACAGCCGGACTCGCTGGTCGCGGTGTACGTCGGCCGACGGTCCTGGGCCGACGGCGGGGCGGCGCACCGATCGTTCGTGTGGTTCGGAACGCGGGGGGAGTTCCCCGCGCCCCCCGCGGAACCGCAACTGGTCTGTGGATCGGGCCTGTACTGGTGGCCGGGCGACTGGCTCAGCGGAACGACCGATTGGGACCACAAGAAAACGCCCTGGAAGCGCCCCGGCGCAAAGGGCGCCGACCCGCGGTTCGCGCGGGTGGAGATCGAGGTTCGCCCGGAGGCGATCACCGGCCGCGTCGACGGCGTCGCGCTCAAGCCGGTCACGGTCCGGACGATAACGAACGAACTGGCTTCCAAGATCGGCGAACGGCGTGCGCTCCAACTCGCCCCCGTCACCCCGCCCGTATTCGGCCCCGGGATCGGCGTGTTCGTCCGCAACGCGGACGGAATCGTGACCGACTTGAGGGTAACAAAGGTCGCTCCCTAACCCCAGGAGGTGCTGCCCGTGGCAAAAGTGAAAAGCCCGAAGAAACCGACAAAGAAGCCCAAGGTCACGGCCCGGGTGGCCGTTCGTGTCGCCCGCCCGAACATCACCAGCCCGGTCGCCAACGCCGACGTACCCCCCGGAGAAGACCTCGGGGTGTCGGCGAACGTCAACGTCGGAGACCTCCGCTACCAGATCGAACTGACCGACGTCACCGGCGACCCGCCCTTCCCCACCCCGTTCGTGACCGACGCAACCGTTGTCGGCGGGGTGGCGACCGGCGTCATCCCCGCCGCGCAGCTCCCGGCGGGCCACACGTTCCGCATCCGGGTGCTCGTGAACCCGGCAGACGGAAGCACCCCGCCGAACCTGGACCACACCATCACCATCACGACCACCGGGAACTGAGAGTTCCCGCCCGCGGGCCTTGAATCCGGTAGTCTTCGCGCCGGGCGGTCGGTAAAGTCACCTCCGACCGCCCGTGACCGCCCCCGCGAGGACTCACCGTGGACTACATCTCCCAGGCGCGCAACGGCTTCGCCGGTATCGACGCCGACCCGGCGCTCAAAGACCGCGCGCTGGCCAACCTCAACACCTGGCTCACGCACCCCGACTTCACCGCGTACCGCCCTCAACTCGAATGGCTGTGCCAGAGCGGGGCGTGGTCGGTCCTGCTCGACTCCTTCTATCAGGTGATGCCCTTCGGCACGGGCGGGCGCCGCGGCGCGGTCGGGATCGGCCCCAACCGCATGAACCCCTGGACCCTCGGCGCGAGCGTCCAGGGGCACTGCGAGTACCTGCGACAGCGGTTCCCGGGCGTGTCCCCGCTGAAAGTCGTGCTGGCGTACGACGTCCGGCAGTTCGAGGACAAGCGGAAGGTGTACAACCCCGCGCTGCCGAACCCGGTCCTGCACCTCTCCAGCCGCGAGTTCTGCCAGCACGCGGCCGGCGTCTACGCGGCCAACGGCGTCGTGCCCGTCATCCTCCCGCCGGACAGCAAGCGGTACGTGCCGACGCCGGAGCTGTCGTTCACGATCCGCTTTCTCCGCGCACATAGCGGGCTGAACATGACGGCCAGCCACAACCCGCCGGACGACAACGGGAGCAAGTTCTACGACGAGCGCGGCAGCCAGTTGGTGCCGCCCGAAGACCAGTTGATGAGCGAGATGGTCGAGGCGGTCGCCGCCATCAAGTACGTCCCGTTCGCGGACGCGGTGAGCGCGCGCAAGGTGGAATTCCTCGACGACGCGCCGCACCGGGCGTTCATCGACCTGTGCCGCCACGAGAGCGTGCTCCCGGCGCCGAAAAACGACGAACTCCGCGTCGTGTTCACCCCGCTGCACGGGTGCGGGTGGTTCTGCGCGGGCGAGGTGCTCGAAGCGCAGGGCTTCAAGCCGATCGTGGTGCCGGAGCAGGCGACCCCGGACGGCCAGTTCCCGAACGTGACGAAGCAGCCCAACCCGGAAGTGCCCGAGTGCATGGACCGCGCCGAGAAGCTCGCGACCGAGCGCGGCGCGGACCTCGTCATCGCCACCGACCCGGACGCGGACCGCATCGGCGGGCTCGCGAGCCGCTCCCCCGGCGGGGGCGCGCCGTTCCGGTTCCTGACGGGCAACGAGATCGCGGCCCTCTTGACGCACTTCAAGTTGGCACAGCTCGCCCGCGCCGGGTCGCTCCCCGCGTCGCCGATCGTCATCACGACGGAGGTCACGACCGGCCAGATCACGCGCATCGGCCGGCAGTTCGGCGCGCAGGTGATTAACGATCTCCTCGTCGGCTTCAAGTACCACGCGGACGTGCTCTGGCAGCTCGAAACCACCGGCCAGTACGGCGACGTCCGCGGGAGCGTGAGCGACTTTGTGATCGCGAGCGAAGAAAGTCACGGGATTCTGGCGACGGCCGGCATCCGCGACAAGGACTCGGCCTGCGCCGCGCTGCTGATGGCCGAGGCCGCGCTGCACCAGAAGCGCCAGGGCCGCACGATCCCCGAGTACCTCGACGACCTCAACCGGCAGTTCGGCTACTTCCGCAACGAGCTGCTCAACATCGTCCTCACCGGTCTGGAGGGGAAGGTGAACATGGGCCGGATGCTCGACGCGCTGCGGAACAACCCGCCGAAGTCGATCGGCGGGCTCCCGGTGACGAGTTTCGAGGACCTGTGGAACACCGAGGGCCGGATGGGGCCGTTCAAGGGCGCCACCGACCGCGCCGCTCGCAACTTCCTCATCTTCCGGCTCGCGGCGGATGGAATGCAGGCGAAAGTGTGTCTCCGGCCGAGCGGGACCGAGCCGAAGGCGAAGGCGTACATCGAGGTGAGCGGCGCCCCGTGGAAGGCGGGCACCCCACAGGCCGCGTGGGACGCCGCGTGCGCGAAGATCGACACGCAGGTGCAGGAGGTCGCCACCGACTTCCTGACGCAAGCACTCGCAACGATCGGTCAAGTGCCCGCGCCCGGTGCCACGAAACTGAGCCGCTGACCGCACCCGCGCGATCCTCCGAACCGCGCTTCGCGGGCGGTTCGCGTTGCTACGGACATCGCATTTGCTACAATCACATTTGTACACTATCCCTCACTCAACCCACTCACGTGAGGTGTTTCGATGGACACGGTTTCCCTGACGCCACGCGACCCACAGGTTCGGGCCATCACCGCAGCGCTCGCCGTACCGTTCGAGCCGCGCGACGTGAAGTTCAAGCCGCAGATGGTCAAGAACAACCGCTGCCTCGCGATGGCCTACATCGACGCCCGACTCATTCAGGACCGGCTCGACGACGTCGTGGGTCCCGAAAACTGGGAGGACGCCTACGACCTGCTGCCCGACGGCTCCGTGATGTGCAAGCTGCGCATCAAGCTCGGCGACCGGTGGATCACCAAGATCGACGTCGGCAGCCCCAGCGAGCAGCCCGACAGCGGCGACCGGCTCAAGGCCGCGTTCAGCGACGCCCTCAAGCGCGCCGCGGTCAAGTTCGGCATCGGCCGCTACCTCTACCGCTTGCCGGCACAGTGGGTCGATTACGACCCGGTGAAGAAGCAGATCACCCAGGTTCCGCAGATGCCCGCCTTCGCCATCCCGAAGACGCAGGCTCTGCCCGCTGCCAAGCCCGCACCCGCGAAGCCGGCACCCGAGCCGAAGAAGGAAGCGCCGAAGGTCGAGCCGAAACCGGAGATCGCGAAGATCGAGGCACCGAAGAACGAGGCACCGAAGCCGAACCTTCCTGTAAACGGCCAGGAGCTGCACCGCCGGTTGCAGGACTACGACGCGAAACTCGCGTCCCAGAAGTTGTGCCAGCGCGGCGCGCTTCTCGCGCACGTCACCCAGGCGGGCGTGAAGGCCGGGTTCACCGCGAACATGAACGACTGGACCGGTCCCGCGATCCCGTTTGCGGTCGATGCCGTGAAAGAATTCGAGCAGACGGTCCGGCAGACCAAGCCGGAACCTCGTACCGCGGCGTAGTTTGCGGCCGATAAAATGAAAACCGCGCCGAGCGAAAGTCGGCGCGGTTTTCGCGCGCAAGACTTGCACCGACCGGCGTTACTCGGGGAGAATACCCGTCGAGCCCCGGTGCAAGGTGATCTGCCCATGTTCCCGCGCCGTTCCAAACTGATCGCGCTCGTGCTGGCCGTTGTGGCCGCACTGGCGTTCGTCGGGTCGGCGGAGGCCGGATGGGTGACGATCAAGAACGACACGGCCAAGGCGATCGTCGTTCAGGAAGTGGTGGTCGTGAACGGCAAGGCGGTTCGCGGCAAGCCGGTGAAGTTGAACGCGGGCGAGTCGTTCCGCGAGTTCCAGAACACGCCGGGCGTCAAGAACTACGAGATCTACGACGCCGCGGCCCCGAACGCGCCGCCCGTGTGGAGCAACCAGCTCAACTGCAAGGCCGACAAGCAGACGTTCTCGGTCGCGGTGCAGAAGAACGGCCGCGTCGGGGTGACGCAAGTCGCGGACGGAAAGTAGCCCCCGGAGCACAGCGCACGGCCGCCCCAAATGGGCCTCCGTGCGCGTTTTCGCTTTCCCGAAGCGCGGTTTTTCGCTGACGCCTTCGTCCGCGCTCGGCTACATTAGTCCAACTCTACCGCTCTCCTACGCTGGTTCTGCCAATGACCGCTGCCGCTCCCCCCACGCTCGCGGGTCCCCCGACCCGCGTCCGCTACCGCGTCCTGTTGCTGCTCTGCTCGCTCGCGATGATCACCTACCTGGATCGCGCCATGTACGGCAGCGCGAAGGGCGACCTCATGGCCGCCGTCGGGCAGCCGGAGAAGCGGTTCTACCTCGTCCTCGTGGCGTTCCAGATCGCCTACGCGCTGTTCGAGATCCCGGCCGGGTGGATGGGCGACCGGTTCGGTCCGCGGGTGACGCTGCTGCGCGTCGTGGCGTGGTTCTCGCTGTTCGTCGGGCTCACCGCGTTCGCGGGAATGACGGTGCCGGGGACGGAACTCGTCGTGATCGGCTTTGGCGTGCTGGTCGCGATGCAGTTCCTCTTCGGCATGGGCGAGGCCGGGGCGTTCCCGAACATCTCCAAGGCGATCTACAACTGGTTCCCCGAGGACCGGCGCGGCTCGGCGAAGGGGATGGTCTGGATGGCCGCCCGGCTGATGGGCGGACTGACGCCGTTCGTGTGGGTGCTACTCGTCGGGATCGCGGGACTGAGTTGGCGGCAGGCGCTGTGGATTTTCGCCGGCGCGGCGGCCACGTGGTGCGTTGCGTTCTTCGCGTACTTCCGCAACCGACCGGAGGAGCACCCGGCCGTAAGTCCGGCCGAGCGCGACCTGATCAACGCGGGAAAGGCGGTGGGATCGTCTCAGGGTCCGGTGCCGTGGGGGAAGATCTTCGGGAGCCGGAACGTGTGGGCGCTGTGCGCGATGTACACCGTCACCAACTTCAACTGGTACTTCCTGATGTACTACCTCCCGGGGACGCTCAAGTCACAGTTCCCGGAGTGGAACCAGAGCGACGGCGGGAGGCTCTTGCTCGCGCTCCTCGGCGGGGCGCCGCTCCTGATCGGGATGGCGGGGTGTGTGATCGGGGGCGTCCTCACCGACCGCTACATCCGGCGGACCGGCGACCGTAAATGGGGCCGACGGGTGTACGGAATGCTCGGGTACGGCCTGGCCGGGTGCTGCTACGCGGTCGCCGCCGCGGTCACCGGCGGCAACTTGTGGGTGTTCGCCACCTGTCTCATCATGGTCGGGTTCGCCAACGACCTGATCATGGGACCGTCCTGGGCCACGGCGCAGGACATAGGGCGCCGGTACGCCGCGATCGTGTCCGGGATGATGAACATGATCGGCAACCTCGGCGCCGCAATCGGTAACCTCGTCACCGGGCTGATCCTCGAGGCCCACACGATCAAGACCACGGTCGACGGGGCGGAAAAGGACGTCGTGCAGGGAACGGGGTTCGTGGTGTGTTTCGCGATGTACGCCGGGGTGTACGCCCTCGGGGTACTGTCCTGGCTTCTGATCGATCCGACAAAGCCGGTTCTTGCCGCCGACACCGTTCCGACCGACGACCGCTCGGAGTTGCCCCGGTGACTCACGCGACCGCCGGCAGCGACCCGGAAGGGTCCCGCGGAACGTCCGCCGGGACGCCGTCGGGAACCTCTTCCGTGTACGAACACAGCGCCACCTCGCCGTTGAGAACGGTGAGGTAGTGGCACGGCTTCTCGGTCCAGCACCCGCTGTTAAAGTACCGCACCGGGTCGGTCGCGTTCGCGACCGGCAGGTGCGTGTGCCCGCAACACACCGCGTCGCACCCCTTCTTGGCCGCGTACCGCACCGCGTCGTGCTCGATCTTCTGCGCGCACCGCAGGAACGTCTTGCTCTTCTTCTTGGCGAGCTTCGCGAAGTAGTGCGACCGGTCGATCTTCTGGAGGAAGTTGTAAACGCGGTCCGCGACCCACGTGATGAGCGGATAGCGGGAGATGAATTCGTCGAACCGGTGGCCGTGGAGGAAGAGGATCTTGCGCCCGCCGCTCTCGACGACGAGCTCGTCGTCGCAGCGGACGCCGAGCAGGTGCGAGACGATCTCCGCGGGGCCGTCGTGGTTCCCGTTGATCCAGACGACCTCCATCTCGTCGGACAGCTTACGGATCTCGGACAGGATGCCCCAGTGGTGCTTCTTCAGCCGCCTGAAGTCGATCGAGTCGAACACGTCGCCGTTGAGGACGAGCTGCCGCGCCCGCATCGACCCGCGGCGGATTTCGGAGAGGAAGTGAACGAGATACTTCGCCTGACAGTTGTCGCTGCCGAGGTGAATGTCGGAGATCACGACGGCATCGTACACGGCTCGGTCCTCACGGAGTGCCGCGGAAGGGCTACATTCAGTGATACTGCCGGAACAAAATGACGGAGTGTGAAGTCTGTGAAGGTCGCGTTTGGGGCGTTCTTCTGGCGCGTCAAAACGAGTTTCTTCCGTTTTCTTACCGGCACCGTGTTGTCTCTAACAATGCGTTCAGTATGCGAAACGCTGTGAAATCCAGGTGCGCAGCACAAATGTCAGAAAAGCCGACAGCGAAACGGATGGGCCACGAAAAAGCGGACACTTAGAGTTGCTCCGGCTCCCACACCGGCGTATTATGCCAGTGTCCCGCCGGTTGGCAACTGCAGTGAATGGGCGACGCTGCAGCGGTCTCCGGCGGGACTCTTTTTTTCTACCCTCAACTTCTCAGCGTCTTCTCAACCGCCACAGTGACACATCGTTGCCCGCAAAGCCTTCGCAAACTTACCTCTTTTTCCCGCCCGAATCTGATACGATCCGCGTAACCGGTATCGTCGGTTGTGTCAGGATCAAGTTCGATGCTCGGGAACCGTTCACGGACGTTGCCGCTCGGTCCGTTACTCGCCGCGTTCCGTGCCGCGCGTGACCACTCGCGCGCAGCAAATGTGCCCGCGCCGGTTACCGTCCAATTTCTCGACACTGCCACGACCGACGCCCTCAGCGCCGTCCTGCACGAACTCGCGGACGCCGCTCTGCCCGTGTCGTTTCACGGCGGACTCATCGCGAGTCGCTCACGATTTCTTCGTCACGCGCTGAACCACCTCTTCCGCGGCTCCGACCCCCTCCCCGACCGTCTCGCCCGGTGTGTTACTCCGGGCGCGACCTATTTCGTCGCAGGGGCGGGTCCGGGGCTGTGGGCGGCGCTCGCCGCGCGCGTCGAACCGGACCGCGTGCCGCGGTGGTGCCCGGCGATCGAGCGCGGGCTGCTCAAGCTCGGTCTGCTGCGTGACATCCCCGCCGACGCGCGGACACGGTTCGACGCGGTGTGCCGCGGGTGCGAGGTCGTCCGCGAACACGCCCCGGACCTCACGGCGGCGGAGATCGACGAGTTCCTCGAACGCGTTTCGCGAACGAACGGCCGCGAGATCCCTTCCGCGCCCGCGGCGAACGGGTTCGCGTGGGCCGCGACGGCGGACGACGTCGCACGGGCCGTTCGCGACGTGCGCTCGCGCGTGCCGTTGCAGGCCCGCATCCGTACGACGCCCGACGAGCGGGCCGCGAGCGTCGCACGGTTTCGGGCGGCGGCCGAGGGCGGCGAGTTCGAGGCGGCGTTCGCGGCGTTCCGCGACGCGTTTCCGGACCCGCGCTGGGAGGCGGCGCTCCCCGCCCTCGACGACGCGTATTCGTCCGCGCTCACCGAGGCCGACCGCGCCAGGCTGTGGTGCGACGTGGCCGCGGTGCTGCGCGAGCGGTTCCGCGTTCACCCGCTCGAACTCGCGGACGTGGTGCGCGCGGTGGCCGACGCCGCGAGACCCGAACCGGAGTGTGAGGGCTTCGGCGGGTTCTGTACCGACAGCTTCCACTTCCTCACGGAGCTGACCGAAACGAACGCGACGGAATGGATGACCGACAACCGCGAGCGGTACCAGTTCGTTCTCCGCGAGCCGCTGGTGGAACTGTGCGAGTCGGTCGCGGAGCGGTACATACGGCCGGTGCTGAACCGCGAGTACGCCTGGGACCTGGAGTGCGACGCGCGCCCCGGCCGCGCGGTCACGAGCATCTGCAAGAACGACTTCGGCCGGGCCGGGCCGTATCAGCCGGTGCAGTGGATCACCTTTTACCGGCGGTCGCGGGCGAACAAGCGCTCCGACGCGCAACTGTTCGTGCGCGTCGCGGCCGACGGCGTGCGGTACGGCTTCCACCTCGGCCGCACGGCCCGCGAGGCGGGCAAACAGTTCCGCCGCAACATCCAGGAGCACGCGGAGATCATCTTCCGCGCGCTGCAAACCGGCGACGTGTTCAGAGAGTGCCGGTTCTGGGCCGGCGACGACCTCGCGGCCGACGTTCCGGTGAAATCCGCGGCCGACCTGCGGGCGTGGGCGGTCCACAAGACGATCGCGGTGGGCAAGTGCCTCGCGCCGGACGCCCCCCTGCTCCGCCGCGACGAACTCGCGGGCGACGTCCTGCTCACGTTCGACCGCCTCCTGCCCGCCTTCGCGTGCGCCGCGGAAGCCGACCCGCGGCCGATCCTCGCGCGCCGCGCCGGCGACCCGGCTTCGCCCGCCCCCTACGACCCGGCGTCGTTCCACGACGAAACGTACCTCTCCGAAGTCTGGCTCGATCGGGTGCTGGGTCTGCTCCGGCTGAAGAAGCAACTCGTGTTGCAGGGCGTGCCCGGCACCGGGAAGACGCACGTGGCGCGGTGCCTGGCGCGGCTGCTCACGCACGACCGCCCCGAGTGCGTCCGGCTGGTGCAGTTCCACCCCGCGTACAGCTATGAGGAGTTCGTCGAGGGTATCCGCGCCCGCGGCGTCGAGGTGAACGGCCGCAGCGAGGTGACGTTCCCGGTCGAAGACGGCGTGTTGTGCCAGTTCGCGGCGCAGGCCGCGTCGCGCCCGAGCGAGCCGCACGTCCTCATCGTCGACGAGTTGAACCGCGGAAACCTGCCGCGGATCTTCGGGGAACTTCTGTACCTGCTCGAATACCGCGACCAGGCCGTAACGCTGCCGTACTCCAAGCGCCCGTTCCAGCTACCGGACAACCTGTTTCTCCTGGCGACGATGAACCCGCTCGACCGCTCGGCCGTCGCGCTCGATCAGGCGCTCCGGCGCCGGTTCTCGTTCGTGGACATGCCCGCGAACGCGGCGGTCCTCGCGTCGTGGCTCGGGGCGCACGCGCCGTCGGACGCGGCCGACGTCACTTTCGGCCCGAGCGTCGTGAGGCTGTTCGAGGAGCTGAACCGTCGCCTCGCGCGCGACCTGGGTGCGGAAAAGCAGGTGGGGCACAGTCTGTTCATGGTGCCGGAACTGAACGAAGAGAAGCTGTCGGCGGTGTGGGACCACCACGTTCGCCCGCTGCTGCTCGACTACCTCGGCGGCCGCGAGGAGCGCCTCCGCGACTACGCCCCCGAGCGCCTGCTCGGCGACCGCCCCGAGAAGCGCCCCAAATTGAAGCCCGTGACCGACCCCGGAGCTTGATCGATGTCCGACTCGCCCGCGTCAGGCCGCACGCTGGAGAAGAGGCCCTCGCCGGACCGCCGCTCGTGGGCGCGGAGGTGGTTCCGGCGCGTGGTCCTCGCGCTCCCGGTCGTTTTCGTTCTCCTGCTCGTCTCGCTGTTCGCGGCCCGCGCGTACTTCCGGGCGATCGGTCAGCGTGCCCTCGCCGCGGAGATGACCCGGCTCGACGCCGAAGACCCCGGATGGCGGTTCGACGACCTGATGACCGCGCGCGAGAAGGCCGCGCCGTCGGAGGACGAGAACTCCGCGGTCGTCGTGCGCCGCGTGCGGGGCCTGATGCCGACCGAATGGAACGACTGGGTGACCTGGCAACCGGCCCCCGCGGCCGACGCGGAACCGCCCCCGTTCAACCGGCGCCAACGGCTCGAAGACCTCACCCGGGACGCCGAACTCGCCGCCGCTACCCGTCCGGCCCGTGACCTCGGTCTGACGCTCCGCTTCCACCCGCGCGGCTACCACGTCGTCACCGTCGAGGGGATACTCATCAAGTTGGACGAGACGATCGAGGCGCGCCGCGTAGCGCACCTGATGAGAACCGACGCGGTCCTCGCGGCCCAGGAGGGCGACGCGGTGCGCGGACTCCGCGCCGCGCACGCGGTTCTGAACACCGGGCGGTCGATCGGCGACGAGCCGAGCCTTCTCTCGTCGATCGTCCACTTCGCGTGCGGAACGATGGCCGCTGAAGCGGCCGTGCGCGTCCTCGCAATCACCGACCCGCAGAACGCGGCACCCGAACTGGCCGCGTTGCAGGTCGCACTGGAGGCGGAGCTGGACGAGCCGGTGCTCGTAAACGGCCTCCGCGGCGAACGGGCGGTCTACGACCGGTTCCTCGGTCGCGTGGAAGACGGCGCGCTGGGCGCGGACGCACTGGCCCGAATGGGCGAGATGAAGCCCACATCCGAAGGGCGCGTCGCCCTTTACCTCCGGCGCGGGTTCATCCCCGAGGACCACCGCCGGTTCTTGCGGTTCATGTCCGACTTCATCGCGGCCGCGAAGGGGCCGCCACACGAGCGCCTGCGGGCGGCGGAACGGGTGGAAGCCGAGATCCGGGCCGACCGCGACCTGCGGTACCCGTTTCACGGGATCTTGCTCCCAACGGTCCGCAAGCCAATCGAAGCGAGCCTCCAATACCGCGCGGAACTGCTCTCGGTCACGACCCTGATCGCGTGCGAGCGGTTCCGACTGAAGCACGGGCGCTGGCCGGCGGCCCTCGCGGAACTGCCGAAGGACCTGCTCCCCACGGTTCCGATCGACCCGTACAACGGCGAGCCGATGAGGTTCGCGAAACTCGACGACGGCATCACCGTCTATAGCACCGGCCCGGGACCGAACACCGACCGCAACAAGCAGCGGCGCAATAACCCGCTCGGCGGAGCGGAACTCGGCTGGCGGCTCTACGACCCGAACCGGCGCGGGCTCCCGCCACTTCCGCCCGCGCCCGAGCCGGACCCGGCCGCCGACCCCGGCGCGGCGCCGTGATTCGCGAGCCGCGGGTCGAAATCGGCCGATCGCGCGGGCGTCTTCTTTCTGCAAGGGCACGAGCCCGCAGCGCCGCAGCGACCAACCTGACCGGAGCGACCCGTGACCGACCCGGACGAAGACTTCGCCCCACCCGCGCCGCGCCCGCGGTCCCGCCGGCTGCGAAAGTTCGCCCTTTGGGTGCTCGGCGTCACCGGCGCGATCGTGCTCGTACTGTTCCTCGGCCGCTGGCAGGCCGGACGGCTGGGCGAACGGCAGTTGCGCGCCGAAACCGCCCGGCTCGACGCGGACGATCCCGACTGGACGTTCGACGCGATCCTTGCGGAGCGGCAGAAGTCCACGCCGCCATCTGCCGAGAACGCCGCGACCGCGGTTCTCGCCGTTGCCGAACGCGTCCCCGATGAGTGGCTGAAATGGCGCAACTCCGAAGAGGCAACGAAGGGGTGGCCGCGCCGGCCCGACAACCGCCTGCCGCCACAAGACACGATCGACGCGTTCCGCAAGCGGGCCGCCGAGACGCACGTCGTGCGCGGAGAGGCCGTCCGGCTGCGCGAGAAGCGCGCCGGGGGCTTCCCGCTGGTCGTCCCCGCCGACCCGATCGCGATAACGCTTCCGCACCTCGAGAAGTGCCGTCACGTGCTGTCACTGCTCCAGTACGACGCACACCTCGCGGCACTCGACAAGAACCCGAACCGCGGCGTCTCCGCGGCGCGGGCCGCGCTCGCGGTCTCGCGCGCGATCGGTGACGAGCCCCTGCTGGTCTCGCAACTGGTCCGCATCGCCGCTGCCGTACTCGCGGCGCAGACCGCAACGCAGGTGATCGCCTGGGGCGAGCCGACCGAGGGGCTGGCGGAACTTCAAGCGGAACTGCTCGCCGAGGCGGACGTGCCGTTCTTCCGGATCGGGATGCGCGGCGAGCGCGGGGCGCTCCACCGCGTGTTCACCGGCCTCGCGGACGGGACCATCCCGGCCGAGCACTGGTTCGGGTACGCCGGCATCAACGCCCCCGGTCCGGAACACTACGCGGCGTTCCGGGCGTACCGGCCGCTCATGGCCGGCGACCACGCGAAGGCGCTCGAACTCAGTTCGAAGTTCGTCGAGGCCGCCAAACTCCCCCACCAC
>JAFKJJ010000024.1:20125-30326 GCA_017306025.1 Planctomycetota bacterium
GGAGTTCCGCTACGTCCTCACGCGGCTGATACTGCCCGCGTGTGACCGCGTCGCCGAGGCGGGTTTACGGGCGCGGGCCGAACTGCTCGCGGCCGCGGCCGGCGTCGCGTGCGAGCGGTTCCGGCTGAAGCACGGGCGCTGGCCGCACGACCCCGCGGAACTGGTGCCGGCGCTCCTCCCCGCGGTACCGCTCAACCCGTTCGACGGACGGCCGATCGGTTACCGCACCTTCCCGGATCGGATCGCGGTATACTTCTACTGGGCCGACTCGCCGCGAAAGGTCGAAGATCTCTCGGAAGACTTTCGCGCCGGCAACCCACCGGGTGATGCGTTCGGGTGCCGGCTGTGGAACCCGGACCGACGCGGACTCCCGGCCGAGGAGAAGAAGGACCCGTGACCCGCCGAACCGTCGCTCTCGTCGAACGGCGCACGCGCGCCGTGAAGCTCCCGCGCGCCGAGGTCGATTTCCTGCTCGGGCACGCGCGGAACGTGATCGAGGTGTCCCCCACCTACGAACCCCGCGTGTACCGGCTGACGGCCCGCGGACACGTCGGGTTCATCGACGGCCCCGGCGCCCGCTACGCGATCGCCCCCAAGATCCCCTGGCCCAACCTCCGGATGCTGCTCGGTCTGGCCCCCGACCCCGCCGAAACGGCTGAGCCGACGGGCGGGCTGCTCGGGGCGCTGGCGGTTGCGTTCGCCGACCGGCTCGAAGACGTGGTCCGGGGCGGTCTGGTCGCGGGCTACGGCGAAACCGAGACGGTCACCACGTTCCTCCGCGGCAAGCTCCGTACCGCCGACCAGATGCGCGACGTCGCCGCCCGCGCCTTCCCCGACCGGTTCCACGTCAACGAACCCTCGTTCGATCTCCACACGCCGTGGAACCGCGTCCCGCGGGCGGCCGCGTCCGCCCTGCTGCGGCGCGGCGGGCTCTCCGAAGCGATCCGCCGGCGCGTGGAGGCGGCCGCGGCGCCCCTGGCGCCGGTGCCCGATGTGCCCGCGACCGACGCGGACTTTGTCGCGGCGCTGGCCGAGCCGCGCGCCGCCTCGTACCGCCCGCTCCTCGAAGTGTGCCGACTCGTCCTGAACGGTCTGAACGCCGCCAACCCGCTCGGCACCGACTCCGGGGCGTTCCTGGTCGACCTCGGCCGCGCGTTCGAGCGGTACCTGACCGCCGCGCTCGGACGCGCGCTCGCCGAACGTACCGGCTGGGCAGTGGACGAGCAGCCGCGGTTCTCGCTCGGCGAGACCGACCTCCAGCCGGATATCGTGGTCCGCGTCAACGGCGCGCCGCGGGTGGTGCTCGACGCGAAGTGGAAGACCGCCAACCCGGAGGCGTCCGACCTGCACCAGATCCTGGCGTACGCGACCCTGACCGGCTCGGAGCACGTCGGGCTGGTCTACCCCGGACTCAAGTACGGCCGCGGACACCTCACCACCCCCGACGGCCGGGTCCGCGTGTCGATCTTCCGCCTCCGCGTCATCGGCTCCGAGGCGAAACTGGCACGGTCGGTATGGCGACTCGCCCGCTCTCTCTGATCTTCAGAACGGCCCCGGCGGTGCGCTACACATCGGGCAAGCGAGACGACCTCATCCGATAGGGCCAACAGCGGCGCTGCGCCGTTCGCTCCGCGAGCGGCGCGCTCCGAATACCACCCACGCCCAATCTGACGGCAGAAAGATTGCCGAGATTTCCGCGCGTGCCGTGCGCGCCGGCGCGAGATGAAGGCCGCGCGAATCCCGTGCCGAACGCGGCCCGCAGGGGCTTGCGGTATCGAAAAAGTAGCCGGTATGATGATGGCGGCATGAACCCGATCGCCCGTTCGCGCCTCTCCTCTTGACGAGCGGACCGTCCGGCACGTGGCCGGTGGCCGCGGGGTCCCACTGAGAAAGGCCGCACGCGTATGAATGTCGGCTCGTACTCGGCTCTGGACGCGAGCGTGTTGGTGCTGAACAAGACGTTCGCCGCCGTGCACGTCATATCCGTCCGCCGGGCTTTCTGTCTGTTGTGCAAGGATCTCGCCGAAGTGGTGAGCCAGGAGGACGGCCAGTTCGCCACCTACGACTTCGCGTCGTGGGCGGAGCTGAGCGCCTTCCGCGCCGCGAACTTCAAGCAGGAGGACGACGATTGGGTGCGGACGCCGACGGTGGAGATCCTCTCGCCGCGGGTCATCCGGTTGCTCGGCTACGACAAGATGCCGAAGCAGACGGTGAAGTTCAACCGGCGGAACATCTTCGCCCGTGACCACAACCAGTGCCAGTACTGCGGCAAGCGGTTCCCGACGACAGAACTGTCGCTGGACCACGTGATCCCGCGGAGCCAGGGCGGCGGGACGACCTGGGACAACATCGTGTGCGCGTGCGTGGACTGCAACGTCCGCAAGGGCGGCCGCACCCCACGGCAGGCGAACATGACGCTGATCCGCAAGCCGGAGAAGCCGAAGCGGAGCCCGCTGTTGAACCTCAAGCTCACGCAGAAGAAATACCAGTCGTGGCAGTCGTTTATTGACAACGCCTACTGGAACGTCGAACTGAAGTGAGCGATCAGGTGGAAAAGCGAAACGCGGTTAGCCCGGACGTGATGTCCGGGCTAACCGCTCAGATGGCCGAGGCGGAACTCGAACCCACACATCTTGCGGCGCTCGATTTTGAGTCGAGCGTGTGGGGCGGCTGAAATGCCGGAAAATACAGGTAATTCGCTCATCGGCCGGTTTTGGTTACATTCTGCTGCGCGGACGTAGCGGAGGCGGGAACACGAGCGGCCCGCGGGTACTTCCCGCGGGCCGCTTCCGTTCTCTCGATCGCGTCGCGGATCACCAGTCGCTCGGGAGGACCTGTCCGTCGTCGGGGACGATGGCGATCTGCCAGGTGGCCTGGGACACGCTCGCGTTCACGTTGCGGACGCTACCGTCCATCATCGCCGTGACGCACGCGCCCGAGTGCGGAGTGGACGGGCGGGTCGGGTCGCAGACCGTGTTCCACGGGTTCGGCTGGAACTGCGGGGGCGAGTTCCAGTTGCCGCCCCACGGCTGGTTCGCGAACGTCACGCCCCAGTTGTTCGGACCCCAGTCGCCGCCCGGCCACGCCCACAGATTGCCGGTCGAGCCGCACGCGGCGTACCGCTCGGTGAACCCCACCGTGTTCGAGCTCCCGTCCTGAATGTTGCCGATCGTGAACTTGGGGTTGAAGTCGTTGCCGCCGAACTTGGACGCCACCTGGTTCTTACCGAACATCTGGAAGTTGGCGGCGTACGAGGTGCCGCCCCAAGCGTTCACCTGGTTGGCCGCGTAGCCACTCGACATGCTCGGGTCCGACGGGCAGATGTACGGCTTCATCACCACCGACCGGAGCGTGCCGCTGGGCGAGCTGAACCCGCTGGCGTCCCACGTGCTCCCGGTGCCGGTGTTCTGGATCGTCAACTTGTACGCGCTGTCCTGTTCCAGGTACGGGAGCAGGGCGACCAGGATGTTCATTCCGCCGTTCGCGTTCTGGCCGTTCGAGGCTCGCCAGTTCGCAGGGGGCAGTTTGTCGGAGTTGGCGCCGGCGTAGTTGGCCACGGCCAGCCCGATCTGCTTGAGGTTGTTCGAACAGGTCATGCGGGCCGCGGCCTCGCGGACCTTCTGGACAGCGGGGAGCAGCAGTCCGATCAGGATCGCAATGATCGCGATGACGACGAGCAACTCGATTAGCGTGAAGCCACGCCGGCCCGAGTGGGCCTTCGACACGGACATGGGAGAGGCTCCTTTTCCGAACGGAGAGTGGAACGGAGAACGAGGTGCCCCACGGGTTGTGGGATCGCCGCTCAGAGACATAGCACACTTTGGAATGTACGGAAAACGGTGATAAATTAAAAATGTGAAGAAACGGGGAATCCGCGGGTGGCCTTTTCTCGGTCTACCCGCGCGAACGGCAGCGGATGGACCGTGTACTTCGCGCTCGCCACCGCGCTACTGGCCGCTCGGTGCCGGGCCAAACTTGTAAAGCGGCCCGCCTTCGCCTCTTCGAACTGCACGCTGTTCATTGGGATCGGGGGGCCTTCGATTCGATCATCGATTTCTTCGGACGGAGGCACACCTCGTGCCCCTCGTCGGGGAGCGCTTTGTGTGGGGGGATGTCGTGGCCAACGACCCGAACGTCCTTGAGCTGTGCGAACCGCAGGATCAACCGTAGCTTATTCCGCTGCTCCCGGTGACCTCATGCCTCAAACGGCGACTGCGGCCGGGAGGGTGATCGTGTCGAACTTGATCGGGGCAGCCGTGTCGCCGGGTTGGGCGGCGAGCAGGGCCGAAAGGACGAGGGCGAGCACGGAAGAGATTGGAACGCGCCGGTGGTCGGCACGCAAGTGGTGTCACTTGTGGTCCGCGCCCCGCGGTCCGGGTGCGCATCGAACCGCTGATTAATCAAGCTGATGGTAAGCGGAGCATGCAGTAGTTGAGTACGCGTTCGATGGGATGTACGACCGAGACAGAAGTGTCATTGTTGAGAATACCTTGAAGGATTCCGATCATGCGGTTATCCGCCTCGGAAACGACGATGGCACCCGAATCCCCGCCCTGGGTCAGTTGGTTCGTTCCAAGCGCATGAGGGAAGTCCGTCGACACCCCGATGGTGATAACGTCCACGAGGCTGCTCTTCCCGTGGTTTATGGTCGTCTTCGGGCTGAGAATCTTCCCGTGGACCGATTGGCCGGTCCGAGCCCCCCTCAGCCGCACCGGGAACCCGGTGGCCAGATCGTTCTGGCTGATAGGCGGACCGGCCCGCCCGATATCGCGGATCCAGCCGACCATGTTGTTGTCGATCGCGTTGCCCACACCCGGAGAGAGTTTGACGGCGACGAAATCATGAATGACTCCCATGGTGTAAGACTTCCGATGTGCCGTGGGACATCGAAAATCGCCGTCGCCCTTCACAGAGTCGTTCCACGAGGCGATCACGTTCCCCAAATGCGGGTGGGTGATCTCTCCTTTAAAATGGCCCTGGACAGCCGACAGCAATTCGGAAGGCCCGTTTACCACGATATGTTGGGCCGTCACCAGGTACTTGTCCTCCGAACCGTTATCCAGGAGAACGATCCCGAGCGTCCCCGCCAGGGGGTGGCCCTTTGTGTGGATCTGGATCCCGCCCCTGACGGGGGCGTACGTTGTTTTATCCGCCGGCATCGCACCCTCGTTGATCTCAAGAGGCCGCCTTCGTCTACGTGTGCAGTTTGATAGCGGCCAGACCTTCTCACCGTTGTTACGGGGGAGCGTTTCGAGTTCTTTCTTCCGCACAAGAAGAAATGGGCGACCTCGCCGGCTGAAGTCGGTGGGAACCCGCTGCGGTGCGCACCCGTTCCGGACCGCTTCCCGTTTGCCCGCGCTGGTCGGCTACCACTGTCGACGTGAGCCGAAACGACAACGCCCCGGTGAACCATCGAGGCGCACCGGGGCGCGGGCGAGGAGCACGGTTTGAGGTGCCCGCGGGCTACTTGATGGCGAGCTGTTCGACCTTCTGGATCTTCTGGTCCTTCCAGCGGATCAGGTAGGTGCGCTCCAGGATGCCGGTCTTCACCTCCACCGTGTACGCGCTCTCCCCGCCCTTCGTCTCGACCTTCGTGACCCTCGGCTCCCGGACCATGATCCCCTCCATCGCCGACACGTCCGCCTTCCCGGCGGCGTACTTCTTGAGGCCCGCGTTGACGCCCTTCTCGGTCCCGTCCAGGTACTTGAGGAAGTCCTTCATCTCCGCGCTCACCGGCGGCGCCTTCTTGTCGTCCCCGGGCGCGGAACTCGGACCGGCGAGGGCGACGGCGACGGCAGCGAGGATCATCGAGCGCATGAGTGCCTCCGTTCTTGGTGAACAGCCGCCCGACTGCGGTCAGCCGGGAGCGCAGTTAGGAACGGAAGATTGAAGCAAAGGGCGGGCCGGGGGCAAGGGCCCGCACGCAGGACCGTCGCACAAAAACTACTCGACCTTTCCACAATCGCTGATGACGACCTTGGCCGACGGCTTCCCGCTGCGCGAGCCGACGGCTTCGATCTTCTTGACCACGTCGTAACCCTTCACGACCTGTCCGAACACGACGTGCTTGCCGTCGAGATGTGGCGTTGCGGCGGTGCAGAGGAAGAATTGGGAGCCGTTCGTGTTCGGCCCGGCGTTCGCCATCGATAGGGTGCCGCGGCCGAAGTGCTTGCCGGCCTTGCCCTCGAAGGTCTCGTCGTCGAACTTGCCGCCGTAGATCGACTCGCCGCCCCGTCCGTCCCCGGAGGTGAAGTCACCCCCCTGGCACATGAAGTCCGGGATCACGCGGTGGAACGGCGAGCCCTTGTAGGCCAACGGCTTGCCCGTCCTGCTCGTGGTGCCGACGCACAGTTGCAGAAAGTTTTCGGCGGTCCTGGGGCAGGTGTCGGCGAACAGTTCCATCTCGATCCGTCCCGCCGCCTTGCCGTCGATGGTGATCTCGAAGAACGCCTTGGGGTTCTTGGGGTTCACGGCGTGGAAGGGCTTGTAATCTTCTCCTTGAATCACCCGCCCCGGTGTCGCGGGTTGGCCGTCCGGCCGGTTCGTCGAGCACGCGGGCAGAACCGCGATGCCGGCCAACAGGACGACCCCGCACAGAAGGATCATGGGCCGGCGAGTCATGAAAGGCTCCGTTGAAATATCGGCGGGGAGATCGACGGCCCGCAAGAGGCAAGGAAGCTGCGCCCGTTGAAATCGCGGCATGTACCGCTTGTCGGAAGGGCGGTCAAGCGGAGCTTGCGTGGGTTCGCAGGGATCGGCTTTCCCTTCATCCCGGTCGGCCCGCCGTGCTATCATCGACGGTTCCTGGAGGTCGCCCGATGACCCAGCCCGACGATCGAACACGCGTCGCCCCGGCACCCGACCCCGCGCGAACCGCGGTCACGTCCGACACCCCGTCCCTCGCAGATGCCCGCGACGAAGGTACGCGAGT
Source organism: Planctomycetota bacterium (assembly GCA_017306025.1). Taxonomy (GTDB): domain Bacteria; phylum Planctomycetota; class Planctomycetia; order Gemmatales; family Gemmataceae; genus Gemmata. The sequence continues at coordinate 27,057 of JAFKJJ010000024.1, forward strand.
CCAAAGCGCGGCCCCGGTGCCCCCGTTCCCCCCGGCCGGACTGCCGGCGGTGCCCGGTTACGTGCTGTCGCGTGAGATCGCCCGCGGCGGGATGGGTGTGGTGTACGCCGCACACGATCCGACCTTCGAGCGCGAGGTGGCGGTCAAGGTCATGCACCCCGGCCAGGACGCCGACCGGTTCGTGGTCGAATCGAAGGTCACCGCCCGGCTCCCTCATCCCGGCGTGCCCCCGGTCTACGCGCTGGGCGCGTTGCCCGACGGCCGCCCGTTTTTGGCAATGAAACTGATCGGGGGCCATACCCTTGCCGACGGGCTCAGGGTCGCCACGCGGGCCGACCGGCCGGGGCTGTTGGGCGCCTTCGAGCGGGTGTGCCAGACGGTCGGGTTCGCCCACAGCCGGGGTATCGTCCACCGCGACCTGAAGCCCGCCAACGTCATGGTCGGCACCTTCGGGGAGGTGCTGGTTATGGACTGGGGGCTCGCCAAGGACGTGGGCGGCGGGCGGGCGGCCGCGGACGGCGAAGGCACCGGGGCCGTAACCGCGCCGCCCGCCGGCGCGTTCGCGGCGGTTGATCCTCACCGGCAAGCCGCCGTTTCTGGGCGAAACGGCTCTGGGCACCGTCCTCAAGGCGGCGCGGGCGGAAGTGGCCGGGTGCCACGCCCAACTCGACGCCTGCGGCGCCGACGCGGAACTGGTCGCGGTGGCGAAGAAGTGCCTCGCGGCGCGTCCCGCCGACCGCTATGCCAACGGCGAGGACGTGGCCGCAGAGGTGGCGGCGTACCGGGCGGGTGTCGAGCGACGCCTGCGCGCGGCCGAGCGCGACCGGGCGGTGAGCGCGGCCGAGGCCCGCGAGCAGCGCAAGCGGCGCAAGGTGCAGTTGGCCCTGGCGGGTGTGGTGGCGCTGGTCCTGGCGGCCGGTGGTACGGTCGCGTGGTACGAGGACCGTCGGGCGGCCCAACGGGAACGGGCGGACGAGTTGGCGGAAGCGGATCGCAAGGCGGAGCGCCGGCGCGAGGAAGTCGAGCGGGCGGCCGAGCGCCGGATGAAGGCGGAACAGGCGCGGCGGTCCGTCGCCACCGACCTGAGGCTCGCGGCCGACCTGCGCGGGCAGTACAAGTTCCGGGAAGCGGGCGCGGCGCTGGCACAGGCGGCGGAACAGGCAGCGGGCGGCGCGCCCGAACGGCTCGGTGAAGTCGAGCGGGCGCGAGCGGATCTCGCCTTCGTGGTGAGGCTGGACGATATTCGGTTCCGCAAGTGGCTCTGGGTCCCGGGAGACGGCGGGACGGGCCACTTCAACGAAGAGGCCGCCCCGCCGGAGTACCGGAGGGCGTTCGCGGAGCACGGGTCGGATCTGGCGCGGACGGACCCGGCCGAAGCGGCGCGACGAATCGCCGCGTCCGAGGTGCGGGCCGAACTCGTCGCGGCGGTGGACGACTGGGCGCTCTACGAGCCGGACGCGGCGTGGGCCGACGGGGCCGCGGTGGCGCGACTGGCGGCGGACGTGGCCCCCGCCGCCGCGCCCGCCGCGCTGAGCGTGCTGGCCACGCTGATGGCGCGGCAGAAGCTGGACCCGTCCCCGGTGTTGTCGGCGGCCCGCGCCCGGCACCCGACCGACTTCGAGCTCGCCTTCGTCCTCGGCCGGTGGCACACCCTCAACGGCGCGGACGGCCGGGAGATCGGCCCGTACGAAGCGGCCCGGGCCCTCCGACCGGGGAACGTGACCGTCTGGCTCAACCTGGGGTGCGCCTTGCACGGCCGGGGGGACCGGGACGGCGCCCTCGCCGCGTGGCGCGAGGCCGTTCGGCTCGATCCCGCGGACGCCATCGCCCGTTACGACCTGGGGTGGGCGCTCTACGACCGCGGGGACGTACCCGGCGCGGTTGCCGCGTTCGAGGAGGCAATCCGACTCGACCCCAAGTACGCCCGCGCCCACTACGAACTCGGGGTCGCGCGGAACAGGAGGGGGGACGTGGCCGGCGCCATCCGGGCGTGGAAGGAGGCCGCCCGGTACGACCCCAGGGACCCCCGAGCGACCACCAACATCGGCGTGGCCTACGCCCAGCAGGGCAAGTACCCCGACGCGCTCGGCTGCGCCCGCGCGGCGATCGACGCCGATCCGAAATACGCCAACGCCCACGCGCTGCTGGGCATCGTCCTTCAGCAAACGGGCGACGTCCCCGGTGCCCGCGCGGCGCTGACCGAGGCGGCGCGGCTCGACCCGAAGAAGTGGGGCGGGCTGATCGCGAACCTGCCGCCGCTGCCGCTCGCCCCGCCGCCGCGTGAGGTGAACCGTCCGTTCCCTAATGGGTGAGGGGGTGCGGAGGTCGGAACTCAACCGGTCATCACTTCGTCCGACACATCGTCTTCGTTCGGTGTAGTAGACAGGTGGAGCGTTTCCGTTCTCTATTCCGCCAGCACGCCGGTCGCGAGGCGAAGGCCGCTCGGGCTCACCCGCGAGGTGCCCCGTGCCTTCACCAACCCGCCCGTCTCAACTGACGCCCGAGGAGCGCCGGCGCCGGCTCGCGGCGCTTTTGGCCACCGGCCTCGTCCGGCTCGGAACGTCCTTCCTCCCACCCATCCCTCCGTCTCCACCGGCTCCCGAAAACCTCTCGGAATCCGACCCGAATTAATGCACCAACGGCGCGAAGTGTCGGACGAAGCTCGCGAGACCGGGCCGCGATGTTGTGTGCCATCCGTTCGGCAGGTACACTCTGACGGGTGATCTCGGCATTCCTTCCGTGTAGGATTCGACCATGAGCGCCCCAAAGGTCCGGTGTCCGGCCTGTTCCGCCGTCATCAGCACCGGGCGCGGCTCGGACGGGCGATACTGGTGTACCGCCTGTGACGAGGTGTTCGAGGTCCACGAACTGCCGGAAGACGAATCCCCGCCGCGCGCCCGGGCGCGACCCGAGGTCCGGTCCCGCGCGCCGCGCCGGGCACCCGAGCGCCCCTCCAACCGACTCGTCGTCGTTCTCGCCCTCGCGTTCGGGGTGATCGGACTCGTCGGGATGGGCGTCGCGGGATACTTCGCGCTCCGAAAGGAGGAGCCGCCGAAGGAGGCGGTTGCGGCCGACCCGCCCAAGAAGGGCGAGCCGCCGAGAGTTGTTCCGCCGCCGGCACCGGCCAAGGAGCCCCCGGAGAAGGCGGCTCCTTCCAAGAAGGACGAGCCGAACCCGCCGACGCGCGGCATCCGGAGCCGTACGCCGCCCGACATGACCGTGCCCTCCGCCGCACGAGGCGGGGAGGGCACGGCTCCGGGGGGAGGAGCG
>JAFKJJ010000025.1:0-5280 GCA_017306025.1 Planctomycetota bacterium
TTCTTCACCCTCGCCCCCAAGGTTGATCGCAAACATGATGCGCCTCGTGCGCGAAACTGGGAGGGCATCGGTCTTGACTCAAGCCCCCAAGGTCAAGTCCGCCTCCACCATCCCACATCGCTCACGGGCCCAATACCCTCTTACTTTTCGTGTTGCAACCGCACTTGCGAAGCTGGGATGCCTTATACTCAGCCCACCTCCCCCAATATCAAATCGACCCATGCCACCCTATTTCGCGCGTGAAGCCAAAACCATCCATTCTTCACATTGCCACTTCACTTCCCCAGTCTGCTAAAGAATCTTACTTCAGCAACCACTCCAGCACGGCCTTCTGCGCGTGCAGGCGGTTGCCGGCCTGCTGGAACGCGGCACACGCGGGGCCATCCATCACGTCGTCGGTGATTTCTTCGCCGCGGTGCGCCGGGAGACAGTGCAACACCTTCGCGTGCGCCGGGGCGGCTGCCAAGAGCTTCGCGTTCACCTGGAAGCCCTCGAACCGCCGCAACCGCTCCTCGCGCTCCGCCTCCTGACCCATGCTCGTCCACACGTCCGTATAGATCACGTCCGCGTCGCGAACGGCCGCGAACGGGTCGGCGACTTCTCGCGGGAACTCCGGGGACACCCGCTCGCGGTACTGCGCCTTGAACGTGTCGTCGAACCCATACCCCGGCGGACACGCGAGCACGAACTTCACCCCCAACTTGCCACACCCGACCGCCAGCGACCGCGCCACGTTGTTGCCGTCGCCGACGAACGCCACCGTGCGGCCCTTCTCCGCGCCGAACAGCTCGCGGACCGTGAGCAGGTCGGCCAGCCCCTGACACGGATGCGACCAGTCCGAAAGCCCGTTGATGATCGGGATCGACGACCACTTCGCCAGCCCGTCGAGTGTACCGTGCTGGTACACGCGGAGCACCAGCGCATCAATGTAGTTGCTCGTCGTGCGGGCGAAGTCCGCGAGGCTCTCGCGCCAGCCCAGCCCGACCTCGTTGCCGGGCAGGTACAGGCTCGTGCCGCCGAGCTGCGCGACGCCGCTCTCGAAGCTCACCCGCGTCCGCAGCGACGGCTTCTCGAACACCAGACCCACGACGCGCCCGGCCAGGCTGTGCGTCGGGATGCGCCGGGCCTGCGCGTCCTTCAGCCGCGCCGCCTCGGCGAGCAGCGCGCCCAGTTCGTCGCCCGTCAGGTCGATGAGGTTGAGGAAGTGCTTCATGGGAGTCGAAAGTCGTAAGGTCGCAAGTCGTAAAGTCGAAGGCCCGGACTGTTCGGGACTTTACGACCTTACGACTTGCGACTTGTGACGGTGTTCAGGGCTTCAGGTTGAGAAGGACGTCCGCGATGATGTCGCACCCGTCGTCGATCTGCTCGTCGGTCAGGTTCAGCGCCGGGAGCAACCGCAGAACGGTCTGGTGCGTGCAGTTGATGAGCAGCCCCTTTTCCAGACACGCCTGCACCACCGGGGCGCCGTCGACGCTCAGTTCCACGCCGATCATCGCACCCTTCGCGCGGACGTCGGTCACGAGCGGGCACCGCTCCTTCAGCGCGAGGAAACGGTCGCGGAACCGCTCGCCGATCTGAATCGCGCGGTCGAGCAGCCCCTCCTGCTCGATGGTTTCGATGGTCGCGAGGGCGGCACGGGCCGCGATCGGGTTGCCGCCAAACGTCGCGGCGTGTGTGCCCGGCTTCAGCTTCTCAGCCACCTCGGGCTTCGCGACGAGCCCGCCCATCGCCACCCCGCCCGCGAGCGCCTTCGCCAGCGTCACGATGTCCGGGCGCACGCCCCAGTGCTGGTGCGCGTACCACTTGCCCGTCCGGCCCATCCCCGTTTGCACTTCGTCGAGGATGAGCAACATCCCGAGTTCGTCGCACAGGGCGCGGACGCCCTCGACGAACCCCGCCGGCGGCACGTTCACCCCGCCCTCACCCTGGATCGGCTCGAACATCACGGCGCAGGTTTCGCCGTCGACGGCTTTACGGACGCTGTCGAGGTCGCCGAAGGTGGCGTAGTTGAACCCGGGCAGCATCGGCTCGACGCCCGCGTGGTACTTCGGCTGCGCGGTCGCGGTGAGCGAGCCGTAGGTGCGGCCGTGGAAGCTCCCGGTGAGCGTCACGATCTTGTACTTCCCCTTCGGCCGGCCGTTGAGTCGCGCCAGTTTAATGGCGGCCTCGTTCGCCTCCGTGCCGCTGTTGCAGAAGAACGACATCCCGCCGAAGTCGGTCCGGTCGCCCAGCGCCTGCGCGAGCAGCGCCTGCGGCTCGGTGTACCACGTGTTCGGAACGTGGATGAGCTGCGCCACCTGTTCCTGAACGGCCTGCACGACCCGCGGCGGGCAGTGCCCGAGCAGCCCACAGCCCCAACCGGGGAACAGGTCGAGGTACCGGTTGCCCTCGGCGTCCCACACCCACGACCCGCTGCCCCGCACCAGCGCCACCGGGTACCGCGTGTAGTTCCCGATCAGGTGCTTTTTTGCCAAATCAATGATCTGCTCGCTGGAAAGCAGTTCGGTTGTCATTTCAGGTTCGGAGTGGGGTAAAGGGACGATGGTTGTGAGCCGCGGGCCGTGGGGCGAGCGCGTCACCGCGTGATAGCGGTGCCTTTAAACGTGTCGTGGAGGAACACGTCGAGCAGCGAGAAGGGCACGCGGCCGTCGAGGATGAGGGCGGAACCCGCGCCGGCGTCGAGCGCCTCGAAGCACGCCTCCACCTTCGGCACCATCCCGCCGTCGATGACGCCGGAGGCGATCAGGTCGCGGCACTCGCGCTCGGTGAGCTTCGGGACGAGCGAGTTCGGGTCGGAGCGGTCGCGCAAGACGCCCGGCGTGTCGGTGAGAAAGACGGCCTTCTCGGCCTTCAGCGCGCCCGCGACCGCGGAGGCCGCGGTGTCGGCGTTGACGTTCAGCCAGTCGCCGTCTTCCTCGCTGACTGCGACCGACGGGAGGACGGGTACCACGCCCTTGTCGAGCGTGTTCTGAAGGTCCGTCCCGACGCGGGCGACGGTCCCGACGCGGCCGAGTTCGATCGGCTCGGCGTCGAGACCGTGGAGCAGGAGGCGCCGGCCGACGATCGGATACATGGTGGAGTCGAACGGGAACCCGAACCACGCGCCGCCTTCGGCGGCACCGGAGGACAGGACGTCCAGCCGGCGCACGAGGTCGTTGTTAATCTCCTCCAGCACCCGGACGACGATCGCCAGCGTCGCGTCGTCGGTGTAGCGGCGGCCCGCGACCTTCTTCGGCACGAGGCCGGCTTCGGACATCGCGCGGTCGATCGGCTTGCCGCCGCCGTGGACCAGAACGACCGGCACGCCGAGCCGGTGGAGCGTGGCGACGGACTTGAGGCAGGCGTCGGTCGCGGCGGGGTCTTCCATCGCGCTGCCGCCGAGCTTCACCACGACCGGACGGCCGCGGTGCGCGCACACCCGATCGACGGCTGAGGCAAACGCTTCGGCGGAAAAACGCGGTTCGGCCATCCGGGACGGCCCAACAAAACGGGGTGTGGGGGCGCGGGCCTCCCCCAAACGGTCCGGGGAAGATCAGAAAAAAGCATCGTATGCCGCAACCCGAACAGCGTCAACGGTCCCGCCGATTTTCCGATTCGCGCCGCGAGCGGAAATGATTTGGGTCGGTTCTTGCACCGCGCAGAACCGATAGGTATATTGTCGCCGACCGGTAGGGTTGTGGCGCCCGCGTCGGGTGTCAGCACTACCGGCGAAAACAGATTCAAGGGTTGCACTCATGCTGCGTTTCGCGCTCACGCTGGCGCTGGGAATCGCCACCGTCACGCTGGCCGGCTCGACCTTCACCGCCAAGGCGGAAGACAAGAAGACCGAGGCCAAGAAGTTCGAAGGGACGCTGACCTGCACCAAGTGCGCCCTGAGCGAGACCAAGGCGTGCGGCCACGCCCTCATCGTGAAGGAAGGCGGCAAGGACGTGAAGTACTACCTCGTCGACAAGGGCGGCAAGGAAGCGTACCACAAGTCGTGCTGCACCGCCGACGTGAAGGCCACCGTCACCGGCAAGCCGGGCGAGAAGGACGGCAAGCACATCATCGAAGACCCGAAGGTCGAAGTGAAGAAGTAAGTGCGCCGCAGACCGGCACACGCGACGCCACCCCGAACGGGTGGCGTTCGTCGTTTCGGGCGCCCGCCGTTGCCCCGCGCTCCCGTCTGCGGTTGGCACGTCGGGGACTCCCGGCGTACCATACCCTCCAGCACAGGAGGCACCGCATGAAGATCATCCTCGCCAACCCGCGGGGGTTCTGCGCCGGCGTGAACATGGCGATCGAGGCGCTGGAGACGGCGCTGCGGCTCTACGGCAGCCCGCTGTACGTCTACCACGAGATCGTCCACAACCGGCCGATCGTCGAGCGGTTCCAGAAGCTCGGCGTGGTGTTCGTCGACGACATTTCCGAGGTCCCGAGCGGCGCCACGGTGCTCTACAGCGCGCACGGCGTCTCGCCGGTCATCCGCCGGCACTCCGAGGAGCGCAACCTCCGCGCGATCGACGCGACCTGCCCGCTGGTGACGAAGGTCCACAAGGAGGCGATCAAGTTCGCCCGCGAGGGCTACACCATCGTCCTCATCGGCCACGAGGGGCACGACGAGGTCATCGGCACGATGGGCGAGGCGCCCGCGAGCATGGTGCTCGTCGAGGACGCGGCCGACGTGGACGCGCTCGCGCTGCCGGCCGACGCGAAGCTCGCGTTTCTCACGCAAACGACGCTCAGCGTGGACGAGGCGAAGAGCGTCATCGACGCGCTGAAGCGAAAATACCCCCAGGTGGCCGGGCCGAACAAGGACGACATCTGTTACGCGACGCAGAACCGTCAGGACGCGGTGAAGAAGCTCGTCACCGAGGCCGACGTGGTGCTGGTGCTCGGCAGCCAGAACAGCTCGAACAGCCAGCGGCTCGCGGAGATCGCCCGGACGAGCGGCCGGCCCGCGTACCTGATCGACCGCGTTTCGGAGTTGCGGGACGAGTGGTTCCGCCCGACCGACACGGTCCTAGTGACGGCCGGGGCGAGTGCTCCAGAGGAGCACGTTCAGGACTGCATCGAGCATCTGAAGAAGACGTTCGGCGCGAGCGTCGAGACGCGCGTGGTCCGCGAAGAGGACGTGAGCTTCCCCCTGCCCCGCGAGCTGCGCGTGCTGGCCCACTGACGCGCCGCACGAGTGACACCGCGATGTCAACGCCTCTCCCGTCCGACCCCGCGGTGCGGGTCGCGAAGGACGCCCCGAACCGCGAGCGGATCGGCGCTCGCGACGATCGACATGCGCGTCAT
>JAFKJJ010000025.1:5288-25280 GCA_017306025.1 Planctomycetota bacterium
ACGATCGACATGCGCGTCATTCCCACCGGATGCCGTGGGCCGAAGGACTGCGTCACTGCCCACGTTCGTGATGTCGATTCACCACCTCGACAGGTGACGAACGGTTTGCCACTTTACGGAATGTCTCGCTTTTGGCTGATTTCGACGAGGTCGAAGGTGCTTTTGAGGGCGACCGATGACCGAGGCGGAATGGCTGGCATGCGACAATCTGTTTCTCTTGTGGAATTACGGCGGTCTGATGAAGAGCGAACGCAAAGTGCGGTTGAATGGAGCCGCTCTTTGCCGTTTGCTCTGGGATTACCTGAACGATCCCCGGAGCCGTCTCGCCGTCGAGGTTGCAGAGCGCTATGTAGACGGCGATGCGAGTAATGACGAGCGAGATCGTGCCTGTACTGCCGCATCGAAAGTGGATGCAATTGACATGGCTCAGACAACCCCAGTGCATTCCGTCGCCGCCTCAGCCGTTGCGAGCTTGGTCCGGCGGGAGTTCAGCCCAAACAGATTCATCCTGGATGCCTCAGCAGGTGTGGAACGGGCTTATCCAAGAGAGGGCAATCAACGAGAACTCGGCATCTTTCGGGACATCTTCGGCAATCCCTTCTGCCCTGTCGCCGTTGAACCGTCGTGGCTTACGTCCGATGTTCGGGCGCTCGCCACCGGCATCTACGAAGACCGTGCCTTTGACCGGATGCCAATCCTCGCCGATGCCCTTCAGGACGCGGGTTGCGATAACGACGACATCCTCTCCCACTGCCGGCAACCGGGCGAGCACGTCCGCGGCTGCTGGGTGGTCGATCTCGTGTTGGGGAAGAAGTGATGTCTCTCCCGTCCGATCCCGCGCTCGGTCTGAACTACCGGCCGGTCCTCCCGAAGCGCAAGGACTGGCGCATCGGCTGCGTCGGTTCCGGCTTCATCATGCGTGACTGCCACCTCCTCGCGTACCGGAACGCGGGCTTCAACCCGGTGGCGATCGCGTCGCGCAACGCGAACACCGCGCGCGAGGTGGCGGAGCAGCACGCCGTACCGAAGGTCCACGACACCATCGACGCGCTGCTCGCGGACGGCTCCGTTGAGATTCTGGACGTCGCCGTGCCGCCGGACGCCCAGCCGGACCTCATCCGGCGCGCGGTCGAGTTGGGTAAGGGTCGGCTCCGCGGCATTCTCGCGCAGAAGCCGCTCGCGCTGTCGCTGGCCGTGGCCCGCGACCTCGTGAAGCGGTGCGCCGACGCGGGGATCGTGTTCACGGTGAACCAGAACATGCGGTTCGACCAGTCGGTGCGGGCCGCAAAGGACGTTCTCAACCGCGGGTGGATCGGGGAACCGGTGCTCGCGACGATCGACATGCGGGCGATTCCGCACTGGATGCCGTGGGCCGAAGGGCTGCCGTCACTGTCCACGTTCGTGATGTCGATTCACCACCTGGACACGTTCCGCTACTGGCTCGGCACGCCTGAGCGCGTGCTGGCCTCGACGCGGCCCGACCCGCGAACGAAGTTCCCCCACCGCGACGGCATCAACCTCTACATCCTCGAATACGCCAACGGCGCGCGGGCCTCCTCGTGGGACGACGTGTGGACCGGTCCGAGCAAGGAGGGCGTCGCGGGTGACATCGGCATCCGGTGGCGGATCGAGGGCACCGAGGGGCTGATGCAGGGCACGATCGGCTGGCCGAAGTACCCCGCGCGCGAGCCGAGCACGCTCGACCTCAGCACGCGCCGGCACCCCGGCGTGTGGCTGAAGCCGCGGTGGGACGACGTGTGGTTTCCGGACGCGTTCGTCGGCACGATGGCGCAACTGCTCGTCGCGATCGAGAACGGAACCGAACCGGAGATCGGCGCCCGCGACAACCTCGAAACGGTCGCGCTGTGCGAGGCGGTGTTTGCCGCCGCAACCGAGCACCGCGTCATTCGCCTCTCTGAAGTGTTGGGCACCGCATGACGCCCGACCTGCGCATTCAGCACGCGATCGTGATCTCGGACGGGCGCGGCGTGCGGGTCGTCGCGCAGACCGACGGCTTCGACACGCCGGAGGCCGAACGGATCGCGGTGCTGTTCGGCGCGCGGCCAGCCGGCGTCGCGTGCCCGCTTGCGCACTTCGCGTGCCCGTTCGGGCGGAAGCACGTCGCGGTCGTGCGAGTCGAAGACCGCCCCAACGGTTCGCTCGGCTTCCGCTTCCTGGTGCTCGCGCGCGAACTGTATCGGTACCTCGGCGATCCGTTTGCGATTTCGGACCGCTACCCGTCGGGCTGGTCCACCACCGGTCCGCTCGCGGATCTCGCGTGGCCCGAAGAAGTGCTTCCGGAACGGACGGTCGAACAGCTCGATGCGATCCTGAAGCACGGCGACGTGTCGCTCTTGCTCGGTTCGACGCAGGCGCTCGTGGACGGCAACCGCGTGCTCCTGAACCGCACCGAACCGGCCGAGCGGTTCGTCCGCGATCTGTGGCAGCTACTCCCCGATCGGACGCGGTGCGAGCTGTGGCCCGCGACGTTCGCGTTCTCGGACGAACTCGGTTTTCACGCCGCGGTCGGCCCGACGTTGCCCACGCCGCGGCACGGCGTTCAGGTGCTGCCCGAAGACGCGATCCGCGATTACCCACAGAGCAGCTACGAGCTGAGTTTGCACGTGGCGATCGAGTCCGGCGACCGCGCCGCGCTGAAGCGCCTGCTCGCGCGGCGCTCCGCGGACGACACGATCCGGCTCGGGCTGTACATCCTCGGCTTCGCGCTGGTCGCGGCCGCGGTGCTGAAGTTCGCGTTTTGATGTGGTCCGGTCACTCCGTGACCGGGTTCCGAAGACCGGTCACGGAGTGACCGGACCACATTCGCAGGGAGGCCGTCATGCCGCTGGACGAAAAGGTGCTCGTGATCCCGACCGAGCGCTTCCGCGCCGCGGGTTACTTCCACGGGCTGCGGGCCGCGGACGACGCGTACCGCGCCGCGATCCTCGACCCGTCCGCGTTCTCGTTCCGCCCCCGGTACGAGGTGGAAACCGACCCGTCGTTCAAGCAGCTCATCCCGTACATCGTACTAAAGTGCGGGGGCGCGGTGTTCCACTACCGCCGCGGGTCATCCGGCACCGAGAAGCGGCTCGAAGCGCTGCGCTCGATCGGCATCGGCGGCCACATCAGCGAGGCCGACGCCGCGGGTGAGGATGATCCCTACCAAACTGGAATGTTGCGCGAGCTGACGGAGGAAGTGGACGTCGGTTGCGGGTTCCGCGAGCGGTGCGTGGGGTTCATCAACGACGACCGCACGCCGGTGGGCAGCGTGCATCTAGGGGTGGTTCACGTCTTCGACTTGGAGCGCGCGTCGGCCCGCTCACGTGAGGACGCACTGGCAGAAGCGGGATTCGCGCCGTGGGCCGAACTGCTCCGCGAGGCGGAGCAGTTCGAGACGTGGTCGCAGTTCGTGCTGGAAGCACGATTGTAAGCCGCGGTCGAGCGGCTTAACGGCCCGCGACCATCAACTTCTTCCCGTCGGGCATGACGAGTTGCCACCCCTGCGGCGTGCGCTCGATCGTCTTCGGCTTGTACTCTGCCGCGACCGGCGCCGCCCGCACCACTGCCTCGTCCGGCCACGGCTTGCCCGCGACCGCCTCCAGCGCGAGCGGGGTCGCGGTGAGCAACTCCGGCAGGTCGGCGGTCGGCGCGGACGCCGGGAGCACGATGCCCTTCGCGTCCACGGCGCGTTTCGCGCCACCGGCCGGCACCGCGAGCACCGGCCTGCGGTAGGTCAGCTTTACACTCACCTCGTCCGACGCGTTCACCGTCACCGCATCAACGGACGCGACCCACGGGTGCGCGGCGAATGCCGCCGACAGCTTCGTCACCAGTTCGGAATCGAGCGCCTGAAAGGTCGGCGGGACGTCCGCCGCGTAACGGACCTCGGCCAGAAACGTGTCGCGGGTCGCGCCCGGCGGCGGGTCGCAACGGATGTCCGCGAACTTCACCGCGTACCGGTCGCGCGGGCCGATGTGGCGCCGGGCCTCATCACCCAACCGCACCAGCCCGAACAGCACCGCCGCCGCGACCCCGAGCGTCAGCAGCACCGCCAGAACCGGACGAACCCGACGCGGGGCCGCGGGTTGTTGGGCCTTCCGGGCGCGCTTCACCACACGTGCAACTCCCGTTCGAGCGACACCCCGGTTCGCTCCTGCACCTTCTGTCGGACGTGTTCCACCAGTTGCAAGACGTCGTGCGCGGTCGTGCCGGGGTGGGCCACCGCGTAGTTCGAATTTCGTTCGCTCAGTTCGGCCCCGCCGAACCGCGCCTTGGTCATCTGCGCGCGGTCGATGAGCGTCGCGGCCGTCTGCCCCGGCGGGTTGCGGAACAGCCGGACGCCCGCCTGAAAGCTCAGCGGCTCCGCGGCCTTCCGCTGGATCCACGCCTTCTTCATGCGCTTCAGCACCGCGGCCGGCGATTCCGCTTCCAGCTCGAACTCGACCGACAGGATAACGGGCTCGTCGAGGTCGCTCTGGTGCTCGGTGAAGGTGAGTTCGTCGCGGCCGCGGACCTGCACCCGGCCCGCGTCCGTCAGCACGGTGACGCTCCGCACCGTCTGGCTGATCTCGCCGGAGCGGTCGCCGACGTTGCACCGCACGCTGCCGCCGACCGTGCCGCGGATACCGACGAGCGTTTCCAGCCCGCCGAGGCCGTTGCGCACCGCGAACGCGATGAGGTCAAAGAGCTGTGCCCCGCCGCCCGCGGTGACGCGGTTGCCGTCGCGCTTCAGGAACGTGAACGGCTCCGCGGTGAGCCGGACGACCGCGCCGCCGACCGGCTCGTCCCGGATGAGCAGGTTGTACCCGCCGCCCAGCATCCGCACCTTGACGCCGGACCGCTGGCACGTCTTGAGGACCGCGTTGAGTTCGTCGACGGTCCGCGGCTGGACGAGGAACTCGGCCGGCCCGCCGATCTTGAGGTGGGTGAACGGCGCGAGCGGGGCGCTGTGCGTTGTGATGTCCGGGAACTGATCGGCTAACGACATGACGGCCTCCTTGCCGCTACTGTATCGCTCCGCCCGCGTGTCGCGTAGCCGCGTCGGTCACGGGCGCGGCGGCATCGGGACGCGTACGACGATGTCATCGCCGGGCGGTTTGCTGTCCTGCCCCTGCCCGCCGTCGTCGCGGCCGTTAGCCCCTACCCCGTAGAGTACGAAGCCGTTCGCGTCGGGTCGGTAGATCAGTTCACCGCCGGTGAAGACGTCGGGCGGGACGCGCAGGAGGTAGGTCGGAACGAGTTCGGCGAGCCGGGCGGGGTACTTGCCGTTGAACCGCTGGTACCACGTCACCGCGAACGCGACCGTCGTCGTGTCGAAGTGCTGTTGTGCCCGTTCGCCGGCCTCCAGCACCTTGTCACCCGCGCTGAGGAGCTTCAGCGAGAGGAGAAGGTCACCGAGGGCCTCGCCCTTCGCCCGCGGGGTGACGGCCGGGTCACGCAGCGTCTTGGCGAGACGGGTCGTGTCGGGAGCCCGGCCCCTCACGGCTTTGAAGTCGGCCGTGTATTCGGCGAACTTCTGCGCGCGGGCGGCGCGGGAGGGCTCGCAAGCGGCGGCCGTCAGCCGGTCGTACCACCGGTTCGCGCTCTCCAGCGCCGGGTCCCAATCGACGCCTTCGAACGGACCGTACGGGAGCGGATTCGGAAAGTTCTGCCAGCCCAGCGAGCGTTCAAGGAACCACACGCCCTGTCGGCTGGTCTGCATGACGTGGTCGAGGAACATGAACCGCTCGCCCAGGTCGAACTTGTCGGCGATGGGCGGAAGCGGCGGCAGCGACAGGAGGTCACGCAGGCACCGCTCGACGCCCTTCGCGTCGAGCTTGGCGCGGTCGAGGTAGGCGGCCTCCGCCCGGCACGCGAGCAGTTCGATCACCATTCCCGCGATCCCCTCGGCCACCGTCCCGCCGCGGCCGATCAGCCGGCCGAGCCGGTGGCACGCGAGGAGGTCCTGCCACGCCTCCTCGGGCCGGTTCTGATCGAGGAGGACCATCGCCCGGCAGGCGAAGCAGGGGGCGACCTCGTCGCGGCACGCCTGCGCGCCGGGCAGCGGCGCGCTGAGCAACCCCTTCGACTCCCCCTTCGCACCCCGCACCGGGATCAGCGGGTTGTAGTACCGCGGCAACTTCACCGCCTCGCGAAGCGCGGCCAGCGGCTTCTCGTTCGCGGTGATCCACTCGGCCAACTGCTTGTAGTCCGTCACCTTCCACGGCCGCACCGAGAGCCGCTGCGTCAACTCCTTGAGCGAATACTCCTGGTTCGGCGCGCCACGGTCGCAGTACGCCCGGATGCCGACGAAATAATCGCCGGTCGCGGGCGGTTCGGCCGTGCCGAGCTTGTCGAAGAATCCCGCCGGCGGCTTCTCCCCCGCGGGGTCCTGGCGGCGCGTGGGGACCGTCGGCGCCGTGGGACCGAACACGCGCCAGATGGCGACGTTCGCGTTCGTTGCCGGAGTGACACCCTTGCTCAGCCGCTCGTTGAGCGCCGCGGCGTAGTCGATGTAACCGGCCGGATCGACAGGTCCGGTTACGAGCGTCGTACCCTTTCCGATGGTGAAGGGCTTCTGCTTCCCGGCGGCCGGGGGCGGATCGGGCGTGACCGTCACCGCCGGACCGGTGTTGTCCTTCCCCTCGTCGGGCTCGGCCGGCGCGGGGCGCTTCTTGCACCCCCCCACGAGCCCGACGACACACAGGCCCAGAAACACCACACAGGCGGTTCGCATGCGCGCTCCCGGAGAGGTCCGACGCTCCGTTACTTCTTACCGATGCACCACAGGTGCCCCGCACCGCGGATGAAGATGTCGCCGTCGGAGAACGCCGGCGACGCGAACACCTTCTCGCCCAGCGCGTTCTTCGCGAGCAGTTCGTAGTTGTCCGACGCCTGCACCACGAACGTCACCCCGTCGTCAGAGGTGAAATACACGCGGCCGTCGGCCGCCACCGCGGACGCGTGGTGCTTCGAGCGGCTGAGCTGTTCCTGCCAGTACTGCTTACCCGTCTTCACGTCCCAGCAACTCGCCGTTCCGGTGTCGTTCACCAGGAACAACCGGCCGTTGTGCGCCACCGGCGACGGAACGTACCCGCCCTCGTTCTTCTTGGACCACATCACGTGCGTTTTTGACACGTTCCCGCTGCCGCTCGGGTCGATCGCCATCACCCAGTGAACCGGGAACCCCGCGGTCAGGAGCAGGACGCCGTCGTGGAGCACCATGCTCGAAACGAACTGCTCCGTCGGGCCGTCAATAATCCAGTTCTGCTTGCCGGTGCTCGGGTCGTAGCTCGTCACACACTTGCTACCGGTCAGCACCATCTGGTCCTTGCCGGCCGCGTGAACGATCACCGGCGGGCAGTACGACCGCAGCTTGTTCGGCCGGTCGATGCGCCAGCGCTCCTCGCCCGTTTTCTTGTCGAACGCGACGATATAGGCGTTCTTCCCAGACGGGGCGTCCTGGTCCGCGTTGACGATGACGAGGTCCTTGTAGAGCGTCGGCGGGCTACAGAAGCCGTGAACCGAGTGGAACTCGCCGGGGTTCCTCTCCCACAGCTTGTTGCCGTCGAAATCGTAGCAGAAGACCCGCAGGCGCGGCTTGTCGAGGAACGTGATGTAGACCCGCTCGCCGTCGGCCGCGGGGGTGGAGCTGGCCCAACTGTTCTCCGAGTGCTTCTTCTCCAGGTCCGAGACGACCGCCGACTTTTCCCACACGAGTTTACCGGTTTTGCGGTCCACGCAGTACAGCACACGTGCCTTGTCCGCCTCCACGCACCCGGCCACGAACACCCGCCCCTTGCTCACCACCGGCGACGAGTGCCCGCCGCCGGGCAGCGGGAGCTTCCACCTGACGTTGTCGGTGCCGGTCCAGGTGAGGGCGAAGCCCTTGTCCGTCACGGTGCCGTCGGCCCGCGGGCCGCGCCAGCCGGGCCAGTCCTCGGCGGCGGCGGTTCCGGCGAACAGGAGAACGAGGGCGGCGAACGGGCGCGCGTGCATCGGAAAAGCTCCGGAAGTGGTGACCCGGCGGCAGATCAGGCGGGAAGGTTCGATTCCATCATATCGGCGGCCCGAACGGAACGAAATTCCGGGGCCGCGCGTCCAACCGGTACACACCTCGCGTTGTAGGGTTAAAAAGACTGTCGGTCCTTCTCCGGGGGAGCAATCATGGGTGCCACACGGTTCCTGAAGGCGATGGCGTTCGTCGCGCTGTTCAACGGCGCGCTGTACCTGTGCGTTCGCGAGGAGGCAATCGCCAGCGAGAAAGAGGACGACGCGAAAAAGTACACCGAGCAGCTCCGTAAGGGCAAAGACACGAAGTCGAAGATCACGGCGCTGCAAGAGCTGGGCAACCTCGCGCAGATCAAGAAGTCGCTCGTGGCCGACGCGCTGCCGGACATCTACAAGGCGGTGCAGGACAAGGACCCCGGCGTGCGGGCCGCGGCCGCCGAGGCGCTCGGCAAGGCCGACGAGCCATACGACAAGGCCGGCGCGATCCTCGTGAAGCTCATCAAAGAGGACAAGGAGGACTCGGTGAAGATCGGCGCGCTCCACGGCCTGACCGTGATGGGTTCGAGCGCGAAGGACGCGCTGCCGGCGATCCGCGACGTCGTGAAGGCGACCGCCGGCGACAAGAAGAGCAAGCTCGGCGCCGCGGCGAAGAACGCGGCCCTCGCCATCAGCGGGAAGAAGAATTAGCGCTCGCGAGTGGGTGCCGAAGCGAACCCGGGGCGGCCGCCCCGGGTTCTTTGTTTTTCGCGCCCCGCGTGAGTACACTCAGCCGAAACACTCCGCGAAGGGTCTTCAACAATGCTGCCACTCGACCGCCGCTCGTTCCTCGCCGCCTCGGCCGCTCTCGGCACGATTTCGGGCACCGGGGGCTTGCACCCCGCGCTCCGGGCGGCCGACACGCCGCGGTCGCGGCCGCCAAGGCGCGCCAGGCCCGCCCCGAAGAAGGTCGCCGTCGTCGCCAGCGTGTACTGGTACCTCTCTCACGCCTACCACATCGCGGGCCGGTTCCTGGACGGCTACATGAAGGGCGACGAGCACCACTTCCCGGACTTCGGCGTCGCGTCGGCCTACGTCGAACAGGTGAAGGCCAACGACCTCAGTCGCGACATCGCGAAGGAGCACAGCTTCCGACTGTCGGAGACGATCGAGGACGCCCTGACGCTCGGCACCGGCAAACTCGCGGTCGACGGGGTGTTGCTCATCTGCGAGCACGGCGACTACCCGTACAACGCGAAGGGCCAGAAGCTCTACCCGCGGTACGACTACTTCCAGAAGATCGTGAGCGTGTTCGAGAAGTCGGGCAAGACGGTGCCGGTGTTCTGCGACAAGCACCTCAGCTACGACCGCAAGAAGGCGGCCGAGATGGTCGCGACCGCCAAAAAGATGTCCTTCCCGCTCATGGCCGGGTCGTCGCTGCCGGTCACGTGGCGGCGCCCCGAACTGGAGTTCAAGCTCGGCACCAAGATCAAAGAGGCGCTCGTCGCGTCGCGCGGCGAACTCGAAATCTACGGCATTCACGCCCTGGAAGCCCTTCAGTGCATGGTGGAGCGCCGGTTCGGGAACGCGGACCCGAAGGGGAGCAACCAGGGGGTGAAGGCGGTGACGTGCCTGCAAGACGACGCGGTATGGAAGGCCGGCGACGACGGGCTGTGGTCGTGGGAGCTGCTCGAACACGCGCTGGGGCGGAGCACGTCGCGCAACGCCGGTAACATCAAAGAGAACTGCCGGCGCTTCCCGCGCCCCTCGACGTGGGGCCACTTCGTGAAGGGGCCGATCGCGTTCCTCGTCGAGTATTCCGACGGGACGAAGGGGACCGTGCTTCAGATCGACGGCCACGTGGCCGACGACACGTTCGCCGCGCGGGTCGAGGGCGAGAAGAAGCCGCAGTCGTGCCTGTTCTGGCTCCCGCCCCCTCCCGGCGCGGCCTTTTTGGAGGCGCTGGCGTCGCATGCCGAAACGTTCCTCGCGACGGGCAAGGCCCCCTACCCCGTCGAGCGCACGCTACTGACGAGCGGCATTCTGGACTACGCGCTGGAGTCGCGCGTGAACGCGTCGAAGCGCCTGGAAACGCCCGACCTCGACGTCCGCTACGACCCGCCGACCGACAGCGGCTTCATGCGCGGCGACTACGCCAAGCCGGTGAAGTGAGAGGCCGAACGTTGTACCGCCGCTAAGTCGTCTGCTATCGTCCAAGTGGGACCGAGGTGGGAGTGTCCACTGACCCGCAGCAGAAGATTGAGGCGCAAATCCGGAAAGCCGGATTGCCGATCGGCGGCACGCACCCGTTCCGACCGCGACTCGGCACCAACAGTCGGGGCGATCCGGTCATCGAGAAGCAGGCCGTCACGACGGGGCCAAAGGCGGGCAAACGCGGTTACGTCGACGATCAAGGGCGCATCTGGATTCGGGATCGCGCCCACTCTACCGTCCCGGATCACTGGGACGTCCAGATCGACGGCGGACAGGACTACTTCCGCGTTGACAACGACGGCAATCTGATCCAATAGCCGCAACCGAGCCACAGCATGAAACCGGACGATTTTGGGCTCCTCGCGAACGGCACTTCCGGCTGCTGGTCGGTCGATCTGGACGAGTCGCCCGACGGAGTGGAATGGTCCCTGCAGCTCGATGGACCACAGGTTTATCTCGCGTTCTCGTTACGCGCGCTCGCAGTCATTCGGGCTGCTGCTAATTATCTTCGCGCAAGTCGAACGGAAGCGGGACCGCTTCAACTTGGCTCTTTTGCTTCTGGAGGCGTCTCGCTGCACTGGGACAATGAATGCCCCGATCGCTGCTTCCTGGTCGTCAGTGGTTTTGAAGGATCGGCACTCCGAATTACTCTTTCCACGGATGATACCCGGATGCTCTCCGAGGCACTCGAACAGGTTCAGGTAGACTTGCCGAACGAGCCGGTGGGATGACGGTGAGCCGTCCGAGGGATCGCACAGAACGCACTTGCCCCGGCGCGCCGACATGCTCTAATACACGTACCCGCCAGAACCTCCGCGCTTCTGAGGACCCGCCTTGCACGCTCCTCACCGCCATGTGATCGGCCTTAACCGCCGCGAACTCCTTCAGGTCGGCTACTCCGGGCTTCTCGGGGTTGGGCTGTCGTCGTTCGCACGCGCGCAGAACGATCAGCCGTCGCTGTCGGGCCGCAAGAAGCCGAAGTCGCTCCTGATCGTGTTCCTCACCGGGGCCGCGAGCCACTTCGAGACGTTCGACCCCAAGCCGGACGCGCCGCCGGAGATCCGCGGTGAGTACGCGCACATCGCGACGAAAACGCCCGGCCTGCTCGCGTGCGAGCACCTGCCGAAGCTCGCTTCGCGGTCGCAAATGTACTCGGTGGTGCGGTCGCTGGCGCACCGCGACAACAACCACCTCTGCGCCACCCACCACGTCCTGACCGGGCACCTGATGCCCGGCGCGTTCTTCGACAAGATCGCCTCCCGCGACGACTTCCCCAACTACGCCGGCGGCCTCAGCTACTTCCGCAAGCCGCCCGAGGGCACGCCCTGTGGCGTCAACCTGCCGACGTACCTGATGGAAGGGCCGCTCCTGTGGCCGGGGCAGTACGCGGGGTTCCTGGGGCCGAAGCACGACATCATGCAGATCACGCAAGACCCCAACCGGCCCGACTTCAAGGTGGACAACCTCCGCCCCGCGGCCGGTATGGACGTCGAGCAGATGCGCGACCGCATGGCGCTACTGAACGCGGTCAACGATCAGCAAAAGTGGCTCGCGGAAGCGGCCGAAACGAAGAAGTTGAGCGACCAGCAGCAACAGGCGGTCGCGGTGCTGACGTCCGGTAAGGTGGCGAAGGCGTTCGACATCGACCAGGAACCGCTCGCGACGCGGGAGCGGTACGGTCGGCACAGCTTCGGTCAATCCTGTCTGCTCGCACGTCGGCTGATCGAGGCCGGCGTTCCGGTGGTGCAGGCGAACATGGGCCGCGTCCAGAACTGGGACAGTCACGGCGACCTGTTCAAGCGGATGAAGAAGGACCTGCTCCCGCCGCTCGACGCGGGCGTGTCGGCGCTGCTCGACGACATGCGGGACCGCGGGTTGCTCGAAGACACGCTGGTGATGATGCTCGGCGAGTTCGGGCGCGAGCCGAAGATCAACAAGCAGGGCGGCCGCGAGCACTGGGCGCCGTGCTTCAGCGCCATGTTCGCCGGCGCCGGCGTTCGCGGCGGGCAGGTCATCGGAAAGAGCGACAAGAACGGCGCGTACCCGACTACCACGCCGTACTCGCCCGACGACGTCGGCGCGACGGTCTACTCGGCGCTGGGTGTCGACCCGCACGCGGAAGTTCGTGACCGTGTCAACCGCCCGGTCCAACTCAACCGCGGTCGCGTGATTCAGCCCCTGTTCGACGGCGCCGGCGAGTAACGTGTAGCGCGTTCGTTGAGGTCGGGCCGTACTCGTGGTAGCGCGTGGGCACCGACCGACCCAACGAACGCGGCCCGTCATGTCAAAGCGTCCTCTGCGCCGCGCCGCTCGTTTCGGTCGCCGCCCTCGCCGCACGCGCCACTCCCGGTGCGGCACGTGGAGAAATTCGGCCGCGGCGTCGTTGCGGTCCACCACGGCGGCGGAAAGGTGTTCGTCTCGTGGCGGTTGCTCGCCACCGACCCCGACGGCGTCGCGTTCAACGTCTACCGCCAGACCGGCGACGGCGCCCCGGTGAAACTCGATCCGGAGCCGCACACGAAGGCGACGTGCTTCTCGGACGGCAGGGCCGAGTTCGCGCGGCCGGTGCAGTACTTCGTGCGTACCGTGATCGATGGCCGGGAGGGCGATCCGAGCGCCGCGTTCGCGCTCCCGGCCGACGCCCGCCCCCGCGCGGCCGTAGCTCGTCGTTCCGTTCAAGACGCCCCCGGGCCACACTCCCAACGACGCGAGCGTCGGCGCCCCCGACGAGGGCGGACCACCGCAACGCCGACGGGTACGTGCTCGACGGCCCGGAGTACCTCACCGTCTTCGACGGATTAACGGGCAAAGCACCGGCGGCGGTCGATCACCGCCCGCCGCGCGGGAAGGTGGGCGACCGGGCGACACCTACGGCAACCGCGTGGGCCGGCTCCTCGCGGACCGTGTACCTCGGCGGTGAGCGTCCTAAGAATTCCCTTGCCCGTTCTGGAGTGTTCCATGCAACCGCGAGTGCGACCGCCTCAAAATTCGAAGCTCCCGCGTACTTTCCGGCCGAACTACATAATGTTGGCTCCTGTCTATCAATGCAACCTCGCATGTCCGCACTGCTGCGTCCCGATCGAATGGCCCGACCGGCTCGACATCCCCACCGCCCTCCGTTTCTTGGAACAGGCGCGCGCCGCGGGAATTGGGACGCTCGGCTTCACCGGCGGCGAGCCGTTCCTCTACCCGGAGTTCCTCGCCGCGGTCACAACGCGGGCCGCACGGCTCGGTTTCCGCTTCGACAAGCTGATGACGAACGGCGTCTGGCACCGCGACGCCGCTCACGCGCGTTCGGTGCTGTCGGAACTCCGCGCCGCGGGCTTTAACGGCAAGATCGGGCTGTCGGTGGACAAGTTCCACGGAATGGACATTGCGAAATTGGCCGAGTTCTGCCGCGTGGCGCGCGAAGTGTTCGACCGCGACACCATTCTCTCGCTGAGCTACGCGAGTCGCGCGCCGGACAAGGGCCTGGAACCCATCAAGCGACTCGCGGAAACACTGGAAGGTGTGGTGGCGTGGTCGGACGTGCTCGGCCGCTACATGGTGGTGAGCGACGACCTCACAATGACCGCGTGCTGGAACCACCTCGCGACGGTCGAGCGCGCGGAGGATCTGCCCGGCGATCCTTGGGACGGGACGTGGTTTCAGGAGGACTACTGCGAGGGTCCGGGTCAGGCGCTCATCGTGAACCCGAAGGGCGAGGTGAAGCCCTGTTGCGGCTTCGCGTCCGACCTCGATCAGCTCACGATCGGCAACATCCACACCGACAGTGTGGAGGAGATCATCGCGTTCGCGCGCCGGCATCCGGTGGTGGGCACGATCTTCAGCAAGGGGCTGTCTGCGATTCGTGACGAAATCCTGGCACGCGACCCGAACGCGCTACCCGGCGCGACGAGCAACCACTGTTACTTCTGCTGGTACGTGCTGACCCGCGGTTTGGCGAGTGGTGTGAGCGGTGGCGGAGGAAAGGTCGGCGACTGGACCGGAACGCGCGCGAACTTCGCGGGGGAGCTGATTCAGTTGGGCACGCGGAAAGTTTAGAGGGGAATTCAATGGGAAGCTACGCGCCGCCGGTCGATCAACTGCTGAAGCTCGGCCGCCCGATCGGCCTCAACACGAAGGTCGATTACGTCGCGCTCGGGATCGGTCCCGAACACGTCCCCGATCTGATTCGGCTGCTGAAAGACGAGACGCTATTCGAGAAGGAGCCGGAAGCGTACGCGCAGATCCACGCGTGGCGGGCGCTCGGCCAACTCCGGGCGCGCGAGGCGATCGGGCCGCTGCTCGACGTCATGGCCGAAAATGCCGAGGCCGAAGACTTCAGCGACTGGATTCTGGAAGAACTGCCGGTCGTGCTGGGCTCGTTCGGACCCGAGACGATTCCTATCGTCGTGGTCCGGATCGACCGCCAGAACGCGAGGCGGACCCAGGAGCACGCGGCCGTACTCAAGGAGGTCGGCCGACAGCACCCGGAAGCGCGAGCGGAGGCGGTGTCGCACTTGTGCCGGCTGCTCGAAACCGCAGGCACGAACGACCCCACGCTCAACGCGTTCCTCATCTCGAACCTGATCGACCTGAAGGCGGCCGAGGCCCTACCGGCGATCGAGCGCGCCTACGCGACCAACAACGTGGACCTGTCGCTCCACGGCGGCCTCGAAGAGGCGAAATTCTACATGGGTCTCGGACCGAAACCACAACACGCCCAACCGCCGCTCACGTCACCGCGCCCCTCCGGACAAAACGCAAAGCAGCGGTTCAACGAGCGCCAGCGCCAGAAGAAACTCGCCAAGAAACAGAAGAAGAGGAAGGGCAAGTAGCCGCCCGCGGCCGCGCGGCACGCATCTTGCAACTTGTCGTCACGGTTTCATCCTCTTGCGAGGCTGCCTATGGCGATCGTGCTGGAATACGCCGGGAAAACCGACACCGGCCGCGTGCGCAAGAACAACGAAGACCAGTTCCTCATCGCGGACCTGACCAAGCAACTCCACGTCGCACAGTCCAGCCTCAACAGCACCATGCTGGGAGACTGGACGGCCAGTTCGACCGGTCACCTGCTCGTCGTGGCCGACGGCATGGGCGGGATCGCGGGCGGCGAGATCGCCAGCGGACTGGCGGTCGAAACGATCTCGTGGTACGTCGCGCGCACGATGCCGTGGTTCTACCGCTACCAGGACGGGCGCGAGAAGGAACTGGAAGCCGAACTCGTTCACGCGGTGAAGACGTGCCAGCAGACGGTCGCGGACGCCGCGGCCGGGTCGAGCTTCAACCGGATGGGCACGACGCTCACGATGGCCTATCTGCTGTGGCCGCGGCTGTACGTCGTCCACGCGGGCGACAGCCGGTGCTACCTGCACCGCGAACGGAAGTTCGTGCGCATGACGAAGGACCACACGATCGCGCAGAAGGCGCTGGACGAGGGAATTCTCACGCCGGAGCAGGCGAAGTCGTCGGCGCTCGGAAACACGCTCTGGAACTGCATCGGCGGCGGGACGGAGGGCGTCAGCCCGGACGTGTACCACGCGACCCTGCGCCACGGCGATGAGCTCCTGCTCTGCACCGACGGTCTGACGCGGAAACTGGCCGACGCCGCGATCTGCGACATCCTGGACCGTTCGGCGACGCCGCAAATAGCGTGTGACGCGCTCGTGGCGGCGGCGAACCAGGCCGGCGGCGAGGACAACATCACGGCGATCGTCGCGCGCCTGCTGCCGATCGCCCAGAACGACGCGACCCCACCGGACGGCGTCGCGTTTCTGCCGAGGGTGTGAGGAGCATGTGTTGTGGGGCCGGCCCGGCGGCCGGCCCCACAACGGGTCACCCCGTCTTCATCTTCCGCTTGCTCCCCTTCCCTTCACCCGTCGGTACTTCCTCGCCGTCGATGAACCGCTTCGCGTTCGGCAGTGCTTCGAGGAACACCTGGCCGTACGGCTTGGTCAGCACGCGCGGGTCGAAGAGCACAACCATACCCGTATCGCTCGCGGTGCGGATGAGGCGGCCGAAGCCCTGCTTCAACTTGATCGCGGCCTGCGGCACCTGGTAGTCCATGAACGGGTTGCCGCCCTGCGCCGTGATCGCTTCGAGGCGCGCTTCGGTAAGCGGCCGATCCGGTACCGCGAACGGCAACTTCGTGATGATGACGTTGCTCAGCGCCTCGCCGCGAACGTCTACGCCCTGCCAGAAGCTGTCGACGCCGAACAGCACCGCTTTTTTGGCTTCGCGAAACTGCTCCAAGAGCTTCGGCGTCGGGAGCCCGCTGCCCTGGACGAGCAGCGTGTAACCGTTCTTCGCGAACCACGGCGCCATGATATTCGCGGCGCGGTTCAGGAACCCGTAGCTCGTGAACAGTACGAACGCGCGCCCCTTCGTCCGCTCGACGTACTCGGGAACGCGCTTCAGAACCTCGTCCTCGTACTTCGCGGCCATTGCCGACGGATCGGGCATGCTCCTGAAGAGGTGCAATTCGGCCTGCTTCTGGTAATCGAACGGGCTGCCGAGCAGCCGCGTTTCGGCGTCGTCGAGCCCGAGCCGTTTCTGGAAGTGCTTGAAGCCCTCTTCCCCGCCCACCGAGAGCGTGGCGCTCGCGAGAATTACACTCGGCACGTGATCGTAAAGCTGCTTCTGGAGCGCCGGCCCGACCTCGATCGGTGCGCTGGCGAGCGTCACGCGCGGCACGCGCCCCTGCTTGACCTCGACCCAGTACACCTGTCCGTCGAGTTGTTGCTTGAGCCACTCCGTGACGCTCTTCGCCATCACGTGCAGCCGGTCGCCGCGGCTGGTCAGTTCGAGCCGCTCCTCGTCGCTGTCGCGGCCCTTCGCGAGTTCGTGGAGTGTGTCGCCGAGTTTCGACAGGTCGCCGCTGAGCGTGTCCGGTACCGGGTTCGGTTCGCGAACGCGCCCGGAGCCGGCCTGTGAATTCGGTCCGTTCCCTTTCGGCTGCTGAAGCTGCCACTGATACACGCTGAGGAAGAACTTCTCGGTCGCCTGCCGCGTGGCTTCGAGTTGGCTCACCGCGTCGCCGTCGCCGAGCGTCGCGAGAATGCCCTTGTGCGTTCGCGGCGCGAGGAGTTGGTTCAAGAGGTATTCGACACCGCCTTGCGACAATCCGATGCCGAGGTGATCCGCGGCCACGTCTTCGAGCGTGTGCGCCTCGTCGAAAATGACCGCGTTGTAGTCCGGCAGAATCCCACCACCGTTTCGCCTCAGCGCGAGGTCGGCAAAAAACAGTGCGTGATTGACGACGAGAAGGTTGGCCCCGAACACCTTCTTTCGCGCCTGAAAGTAGAAGCAGTCCGCGTTGTGCGGGCACTTTCGGCCGAGGCAGTTCCCGCTGTCGCTTTGCACGAGGTCCCAAACCGGCTCGTAGGGCTGCACGGGCAGATCGGACTTGCTCCCGTCCTGCGTCTGACGCGACCAGCGACCGATTTGGATGAGCTGGTCGATGGCGCCGGGTGTGTCGAGGAGCGAACTGGCCTTCATCTGCGCCGTGCGTAGGCGCCGGATGCTGAGATAGTTACCGCGGCCCTTCACCAACACGGGCCGGTAGTCACCCGGGAGCACCGATTGCAGGAACGGCAGATCCTTGCGGACGAGTTGTTCTTGCAGGCTGATGGTGTGTGTGGAAATGACGACTCGGAAGTTCTTCTCCGTGGTGACCGCCTGGATCGCCGGGACGAGGTACGCGAAGGACTTACCGACACCGGTCCCGGCTTCGACCAGGAGTTGCCGGCGGCGAAAGAGCGCCTCGGCGACGGCATCGGCCATATCGAGTTGCTGCGGGCGCGACTCGAAGCCGGGGAACTTCTTGGCGATCAGTCCGCCGGGGCCGAGGATTTTGCGTGCGTCCATGCGGAAATTGTTGCCGAACGGACACACGGAGGAAAGGCCGGTTGCGCGGCGCGTCTCAAGTCGTAAGGTCGAAAGTCGTAACGTCGAAGACCGCGACAGTTGGGGTCTTCGACGTTACGACTTGAGACGCGCCGCGCAACACGTCTCACCAGAACTTCACGCGCCAGTAGTCGTGCGGGGCGGAGTTGCGGCCGAGGTACCAGTAGCCGTCGTCCCACTCCAGGGTCACCTTCCGCCAGCCGAGCGGCACCTTCGGGAAGGGGTAGTACGGCCCGATGAACGGGAACGCGTTGTAGGGGTGGGCCTGCGGGTACGCCACGCGGCTGAGGTTGTTGTACGGGGCGTAGGTCGGCCACGCGTGGGGCGGCAGGTTCGGCGCCTGCAGGTCCGGCGCGGCCTGGCCCGGAAAGCCGAGCGGGGCCGGCTCAACGATCGGGTTGATGGGCACGACCGGCGGGTTGCCCGGCGCGGCCAGCGGCAGCCCGGACGGCCCCAGCGGCGTCGGGGCAACCGGGGCCAGCCCGACCGGCGTGTCCTGCACCTGTACGACGCCCGCGTTGACCGTGCGGACGTTGTCGCGGACCACGATCACGCCCGTGACGCCCTTGGCGTCGGCGATGATGCGGGCCTTCTGCGCGGCGTCCTTGGCGGTGCCGCGGAGGGTGACGATCCCTTCCTGCGCGACGATCGAGACGTCCGCGCCGGCCGCGTTTCCGGTGGACCGGAGGCGGTAGGCGACGTCGTCGGCGAGCGTTTGATTGGGGTTGGGCTTGGCGGCCGAAACCGGCAGCGGTTCCGGGGGTGAAGCGAAGGCGGGACCGGTGATCCCGGTAGCGACGGCGATCGAGAACAGGGCGCGCACTTTCACGACGGACCTCCTTGTACGGTGCTTCAACGCGGCCACAGCGCCGGGCCGTGGAGAGCGGGCACGCACTTTGACGACGAACTTCCTTGCACGGTTGATGTCATTCCGCCACGGCCGCGATGCCGTGGAAGGTGCGGCTGAGTGGAGTATTGCCGCGAATCCGCGGCGGTCAAACGGGCGGCGGCGAACTTCTTGTGAGCGGGCCGGACGGCCTTCCGCGTGCAAGGAACAATCGAACCCGCGGCTACGCGCGTCACGACGGGTCGAACCGCCGGCAACTCGTGCCGCTCACGAAGCGGATTTGTTCAAGTCTCGTGTTCCGTGCGACGGGCTCCGACAGGACCCCGACGAACACCTAATTCTCGCGGGCTTCGATGGCGGCTACTTCAGGGCGAAGGTGCCGAAGAACACGTCCGGAACAGCCGGACGAACTCGTCGAGTTCCTGGGTGTTAAGGTCCGAGACCGCCCAATACGCCATCTCCGATTGGCGCCAGGCGCGGATATGGAACCCCTGCCGGTGAAGTGCTCGTATCGGTCCCTCGCCCGCACCGTCCCCGGCCGGCCACGTGAACACGTTGATCGGGTGAGCCCGCCGGTGGTAGACGAGCGCGGCAACCGGGCGATTGCCCAAATAGTCCAGTCGGCCGCCGGTGAGCGCGAATCCGGCCGCGGAGAGATCCGGCACCTGCGGCGCGAAGTCCAGTTTCCCCCGGAACCACGGCTTCACCGTGTGCCGGTCGGAAGACGCCACGTCGGTCGCGTGGGCCACCTGGAGCGAGCGGACGTGACCGGCCACCACCTCTTCGGCGAGCCGGTCCTCGGCGGCCGCGGAACGGAACAGGAGCGCCCCGGCCGCCAGGGACACGACCACCAGCACCGCCGCGGCCGCGGTCGCGATAAGAACGGCCCTGGCGCGGCCCTTCGGTCGGGACCGCGGGGCGGGCGCGGGAGCCGAAGCGCCGCGCGATGCCGATTCCAGCGCGGACCGCAACCGCGCACGGACCGCGTCGGGGGGGCGGTGGTACAGCGAGGGCGCCGCCAGCGCCGCGCGCAACTCCTGCAACCCGCGCTCCCGTTCCGCGCACCCGGAACAGTCGGC
>JAFKJJ010000026.1 GCA_017306025.1 Planctomycetota bacterium
TGCCACGCTTCTACCCTCGTGTAGCACGAGCCCGGCAAGCTCATGGCCGCGTGGTTCGGCGGGAAGGACGAGGGCGCCAAGGACGTGCAGATTTGGGCCAGCACGTTCGACGGCAAGACCTGGAGCGAGCCGAAGGTCATCGGCACCGAGCCCGGCCAGCCGTGCTGGAACCCGGTGCTGTTCAAGTCCGCCAGGGGCACGCTCCACTTCTGGTACAAGGCCGGACCGAGTCCGGAACGCTGGACCGGGTTCACCCGCACCTCCGCCGACAACGGCAAGACGTGGTCGAAGGTCGAGATGATGCCCGCGGGGTTCTGGGGGCCGGTGCGGGCCAAGCCGATCCAGCTCGCCAACGGCACGATTCTCGCAGGTACGTCCGTCGAGAGCTTCCGCAACTGGACGCCGTTCGTGGACCGCTCCACGGACGACGGAAAGACGTGGACCCGCTCCAACGCGTTCTACGTCCCGGAGAAGTTCAACCAGATTCAGCCGGCGCTGTTCGAGACGAAGGACGGGACGGTCGTCGCGCTCATGCGGTCGCGCGACCCGCGCGCGGTCTGCCGCGCGGAATCGAAGGACGGCGGCGTAACGTTCTCGCCCGCCGAGGAGACGAAACTCCCGAACCCCAGCACCGGGGTCGACTGCGTGAGGACCGCCGACGGCGACGTCTTTTTGATTTACAACCCGGTCACCCTGGGCCGAACGCCGCTCAGCATCGCGCGGTCGACCGACGGGAAGACCTGGAAGAAGGTGACCGACCTCGAAACCGAGCCGGGCGAATATTCCTACCCCGCGATGATCCTCTCGGCCGCGGGCACACTGGAGATCACGTACACGTGGAAGCGTACACACATCAAGTACCGAAGTCTGGACCCGAAGAAGCTCCGCGACTAGCCGACGCCGTCGCGCGGATGCTCACCCGCGACGAGAAGGGCGAGTTGGCCATTGTTCGCGCCATCCGTAAGTGGATGGACGAGGCCGTTACCGTGCCCGGCACCAGGCTGAAGATCGGACTGGACTCCGTTATCGGTCTGATCCCGGGCGTCGGCGACCTGAGCGGCGCGGCGATCGGCGGGTACATGCTCCACGCCGCGCACAAGCTCGGCGTCCCGACGGTCGTCATGGTCCGGATGCTCGTCAACCTCGCCATCGACACGCTGATCGGCTTGATTCCGGTCGTTGGCGACTACCTGGACGTGCTCTACAAGGCGAACTCGAAGAACGCGGCGCTCATCGAGCGGGCGATCCTGGACCGCGAGACGACCGCGCGGGCGAGCTGGTGGCGGCTGATCGGCGTGTTCGCCGCGTTCCTCGTGATCGTGCTCGGCGGGATCGCCGGAACGGTGTTCCTCGTGAAGTGGCTGTGGACCGCGATGGGGTGAGGTTTCAGAGTGGTCCGCTCGCTCCGCGAGCGGTGCGACACGCGCGGTACAGCAATCGAAGTGTTCCTACCGCTCCAACTCTCGCGAAGCCAACCGCTCGCGGAGCGAGCGGACCACTCTGAAGCCACGAAACGACCTACTCCCGCGCGTCCCACACCGCGAACTGCCCTTCCCCGGCGGTCACGAGGAACTTCCCGCCCGCGGCGAACTCGATCACGGTCACCGGCGTCGAGTGCCGGCGCAGGCCGATCAGTTCCACCCCGCTCCGCGCGTCCCAGAACTTCACTTCGCCCGTCGCGCCGCCGCTGACCAGCGTCCGACCGTCCGGCGACGCGCCCAGGCCCGTCACGCGGCCGACGTGCCCGAACATCGTCGCCTCTTCCCGACCGTTGGTGCTCCAGATCCGCACCACCCCGTCGCGGCCGGCGACCGCGATCCGGTCGGCCTGCGGCACGAAGCGGAACACCGCCTGATCGTCGGCCGCGAGGTCCCCGGTCGACTCCGGCTTCTGCACCGTCCACACCCCGACCCCCTTCGGGGTCGGCGCGGCCAGGAACCGGTTGTCGTCCGAGAACGTCACCCGCTGGACCGGCCGCCGCCCGGTGTCGATAGTCCCCAGCGCGGCCCGGGCGGTCACCGACCAGATCGTTACGCGGCCCGCGTCGTCACCGACCGCGAGAAACGCGCCGTCGGTACTGAGCGCCGCCGACGTCGCGGCGCGCCCGCCGGGCACCGCGACGCGCAGGCGCTCGGCGCGGCCGTAGGCCACGACCGCCGAGCGGCCGTCCAGGGCGACGCCGCGCTCGGTCCCGTCGTCGAGCACGCGAACGGCCGCCAATCCGCCGACGCCGTCCACGATCGTGCCCGCGCCGGCGCCGCGGTACCGGGTCGCGTGGTGCCGGGTGGCCACCACGAATTCCCGGCCGTCGTGCGACACCCCGACCGCCGCGACCGGATCGCACACGAGCGCCGCACGCTCGCGGACGTCGCGGGCAACGTCCCACGAGCGGATCACGCCGTCGGCGCCGCCGGTGAACAGGGTCTTTCCGTCCGCCGAAAAGGCACCCGCGCGGACGTCGCCGGTGTCGCCGGTCGCGAGTTCGGCGTGCGTGCCAAACAGGACCCGGCCGGCCGAACCGCTCAGCGCGGGCGGCCCCCTGTGCGCGAGCGCGAGCCAGTGGACGCGGTCGGCCGTGGGGGTCTCCGCCGCGCCCCCCACCGGGACGGCCACGAAGAACCCGCCGCCCGCGAACCCGACGGCCGGCAGTTCATGCTCGGTCGCGGCCAGCGCCGTGATCGGCTTGTGAAACTCGAACTCCCGCCCCGGTTCCGGCTCCAGGTCGGCGGACCACCGCCGGACCGTCCCCCCGACCGCCGCGGTCAGTACCGTTTTGCCGCTCGGCGACACCGCGATCCCGACGACCGACGCCCGCTCCGCGCGCGCGGGGTGGGTGACGGTCCGTTTCGGGTCGAGCAGGTGAACCTTGAACAGCCCGCCGCCGCTCCCGCCGGCGTAGACGGTCTGCCCGTCGGGCGAAACCGTCAGGCAGGCGACGCCGCGGCCGATCGTGCGGTGGGGGTCCGCGGCCGGGCCGATCGCGCCGTCCCGCGTGACGCTCCACCCGAGCGCCTCGGCGGCGCGGTCCTTCCCCCGCCCGGCCGTGAACACCCGCGCGCCGCCCAGCGCGAACGCGACGTGCGACACGTCCGACCCGTGCGCCTTGACCGCGCCGAGCAACTCGCCCCGCCCCCGGTCCCACACCGCGAGCGTGCCGTCGGCGTGCCCGCTCGCGAGCCGCGCGCCGTCGTGCGACACCGCGAGCGCCGTGACCGGCCCGGCCGGGCAAACGATCGCGAGCCGCTCGGCCCGCACTAGCCGCGAGAGGTATGCGTGGGCGAACTCCGGGGGTTCCATGACCCCGATCGCGGCCCGGCCGGCGGCGGTCAGCGCGGCGTCGGCGGCCTGCGGGTTGCCGCCCCGCCACGCCAGGAACGCGTCGCGCATCTGGCGGGAGTATTCGCGCTCCTGCTCCGTCCTGTTCCGCGACGCCTGCTCGTTGCGGAAGTCGTCGTTGACCCGGCGGAGCTGCTGCGACTGGAACGAGTTCCACGTGCCCAGCCCGGCCACGAACATGACCACCAGGGTGAGGGCCACGATCGCGACGAGCTGGTCGTTGCGCTTGAGCCAGCGGACCGCCCGGCCGGACCACGCCAGCGGCCGGGCGACGGTCGGCCGGCCGTCGAGGAACCGGCGCAGGTCGTCGGCCAGGTCGATCGCGGTCCGGTACCGCTCGGCGGTGGTCCGGGCCATCGCCTTCAGGCAGATCGCTTCGAGGTCGCGGGGCACGTCCGGGCGCAGCACCCGCGGCGGGACCGGCTTCCCCTCGATCGACTGCCGCAGCACCTCGACGTCGGACGCGCCGTCGTAGGGGGCGCGGCCGGTGACCATCTCGTAGAGGATGACGCCCAGCGCGTACACGTCGGCCGGCGGCCCGATGTCCTCGCGGCGCGCCTGCGCCTGTTCCGGGGCCATGTACTTCGGCGTGCCGAGGATCTGCCGCGTCGCGGTCTCCGACGGCCCGCCGCGCTCGGCCAGCTTCGCCAGGCCGAAGTCCACCACCCGCGGGATCAGGTGCTCGCCGCGCAGCAGCACGCTGCCCGGCGGCGGCTCGTCGTTCTCTTCGAGCTTCAACTCTTGGAGGATGACGTTGTTGGGCTTGAGGTCGCGGTGGAGCACCCCGCGGTCGTGCGCGTGCTGGACGGCCTCGGCCACCGTGGCGACGAGTCGCGCGGCCTGGCGGACCGGGACCGGGAACGCCTGACGGTCGAGCCACTCCGCGAGCGTGCGCCCGGGGCAGAAGGCCGTGGCGATGAAGCACACGGGGCCGATCTCGCCGGTCTCGTAGACCGACACGAGGTTCGGGTGGTCGAACTCGGCCGCGGCCAGCGCCTCGCGGATCAGCCGGCGCTTGGCGTCCGCGTTCAGGAGCATCTCGGGCCGCGGGAGCTTGAGCGCGACCTCGCGCCGGAGCTTGGGGTCGAAGGCGAGGAACACGATCCCGCACCCGCCCTTGCCGAGCTGGCGGCGCAGCTCGAACCGGCCGATGCGGTGCGGCCCGCCGGGTCCGGGCGTCAGCCCGACCGGCACCGGCGGGAACCGACCGGCGCCGTGCGAGTCCGGGAGCAGTTCGCCCAGCGACCCCTCGTTCGGCGGGGGCACGTGCGGCTCGGGCGGCGGTTGGGGCTCCGGGGGCAGCATCGGCACGTTGACCGTCGTCGCCTGCGGGTCGCCGCCCTCGATCTCCTGATCGTAGGCGGCGAGGAACCGTGCCAGGTTCTCGTCGAGCTTCAGCGAGTCGGACGAATCCATCGGCCGTTTAACCAGAAGTGAGCGGGCAATCGCTCGGTCCGGACCCCCAAAGCCTACCATATGTAACGTCCGCGGCAGAACCGCCAATTCTGCGAAATCCGCGCGACGACGTCCTTGAACTTGCCGTAACCGCCCGGGAGGTGCCGTCGTGAAGGCGCTCGTCATTCAAACCGCGTTCGGGCTGGAGAACCTCGCCGTCGTGGACCGCCCGGAGCCGACGCCGGCCCCGGGCCGGGTCCTCGTCGACGTGCGGGCCGCGTCGCTGAACTTCCGCGACCTGCTCATCGCGAAGGGGCAGTACAACCCGAAACTCGCGCTCCCGCGGGTGCTCGGCTCGGACGCGGCCGGCGAGGTGATCGCCGTGGGCGCGGGCGTCACGCGGTGGAAGCCCGGCGACCGGGTGATGAACACGTTCATGCCGAACTGGGCCGACGGGCCGATCTCGGACGCCGTCACGAAACCGACCTACGGCAACGACATCGACGGGGTGTTCGCGGAGCGGGTCGCGGTGGACGCCGGCGGGCTGGTGGAAGTGGCGCCTCACCTCACGTTCGAAGAGGCCGCAACGCTGCCGTGCGCGGCGGTGACGGCGTGGAACGCCCTGACGGCCGCGAACACCGGCCCGGGGACGACGGTTCTCCTCCAGGGCACCGGCGGCGTGTCGATCTTCGCCCTCCAATTCGCCAACGCGCTCGGGGCGCGGGCACTCATCACCTCCGGCCACGACGACAAACTGGCCCGCGCGCGATCGCTCGGCGCGGATGCCGGCACGAACTACAAGACGAGTCCCGACTGGGACAAGTGGGCGCGGCAGCAGACCGGGGGCACCGGCGCCGACGTCGTGGTGGAGGTCGGCGGCGCGGGCACCCTCGACCGGTCGCTCAAGGCGGTACGGACCGGCGGGCACGTCGCGCTGATCGGCGTGCTGGCCGGCGGCAACGCGTTCAACCCGCTGCCGGTGCTGATGAGGGCCGTGCGGCTCCAGGGCGTGTTCGTGGGCTCGCGGGCGATGTTCGAGGCCATGAACGGCGTCATCGCCGAGAAGCAGATCCGCCCGGTGGTCGACCGCGTGTTCCCGTTCGCGGACGCGGTGGCCGCGGTAAAGTACATGGAGAGCGGATCGCACTTCGGTAAGGTCGTGATGAAGATGTGAGGGTGAGGTGAAGGCGGGAGATGAATTAACCACAGAGACACGGAGAACGGCCCACACGGAGAAGAAGGAAATCCGCTCTTTTGTCCCCCTCTGTGTGGGTCTTCCGGTGTGCCCTCTGCGCCTCTGTGGTTAGTTCTTCTGGCTTCTGCCCGCGAACGTCGATAATCCTAAAAGTACCCTCTCGTTCCCTTCGCCGGCGCGGGTGCGCACGCATGAACGCGGTCTACGACTTCTTCGTCAAAGAGTGGTACTTCTCGATCCCGCTGGTGGTCATGTCGCTCGTCGCGGCGGCCCTGGTCCTCTGGCGGCTGCTCTTGAACAACACCGCCAACACCGACATGGACGACTTCCTGCCGGTGTTCCAGCAGACGCTCCGCAAGGGCGGGATCAAGGCCGCGGTGGGTCTGTGCAAGGACGAGAAGGGGCTGATCCCGAACCGACTGTTCGTCGCGGGGCTGGAGGCGGCCGACCAGGGGGCCGCGGCGATGCGGCGGAGCATGGCCAACGAGAACGAGCTGGAGATCGTCCCGCGGTTGCACTTCCTGCTGCCGATGATCCTGGCGATCGCCAAGATCGCGACGATGGTCGGGCTGTTCTTCACCGTCATTTCGATGATCAACACGTTCAACGCGATCGGCGAGCAGGCCGCCAGCGGCAAGGCGAAGGAGATCGGCGGGCACGCGTCGAAGATCGGGCTGGCGCTGTTCGCGACGGCGCTGGGGCTGTTCACCGCGATCCCGCTGGTGTTCAGCCACGTGCTGTTCAAGTCGTGGATCGCGAACTTCGAGATCAAGGTGAAGGCCGCCTCGCAGAAGCTCGTCACGCTGGTCACCAACTACAAGAAGGACCCGAAGCTCCTCGACGAGAAGGAGGAGCCGGAGGACGAGGAAGAAGACGACCGCCGGGCGCGGGGCCGGAAGGTGCGGCGCGGGTGAGTGGCTTTACCGTGGTCCGGTCACTCCGTGACCGGTGCCTTTTGCTGCTGCTTGCTCTGAAGAACGATACCCGGTCACGGAGTGACCGGACCACACCACGAGAGCCCTATGGCCGCGAAGCCGCCGAAAGCGTTCGACGTGTGGTTCGTCACCGCGAACACGGTCTACAAGGCCGTGCCGTACAACGTCGTCGCCGACTGGACGCAGCAGGGCCGGCTCGCGGGCGCCGACATGGTGCGCCCGACCGGCACCGCAGACGCCTGGGTGCGGGTGGACGGGCACGAACTGCTCGCCGACTACCTCCCGCCGGCGGCCGTCGCCCGCGTGGCGCCCGCACCGAAACCATCAAAGCCCCCGAAGCCCGCAAAACCCGCCGAGCCCGCCGCCGCCCTCATCCCGGCCGAGGTCGTCGGGGACGAGGCGCCGCCCGAACCCGAACCGGAGGGCGATCCGGTTGAGCTTCCCGAACCGGAACCGGGGCCGACCCCGAGCCGGTTCGAGGACGACGACGAAGTGGACATGATCCCGCTCATCGACATCAGCATGGTGCTGCTGGTCTTCTTCATCATGATCCAGGCGGCCGGGGCGCTCGCCCCGGTGGACGTGCCGGAGATGAGGTACGCGGGCCAGCTCACGGCCGACCCCGACGCGGTCACGATCACCGTCGAGAAGCTGAACACCGAGAACGTCTACTACTCGGTGAGGGTGGGCAACGCGGCGCCGCAGCCGGGCCACGACCAGCTCCCGACGCCCGAGGCGGCGCTCAAGGCGCTCAACGAGGCGCTGGTCGGGGCGACGCGGCCGCCGGAGGTGCGGATCGCGTGCCGCAAGGATCTCCCGCGCGAGCGGGTGTACGAACTGCGCCGCGAGCTGGAGCCGCTCCGCAAGCGCGGCGTCATCAACTCGATCGTGGCGACCGTGGTGGAGGCGCCGGACAAATGAGCGCGTGGCAGGTGCGAAAAGAGGGCGCCCCGGAGGTCTATTCGCTGCCGTCGGCGGCGGCCGTGCTCGCGGCCCTGCGCGACGGCAACTTCGTCCCGGCCGACGAGGTGAGGGGTCCCGGCGAGGCGGACTTTCAGCCGCTCGAACAGCACCCGGCGTTCGCGGACGCCGCGCTGGACGTCGAGCCGCCGCCGGGCGAGACGGCCGACGAGACGCACCTCGACATGAACCCGCTCATCGACGTGTGCCTCGTGCTCCTCATCTTCTTCATCCTCACGATCACCTACGCCTCGCTCGAACGCGCGCTGGAGGTGCCGGAGGACACGCCCGAGGACAAGGGCGCGCCGAAGATGCACATCAACGAGCTCAAGGACCGGGTGTTCATGGTGGTCGTGAAGATGGACGGCGAGAAGCCGGTATTCAAGATCGGCATTCCGGGTTCGATGAAAGAGGTGCCGGCGAACAAGGACGCGGTCTTCAAGGAGATCGAGACGATCATCAACACGACGGGCCGCAAGGAGATGCTGGTGGACATCGACAAGGACGTGCCGTGGGGCGTGGAGCTGGAAATCCTCCTCGACGCGGCCAAAGGGAACAAGGTCCACAGCATCATCAACAACCAGCGCCGCGGGCGGTGATGGAATCCGTTGGGAACCCCGTCGGTCTCCCGGGGCGTTACCCCGGGCTGAGGAATCCGACCCCTTCAGGGTCGAAAACCGGAGGCGGGCTGTAAGCCCGCGCCTCCCCATACACATCCCGGGTAAGAGCGGCCCGGTTCGGTGTGGTCCGGTCACCCCGTGACCGGTGCGAGGACGCACGAGGCGCCGACGCAGGCGCGCCCTTCGCCCCAACACCCGCGAAGCGACCGGTCACGGGGTGACCGGACCACGTTCCGAATCACCCGAACAGTGCCCGGATCGGCTTGCCGCCGTCGGTGATCGGCACCGGCCGCGGACCGTCGTGCAGCTCCTTCGCCGGGTCGATCCCCAGCGCCGCGTGGATCGTTGCGTGGAAGTCCGGGATCGACACCGGGTTCTCCACGATTTGCTTCGCCAGGTCGTCGGTCGCGCCGTAAGCCCCGCAGTGTTTCAGCCCGCCGCCCGCGAGCACCAGCGAGAACGCGGTTCCCTGGTGTCCGCGCCCGCCGCCGCCGTCGAACTCCGGCGGGCGGCCGAACTCCGTCGCGATCACGATCAGCGTCGTGTCGAGCCTCTTTCGCGCTTCGAGGTCGAGGATCAGGGCTGATACGGCCGTGTCCATCTCCTGAATCAGTTTGTGCTGGTTGTCGATGCCGTCGTTGTGAACGTCCCAGCCGGTCCCGTTGAGGAAGTTGAGGTTGTGCGACACCTCGATGAACCGAACCCCGGCCTCGACGAGCCGCCGGGAGAGCAGACACCGCTGGCCGAACTCGCCGCCGTAGCTCTCGCGCACCCGCGCGGGCTCGGACGTCAGGTCGAAGTGCTTGAGGAACGTCGGACCAGCGAGCCGCAGCGCCTCGGTCTGGGCGGCCTCGTACTCGGCCGCGGCGGAGCCGGCCGGACTACCGGCCGCGGCTTCGAGCAACTTGCGGCGCTCCGCGGCGCGCCGGTCGTCGACGTCCGCGGGCCGCGTGAAGCCGGCCGGGCCGGCGGTCGTGTCGGTGAGGTAAACGTAACCCGCCTTGGAGCCGAGGAACCCCGGGCCGCGGCTGACGTTCGGGTAGCCGATGAGGATGTACGGCGGCACGTCGGGCGCGGAGGCGCCGCGCTGGTGGCTGACGATCGAGCCGATCGACGGGTAGACGACGTTCCCGCTCGTGATGCGGCCGGTGTGGACGAGGTTGGTGGCGAACGCGTGCTCGTCCACGACCTTGTGGTTCACGGTGCGAACGGCCGTGACGCGGTCCATGAGGTCGGCGGTCTTCTTCAGGTGCTCGCACACCCTGACCCCCCGCACCGCCGTTGGGATCGAGTCGTACAGGGAGCCGGCCTTCTTCGGCGTGCCCTTGTTCAGCCCCTTCGCCTTCGGGTCGAAGGTGTCGATCTGACCCATCCCGCCGCCGAGCCAGACGAAGATGCACGCATCCGCCTTGCCCCTGAGCGGGGCGGGTTTGGAGTCGGCACCGAGCGCCGGCGCGGCCGCGAGCGCGGCGGAAGCGGCGAGAAAGTCGCGACGGTTCATCGTGTCTTACCAATCGTGAAAAGGATCAACGCTGACGAGCCCACCACGCGTCGTAAGCCGCCAGCGCGGCCTCGCGCAGTCGAGCCAGATCCGGCTCCTCGGCCCCTTCTTCTGCCGTTCTTTCGGTGTACCCTCTCTGCCGTTCGGCCGCGAGGATCGCGTCTAACGCGGTCGCCGCCGTTGTGCTCGGCTGGTGGCCGAGGTTATCAAATTCGTGATCCGAGGCCATCACATCCAGCAGGTCCGGAATCGCAGCCGGACTACCGATTCCGCCCAGCGCGTATGCCGCGATGCCCCGGAGGGCCGGATCGGGATCGTGTGCCAGGACGCGAGCCAGCGGACCGACGGCCCGCTCGTCTCCGAAGTCGTGCAGGCAGCCGCACGCGTGGTACCGAACGTTTGCGTCGGTGTCCGTCAGTAGCGGCAAAACCAACTCGGCACCGTGCTCGGGATCGACCCACAGAACAGCCTCACACGCCTGCAATCGCAGACACGAATCCGCGTCACTCAGGATCGCACGCAACAACGGAAACAGACGCGCCGCTCCTGCGGCTCGCATCTCGCGAATCGCCCGGTCACGCGCATCCGCTTCACGGCAATAAAGGCCGGACAGCCGCTCAAGCCACTCGACGACTTGCGTTTGGTCGTCGGTACTCAATCGGATCTCCGCCAGGGGGAGCTACGGCGTGAACACGAACTCCGACGAGTTTATCACGGCCCACAGCACGTCTTCCAGGCGCTCCCGCCACTCCGGCGCGAGTCGCTCCGTCGGCGGGTCGCCGCGCCGCGCCTTCTCCTCCTCGCGGATCTTGAGACTGTTCGCCTCGGTGTTCAGGTGGTTCGACCACGACACGTACGGTTCCGGTTGACGCCTGGCCGCGGGCTTCGCCGGCGGCGTGCGCATCCGCGATTCAAACCCGGCACGCAGGTAGTCGCCGTGAACCTTGCGCTCCTTCTCCGTCGGCTTGCGCGTGAGCAACTTCATGTACAGGTCGTCGAGCAGTTCATCGACCGACTTCGCGTCGAGCGCGAGCCGCGTGACGCCGTGGTCGTCGCTCAAACGCGTCAGCCACAAACCCACCGGGCCGTTTTGGAGGATCGCGGGCTGAAGCACGTTGGGAGCGAGTTCGCGCACCGTTGTGGGGTCCTGTCGCGACGCGCGCCAGCCGAACGCCTGGAGCACGTCGCACACCATCTGGATGCGCGGCAGCGACAGGCTCGGCCGGTCGCGCTCGTTGGAGGTCGAGGCGAGCATCCACGCGCGCCGCGGCTTGCCGAGCGTGATCGAGGTGCCGAGTTCGCGCACACTATCGACATCAAGGCTCACCTCTTCCAGCCGGAACGGCTTGCCGGTCGCCGCGAACAGCGAATCAACGATCTGCTCGGCCTGGAGCCGCCGCTTCGCGGGAGCCGTAAACAGCACCGGCGTGTCCTTCAGCGCGGGATCGACGGCGCGCTGGTACGCGTGCGAGTTCAGGATCAGCCGCGCGAGCGCCTTCACGTCGTAACCGTCGCGCACGAACGCGCGGCCGAGCCACCGGAGCAGTTCCGGGTGCGACGGCTTGCCGCGCTCCCAGTCCTCCGCGGGCTCGACGATCCCGCGGCCCATGAGCCGTTTCCACACGCGGTTCGCCATCACCTGCGCGAACCGCTCGTTCTGCGGCGCGGTCACGAGGGCCGCCAGGCGGTCGCGGGCGTCGTCGGGGTACTCCGCGAGCCTCGCGCCGAGTTCTTCCGGCGCGAATTGCACGAACGGCCACTTCGCTTCAACCTCGGTGCCCGGCTTGAGCGTAACGCTGATGAGCGGCTTCCGCCCGCCCTCGTGGACCTTGTCGAGCGGGACGCTGCTCGTGGCCGGCACCTTCAGCGACTTCGCCCCGAGCATCGCGGCCAACTGGAACAGCTCGCGCTGCGTCGAGCGGTGCGCGGGCGCGTCGTGGCAGCGCGCGCACTTCATTTCGACGCCGAGGAACGCGGCCGCGACGACGGTTCCCTTCATCGCCATCGGCACGTCGTTCTGCGAGGCGATCCCGAACCCGGCCGGGCCGCCGAACCGCTCGCTGCCGCGCATTCTCAGCAGTTCCGTCGCGAACAGGTCCGCCGGCTTGTTGTCGAGGAACGATTCGTAGAGCCACCAGCGGAACGGGCCGGTGTTGTTGAGCGTCGGGTTGATGATGTTCGGGTTCTCGGCGAGCACGTCCAGCCAGTAGCCCATCCAGTGATCGGCCCACCGCGGATCAACGAGCAACCGGTCGATGACCTTTGCGCGTCGGGTGGCGGGCGGGTCGGCGAGGAAGGCGCGAACCTCTTCCGGCGTGGGAACGACGCCGACCGTGTCGAGCGTGACGCGGCGGAGGAACGTGAGGTCGTCCGCGATCGGGGTGAACGTCGTGTGATCGGCGTTGAGGTCGGGCCAGCGGGCGCCCTCCTTCACCCACGTTTCGATAACGCGAATCTCCTCCGCGGTGAGCCGGTCTCCTCTGGGTGGCATCACCGCATCGTCAGCGGCCTTCACGCGCGCGAGCAGCGAGCTTTCCGCGGGCTTGCCGGGCGTGACCGCGGGGCCGTCGTTCTTGCCGCCCGCGAGCGCCGCGGCGCGGTCGTCGAGCCGCAAACCGCCCTTCGACCGGTCGCCGGTGTGGCACCCCGCGCACTTCGCTTCGAGGATCGGTTGCACCTGCTTGTAGAAATCCACCGCGCCGGCCGGGGCCGCCTGCCCCCGGATGCCGACGACCCGCGCCGCGACGAAGTGGTCGATCGCGTTGTTCGCAGGGAAGCCCTTCGGCAGCTCCGGAACCTTCTCATTGGGTGTGGAAGCCAGCCAGGCGCGGGCCGCGGCGCGGCGCTTCTGCCAGTACGCGTCGTGTTCCTTGCGCTTGGCCTCGCGCGCCGCGGCGTTCATCGTTTCGAGCCGCCCGGCGCGCTCGGCTTCGTACGCGTTCCAGCCGTCGTCGGTGTACGGCACCACGCGCGTACCGGGCGAGAGCAGCTTCCACGAGTCGCCGCCCTCGGGCGACACCGCGACCACCAACTCGCCCAGTTCCGGCCGGCGCTTGCTGTTGCCGACGAAGTTGCCCACGATCGCTTCGAGCACGACGAGGTGTTCACCGCCCTTCGACTCGAAGTGAACCCACGACTCGCGGTTGCCGGGCGGGGCGAAGCGGAAGTCCGGTCCGAGGTTCAGGTAGCTCTCCACCGTGCGGACGGTGCCGTGCCCGCTGCTGTCGCTCGGCGGGAACGGGGTGGTCAGCAGCAACTTCTCGTCGAAGTACAGCCGTGACGCCCCGCGGCCGCGCAGGAGGATGCGGTGCTTGCCCGCGGGGAGGTTCACGACGGCCGCGGCGCGAAACAGGTACGGATAGCCGCGGTCGGCGCGCACGCCCGTGTCGGTGTACTTGTGCGGCGCCTCGAAGAATCCGAAGCAGTCCTCGTGGTAGCTCTCGGTGGCCGGCGGCGGCGCGTCCGGCCACGCGTTGCGGGCCGGCATCCCCTCCTCGCACAGTTGCACCAGTACCGAGCCCTTCGGCAAATCAGCGCGCTTCACGGCGGGCGGCGGGGGCACGAACTGGTAGCGGTTCTTCAGCACCGCGTCCGGCAGCGCCGCGCGCCAGATGGTGATGTCGTCGAGCCAGCCGCGGAACGAGTTGCCCGCCCCGCCCCCGTTGCCGGTGCCGATGGTCAGGTCGTCGGCGTCGGACACCGGCGCGCGGGCCGTGGCGCCGCCCATGTCCCAGGTGCCCTTCTGGGCGACGCCGTCGATGTACCCGCGAACGCTCTCCGGCTTGCCGAACGTGTACGCGACCGCCACGTGGTGCCACCCGCCGACGGCGAAGCCCTTCGCGGTGGTCCAGCGGTGCCAGTCGGCCGGCTTGCCGTCGGCCGGCGCGCTCGCGAACAGGAACGACACGCGGGCCTCCCCCTTCTCGCCCTTCAGCCGCAGCGCGTAGTTCTGGTTCTGGCTCGGAAACGCCTTGTTGCCGTTGCGCCCCTTCCCGACGACGTACGCGAAGCTGCCGTCCTTCAGTTCCGCGACCTTCACCCACGCTTCGAGCGTGATCGAGTCGTTCGGACCGAACCGGAGGTTCGCTTTCGGCAGGTCCGTTTCGCGCACCGTGATCGACGGGTGCGCGGCGTTGAACGTCATCGCGGTGTTGGTGCGGCCGAACGCGGGATAGGTGGGCGGCCGCGGGCCGGGTTCGAGGAACTTCGCATCGGCCTTGGAGCCGCCGGGCTCGCCGGCGGCGTCGAAGTGCCACGCCGCGAGCGGCTTTTCGGTCGGGTCGGTGTCGTTCTGCCCGCGGACCGACGAGACGAGTAGCACGAAGGCGGCGGCAGCGAAAAGGCAGCGCGTCATACGCAAACTCGGCGGGAAGGGCGGGGAGGGATGATTGTACCCGAAACCGAGGGACGGGAACATTGCTCCTGATTCTGCGCCGCCATTTCGCGCCGTTCCGTAGCCCGCGCAACTTACCCGCGTAATTGGTGCATCCGGAAAAATCGGTTCAAGTTCCCGCACCCGACGTGCCGATAAACGGCGACAAGGGGACCGAACTGTTTCTGGGGACGGTACGGCCGCCGACGCGATGAGGGGCGCGCATGAGCGACACGCGGGGGCTTCTGGACCGCATTTCCGCGTTCCGACAACGGCTCGACGCGACGCCGCAACTCATCCCGGAGGCGATCCCGGTCGACGAGGAGCCGGACGGGGACGTCGTCGCCGAGGCGGAGGCGTTCCGGCACTCGGTGAAGCAGATCGTGGGGGCGCCGCAGGTCGATCCGGCGGTCACCCTGCCGCAGTTCACCGACCGCGCGAAGGGGCTGCTCGCCACCGCCAAACAGTTGCTCGACCGGCAGCGCGCGTTCACCGCCGA
The DNA here is from genome assembly GCA_017306025.1 of Planctomycetota bacterium. GTDB lineage: Bacteria > Planctomycetota > Planctomycetia > Gemmatales > Gemmataceae > Gemmata. The sequence goes on from JAFKJJ010000026.1 coordinate 14,814, forward strand.
CCCGCTGTACGCCGGCCTCGCGGGCGCGAGCAAGGCCGACGCGGTCGTCGGCTACCACCGCGAGACGGTCGCGGTGCTCGACGCGGTCGTGCGGCTCGCGCGGGCGTTCCCCGACTCGGCCGCGGAGCAGTTGAAGCTGTGCGACGGGCTCGACGGGCTGCTCGGCGTGGTCCGCGACCGGCTCGCGGTGCAGGAACGCGCCCTGGCCCGGCGGCGCACCGACGCCGAACGCACGGACCGGCTCGCGGGGTTCCTCGCGGCCGTCCACACGCACCAGCCGGCGGACCTGCAGACGGTCGCGACCCTCGCCGAAGAGCTCCTCGAAGACGCGCGCCAGGGCCGGCCGATCCGGTTCGTCCGGGTGCCGGTCGCGTCCGTCAGCGCGTACCCGGGCGGGGCGATGGTCCCGGCGCCGGCGCGGTTAGTCGCGGCGCACGCGATCAACGTCGCGCAGGTCGTCGCGCGGGTCCTCCCCTACGACTACGAGTGGTCCGGCCGGCCGCTCCTGCCGGTCGTCGCGGCGCTCGTCATGGACTGCGGGATGCTCGCGGTGCCGGCGCACGTGCTGGCGAAGGCCAAGCCGCTCACGGCCGACGAGCGCCGCGTGATCGAGGCGCACCCGAAGTACGGCGCGGAACTGCTCCTGTACTGCTTCCCGTCGGTGTCCGGCCCGCTGGCGGCCGCGATCGCCACGCACCACGAGCGCGGCGACGGCACCGGCTACCCCAACGGGCTCCGCGGCGCCGACGTGCCGCCCCTGGGCCGGTTGCTCCGCGCCGCGGACGTGTACGCGGCGCTCTCCGAGGAGCGCCCGCACCGCCCGGCGATGGACCCGCGCGCCGCGCTCACCGAGGTTCTGCTCTGCGCCGAACAGGGGCAACTCGATCGCGACTTCGCCGAGTACCTGCTCAACCTTTCGTTCTATCCGGTCGGGACCGTCGTCGAGCTGACCGACGGGCGCGTCGGGACCGTGGTCGCCAACCACCCGAACCGGCTCGACCCGCGGGCGCCTGGCCGCCCGGTGGTCGCGGCGCTGACGACGGCGGACGGCTCCCTGCTGCCGCGGCCGGAGTACGTGGACTTGTCCGCGGCCGACCGGGGGGGTATCGTTTGCGGGCTGTCCGCCGACCGGGCGCGCGAACTGCTCGGCGGTCGGTACCCCGACCTCGTGTCCTGAGAGGCCGCCATGACGATCACACAACCGGCGTCCGACGCCCGCGCCCGGGCCGACCTCCTGAGCCGGCTGTACGCGGAGCACGCGGGCACCGGGGCGCCGGACGACTACGGGTACATGCGCAGCCACGGGCAGCCCGGCGCGATCGTCCACCACGTCAACGTGTTCGAGTGGTACGCCGGGCACATCGGGCCGCGCGCGACGGTCCTCGACTGGGGCTGCAACCACATGCCCGACTCGTGCATGCTGCGGCACAAGTTCGGCGACGAGCTGGACCTGCACGCCTGCGACTTCATCCCGGAACACAGCTTCGAGACGTTCCGCTCCTACGCCCGTCCCAACTATGCGCGCCTGGCCGACCCGTTCCGGCTGCCGTACCCCGGCGCGACGTTCGACGCGGTGATCGGGTCGGGGACGCTGGAACACACGGCGATGGACGGGGAGTCGCTCAAGGAACTGCACCGGGTGCTCAAGGTGGACGGGCTGCTCGTCGTCACCTACCTGCCGTACGCGTACTCGTGGGACGAGCGCCGGCGCCGCCGCGCCGGCCGCGATTACCACCGCCGGCTCTACACGCGGCGCGGGTTCGAGCGGCTCCTGCTGACCCACGGGTTCGTTCCGGAGCGGATCGAGTTGCAGGGGTTCGTGCCCCACCGGCTCGCCAACCACAAGCGGCCGCTCTGGTGGCGGCTCATTCGCCCCGCGCTCCACACGGTCGTGGAGGCGCTGTGGAAGCCCGGCCTCCGCTCGCTCCGGTCGCCGCTGTTCGCGCACAGCGTCATCTGCGGGCTGGCCCGGAAGGTCGACGTCATGTGACGACCGTGGTCCGGTCACTCCGTGACCGGATGCCGAAGACCACACAGTAAAAATGCGCACCTACCTCGCCGCGACCCGCCACCCGTGGGCGGGCTTCCTCTTTCTGCTGCCGCTGTTGCTCGCCTACGAGGGCGGGCTGTTGTGGCTCGGGGTCGATCAGTCCGCGCACCTGCGCAACGGGGCCGACGCGTGGCTGCGGTGGGCGCTCGAAGTGTTCGGCGCCGGGCACGCGCTCGCGGCCCCGGCCGTCGTGCTCGTCGTGATGCTCGGCTGGAGCTGGTGGCGCTGGGCCGACCGACCCGAGGACCCGGTGACGGCGCTGTTCGGAATGTGCTTCGAGAGCGCCGTGTTCGCGGTCGTGCTGTGGCAGTTCAGCCGGAACTTCGGGCCGATCATCGACGGCCTGGGGATCAAGCTCCAGATCACGGTGCGGACCGCCCCCGCGGCGCAGATCCTCACGTTCATCGGGGCGGGCATTTACGAAGAGGTGCTGTTCCGGCTCGGCCTGTTCGGCGGGCTGGCGCTGGTATTGCGCGTGGTGCGCATCCCGTGGGTCGTCGCGGTCCTGTTGGCGGCCGCGGCCGCGGCCGCGGCGTTCGCCGCGGCGCACCACGTCGGCCCGTACGGCGAGCCGATGCGCGCCGACTACTTCGTGTTCCGCACCGTGGCCGGGCTGTACTTCACCGCGCTGTTCGTGGCCCGCGGGTTCGGCATCGCGGTCGGCGCACACGCCGGGTACGACGTGCTCGTCGGCGTCGTCGTGGGCTGAGAGCGACGGCGCCGACGGCCGGACGAGTATCGGCCCTGCGGGGGCGACGTTCAACCCGAGCCGACCATCGCTCTTACCAGCTCGTCCCGCACCTTGCCGAACATCGTCTGTGAGTTGTCGAAGTCCGTCGCGGAGAACGTCCCCGGCACGGTGAGGACGCCCCGTGCCGTCGGGTTGGCGTCGTCGACGTTCGTGCGGATCTCGACCTCCACCGCGATCTGGTAGACGCCGAAGTCGCCGGGCGTGACCGTGTAGGTGATCTCGAAGTGGGCCTTTTTCGCGTCCTCGGGCGCCTCGGTGAACGCGAGCAACTGCTGCCCCACCGGCGGGGGCGTCTCCTTGAACGTCATGCCCGGCGGCGGCTGAACCGGTTGGCCCCACGGCTGCTGCGAGAACACGCTGTTGACGCCGTTGACGAACTGCGTGCGCAGCTCGCCCTCGCGCGCGCCCTTCGATCCCTCCTTGCCGGCCGGGGTGCCCTTTTCGGTCACGCGGATCGAGACCACCGGCTGGTCGGCCGTGCGCACCGACTCCAGTATCGCCGCCATCCCGTCGCGCAGCTCCTTGTTGCCGCCGCGCTGCCGCACGTGCTCGATCGGCTGATCGTAGAACCGCGACAGGCGCCGGGTCACCTCGTCGCGGTGAAGCTTGTTGCGCGAGTCGACCAGGTAGGCGCGGAGGAACCGGGGCTCGACCGACGGCTCCTTCATCACCGCGTCGAAGATGGCGTCGTCGCGCAGGGGCGGGTTGACGACGAACGCCATGACGACGAAGCACACCGCGGCGAACGCGATCATCAGCAAGTACGGGAGCACGGCCGGCGCGGCGCGGCCGGTGCGGGCCGGCTCCTCGGGCACCTCGGTGATGTCCAGTTCGATCAGGTTCAGGTTGATGCTGCTCTCGGCGTCGAGCGGTTCGTGGTCGTTCTTGGCGACGTACTTGGCCAGCCCGCCGAGCGTGGCCGCGGGCAGTTTGGCGCGCTCGCCGCCGTCGGGGCCGCGGGCCCACGCCAGGTAATTCAGGTACACCACCATCTGCTCGGCCCGCGCCTCGTTGTTGATCGTCACCGTCGAGACGCGGTTGCCCCCCATCGCGATGTTCACCACGCTGTTCTGGTAGGCGCCGTTGTTGTAGTTGTGGGTGAAGTGCGCCTCCACCACGTCCTCGATCGACGTGACGGTGACCTGTTCGCGGTAGGCCTCGTAGAGGTGCAGCGGGTCCACGTACACCCACGTCCCGGCGATCTTGTTGCTGCCCTTCGACCCGCGGAACCCGGCCACCAACAGCCACCCGCCCAGCAGGAGCCCGCCCGTCTGGAGCAGGGCCACCCCGACCGGGTCGTCGTAGATGATCCCGGCCCAAGTGGTGAGCGTGAGCGCGAGCGTGACGACGACGAGGATCGGTCCCGCGATGCACCCGCACCCCGGCAGCGAGTCGGACGTCGAAACGAACACGCCCGGCGAGCCGAGACCCTGGGCGTCGCGCACCGCGACCAAATAGTCGTGGGTGGCCTCGTCGAGTTCCTCGAAGTTGAACGTCGTGGACATGCGGAATGAACTCCTGCGCCGGCGCGACTTTTCGCCGCGAATGTAGTCGGTGAGCGGGCCGGGGACAAGCACCGTTCCGGCCCGCGTCCCGGGGCAACGCCCCGGGCTGAGGAACCCCACTCCTCCGGAGTGAAGAGGGATGCAGGCTTCCAGCCTGCGATTCCTCAGCCCGGGGCGTTGCCCCGGGACGCGGGAACGCGGATCACCCCGGCACGAACTGGTGCGGGACGAACCGGCTCGTGTTGCCGGTAATCATTGAGGCGTCCTCGCGGATGCCCATCCCGCACGACTCGCCGTTGACGATCCAGCTCCCGATCACCGGGTAACGGCCGTCGTGCGGCCTGAGCTGCGCCGCGTACGATTGGTAAATACACGGTCCCTTATAGGGGCCGTCGGTGGTCTGCACCACCTTCCCGCCGATCACCAGCTCGATGTTCGACCCCTCGCGGGCGTGGATCGGCTTCTTCACGTAGCTGCCGTCGGGGATCGGGTCGAACGACGCGGGCAACAGGAACGGGCTGTTCGGGTGCCGTTCGTAGAGCAGGGGCAGGATGCTCTTACAACTGAGGATCATCTTCCACGCCTCGATGAGTTGCTCGTGGATGCTGTTGAACTGGTCGGCGCGCTCGTCGACGTCCTTCAGCCACATCCACTGCGCCACCGCCGCCTCGACGAGCGCCGTCGGGGTGTCCGCGTTGTACTCCAGCATCTTCGGGGCGTCG
>JAFKJJ010000027.1 GCA_017306025.1 Planctomycetota bacterium
GCGCGCCGCTGAATAACGGAATAGTCACAAGTCATAAGGTCGAAAGTCGTAAAGTCGAAGACCTTCACACGAGAGGTCTTCGACTTTACGACTTTCGACCTTATGACTTGTGACTTGAGGATCAGCCGAGCTTATGAACGGTGACCCGGTTGTGGCCGACGCAGGTGATGAGGTCGGCCGCGTCGGTGACGGCGAAGTCGTGAACGTGCATCATGAGCTTCTCCTGCCGCAGCGTCTTCTTGTTCGCCACGTCGTAGAAGCAGAGGAACCCCTCGCCGGCGCCGCCGGCGCCGACGAGCCACGACGCGTCCGGCGCCCACGCGAGCCGGTTCACCAGCCCCACGAACTTGTCGCCGGGGAACTCGGCCGTCTGCTTGCCGCTCTTCCAGTCGAACACCTCCACCCGGGCCTTGCCCTCCAGGTGGTCGATGTTCCCGACCTTCCCCATTCCGCCGACCGCGAGCGACTTGCCGTCGGGCGAGAACGCCAGCGACCGGATACCGCCGATGGAGTGGTTCCGCTGCACCTTGTCCCAGGTGTACATGACGGGCGCCTCGCAGGCACCGACCTCCTTGCCCGTCTTGACGTCCCACACGACGACGTGCCCGACCTTGTCGCCGGTGGCCAGGAGGGCGCCGTCCGCGGAGAAGCAGACCGCGTAGAGCATCGAGACGAAGTCGTTGGGCGTCTTTTCCTTGTGCCCGCGGAGTTCGTGGACGGGCTTACCGGTCTTCGCAAACCCCTCCGGCCTCGCCGAGGGAACCTCCCACACGCGGCAGGCCATGTCGTCGGCCACGCTCGCCACGAGCTTCCCGTCGGGCGACGCGATCACTTTGCGAATCCACTTGCTGTGCGCGTCGTGGGTGCGGATGGTCTTGCCGCCCTCGGTGTCGAACCACGTCAGTTTGCCGTCGTAGCCACCGCTGACGAGGGTCTTCCCCGCGAGCGCGACGCCGGTGACGTAGCTCTCGTGGGCGTAGAGCTCTTTCGGCTCGAACTTCGCGGCGGCGAAGTCGGCGGCGTACACCTTGAAGTCCGAGCAGCCGAAGTACGCGGTGTCGGAGCCGTCGGGCCGCGCGACCGCGAAGGTGATGACCGGCCGCGAGAAGTCCTTGACCGGCTTGAGGGTGTCGGGGCTGGGGGCTTTCATGGCTGCGAGGTAGGAGTTGAAGTAGGTGGGTATCGAAACCAGAAGTCGGTGGCGTTCCCGCCGTATTCGCCCAGGCGTAAAATCGGGAGGCCGACGAGGCCCATAAAGCTCGGATCGTCGATCGCGACCGCAGTACCAATTGTCGGGCTACCGTGGCAAAGAACGTCGCGGTCGATTCCGAACGCGGGCATCGAGAGCCGAGCCCAGCCACTGGTCATCGGCCCGAAGTTCGAGTTGACCGGGTGCGCGGACAGCCGCGTGAGCTGGCTCAGGGCGAACACGTCGATGATAACCGCGTAGGGACAGCCCGTGTCCGCGATCAACGTCAATTCGACAGGGGCGTTATTCGGATCGAGGAAGCGGAGGCGGAGCCACGCCCGCGGCGCGGCACCGAGGTACGGATTCCGCTGTTCAACGAACGTCGGGTTCATGTCCGGCCCGCTCCAGAGCGCCGAAGATGATCGCGTACTGGGGGACCTCAACCCCGGCCTGAACCCCGAGCACCCGTTTCGGGTCGAGGCCGAGGGCGCGGAGTCGGGCGATCACGTCGTCGAGCGTCGCGGCGTCGGCTACGACCTTCCCGCTCGCAATGGCGACGAAGTGCCCCTTTGGGAACTTCGTCGCGAGTTCGTCCTTGAGCCGCTCGTACGCGGCCAAATTCACGGTTTGTTCGAGGTCGTTGCCCATTGCTCACCTCGCGCGGCGCGTCCCTCCATGATACCGCGTCTCGGTCCTCAGCTCACCAGCGCCTTGATCGCCTCCACGCCGGGGTTGACCAGCGGCACCGGACGGCTGCCGACGTAGTAGTTCTTGTTCGGGTCCAAGCCCAGCGCCGAGTACACCGTCGCGAACAGGCTGCCCGCGTCCACTTCCTCCGCGACCACCGTCTGGCCCTTCGGGTCGCTCTTGCCGTACACCGAGCCCCGCTTGATCCCGGCACCGCTGATGGTGCAGCTCCAGGCGCTGGCGAAGTGGTCGCGGCCCAGGCTCGCGTTGATCGACGGCGTCCGCCCGAACTCCGCCAGCGTCATCACCATGACGTCGTCGAGCATCCCGCGCTCGCCGAGGTCGTCGAGCAGCGTCGCCATGACGTGGTCGAGTTCGGGCACCATCTCCTGGTGGGTCTCGAAGTTCTGCCCGTGGCTGTCCCACCACGCCCGGCCGACGCGGACGAACGGCACCCCCGCCTCCACCAGCCGGCGCGCGATCAGCGTCTGCTCGGCGAACTGCGTCGGGCCGTAGCGGTCGCGGACCTTCTGCGGCTCCTGCGTCACGTCGAACAGCTTCTCGCTCGCCATGATCCCGCGGACGCGCTGGTACGCCTCGTTCTGACTGTTCATCGTCTCCGAGTTGCGGCCCTTCTCGAACTGCTTGCCCAGGAGCGAGCGGAGCTCGCCGCGTTCGAGGTGGTCGAGGTCGGTGATCCCGTCGAGCTTCTTGATGAACTCGGGGTAGTTGTTCGTGGTCAGTTCCATCGGCGCGTAGCGCGCGCCGAGGAACCCCGGGGCACCCGGGGCCATGCCCCGGCCCTCGGTCTGCGTGTAGAAGGTGACGTAATCGGGCACCTTGCTGTCCGCGAGGCCGAACTCGCGGGCCACGACCGCGCCGAGGTCCGGGTAGCGGAGCGCGGCCTCGTCGCGGCGCCCGCGCATCATCGTCATCGCGGCGCTGCCGTGGTCGCCGTTCTTGGTGTTGAGGCCCCGGATCACGCAGGTGGTCTTCATCCGGGCGGCCATCTTCGGCATCAGTTCGGAAATGCGCAGGCCCGGCACATCGGTCTGGATGGAGCGGAACGGGCCGCCGGTGGACGCGCCGGGCTTCGGGTCCCACGTTTCGAGCTGCGACGCGCCGCCCGCCAGCCACAGGAGGATGACGCGCTTCTGCGTCTTCTTGAGGTCTTTGTTCACGGCCGGCGCCGCGAGCGCGTTGAGCGCGGTCATGTCGGCGGCGAGCGCCGCGCCGGCGGCTCCGGCGCCGCCGAGGAACGCGCGGCGGTCGAGCGCGTGGGCGGCGGAGCCGCAGAAGGTGCTTCGACGCATGGGAAAGCTCCTTGTGTGTGTGCGTTGCTTTCCTGGGACCGCGGCCGTCCCTGCCGCCGCTTTTGAAGAGCGGCCGGGACGGCCGCGGTCCCAGGGAGGGGTTAATAGCTGAACCGGAACTCCGGACCGGTGACCAGCGCCCAGAGCACCTGCTTGTACGCCTCGGCCTCGCGCCCCTTCCGCTTCTCGACGTAGGCCACGAGCGCCCGGGTTTCGTCGGCCGTGGCGGACCGGCCGTAGACCGTCTTCACCAAGAACTCGACCGCCTCCTTCGGCTCTTTCATCGCCTTCAGGCGGCCGAGCGTCGTACCCGGGTTGTCGGTCAGGAGCTCCCGCATCACGCGGTCGCCGTTGCTGAAGAGCAGCGCCTCGCCGACGCCGATCTGGAAGTTGTCGGTCGGCTGCGCGACGAGCGCCGCGATCCCGCGGGCGGCGCCCTCGGCCTGCTCGATCCGCTTCTCGAACTCTTCCGGCTTGAGGTTGTCGAAGGACGCGGGATCGGTCGCGGCGATGCGGAGCGAGGTGGACAGTTGCATCGGCGTCATCGGCTTCAGGCGCGCGACCGCGAACGTCCTGTTGCCCGGCCGGTTCTCCGACTCGTACTGGCTGCTGCGCGAGTACGCCCGGCTCATCACGATGCCGCGGATCAGCCGGCGGAGGTCGTACTTGTGGCCGGCGGTGTCGCGGGCGAGCCAGGCGAGCAGTTCGGGGTGGCTCGGCTGGTTCTCCGCGTGCATCTGATCGAGCGGCGAGACGAGCCCGGTCCCGAAGAACCGGTGCCACATGCGGTTGGCGATCGACCGCGCAAAGAACTCGGCGTTCTCCCCCTGAAGGGCCACTTCCACGAGCTTCGCCCGCGCGCTGAACTTCGGGGCGGGCGGCGGGGTCTTCGCGGCCTTCGCTTTGTCGAGCGCCTCCTTCTCTTTCTTCTGCTCCGCGGCGGTCGGTTCCTTCGCGTTCGCGTCCTCGACCTTCGTGCCGCTCAAGAACATCATCTGGGCGGTGCGTTCCGGCCCCTTCGTCGGCTTGTATTTGATGACCCCGTAGCCGCGCTCGCCCAGGAACCCGCCGTTGTCGAACGTGCGCGCGAGGAACGCCTTCATCCCGTAGAAGTGGTCCTGCGTCCAGTCCTTCACGTGCGGGTGGTTGTGGCACTGCGCGCAGCTGACGTTCACGCCGAAGAACGCCACGCTGACGTCGCTCGTGAGCTTGTCGGCGTCGTTGAGCCGCCCGCGGAGGAAGTCGCCCGCGCCCTTGAGCTTCGGGTCCGACTCGTTCGGCAGCATCATCTCGCGGAACATCTGGTCCCACGATTTCCCGTCCTTGAGGGCGCTCGTGAGGTAGTCGCGGAGCGCCCCGGAGCCGCGGCGGTCGCCCTCGGGGTTGAGCATCACCTCGAACAGCGCGGCCTGGTGCCGGACGAACCCGGGCGCCGCGATCAACCGGTCCACGAGTTTCGCGCGCTTGTCGGCGTCGGTCGATTTGACGTAGGCGTCCACCTCGCCGGTCGTCGGGATGCGGCCGACGAGATCGAGCGTGAGCCGGCGAATGATGGTCGCGTCGTCGGCTTGTGCCGCGGGCGTGACGCCGGCGTCGGCGATGGCCGCGTCGATGAGTTGATCGATCACCTTTTCGACGGGCGCGGAAGCGGAAGGCAACTCGACCGCACCAACGGCGCGCGGCGCGAGGACACAGACGGCCGCGGTGAGCAGCAGACGGAGCCGCATGAAGGGTGCTCCTGGCAAGGCGGGCGGGGTGTTCGGTGTATCGGCAAGCAGGCAGGAGAGCGAAACCGGCGGGTCACATTCTCACCCAAGTATAATCCCGGTGATCGAGATTGCTAGTCCGTATTTGCCAGAAGTCGATAGGGCCGTTTCCACCGCGGCTCGCGCGGTGTTTCCGCGCGAGCCGCGGTGGAAACGGCCGTAACCATGCGGTACCCGGAGCCGTCATCCCTTCGGCGGTTCAAGCACGTCGCGCCAGCGGCGCGGTTGTGCGTCGAACGCGGCGGAGTAAGTCGCGTCGAGCGGCACCATCACGCAACCGTCCGGCTCCAGGAACAACTGCATGTCGGGGAGCGGTTCCCCGATCGCCATGTGTCGTACGTAGGCGCGCGTGATGATGTCGGATTCGTACGCGACAAGCGTCAGCGGCTTGTCCGCGGGCGGGCTGTACTCGTCGTCGGTGATTTCACCCCAGATGAGGCCGTGAATGCCGCCCGGGTCGCGCGGTCCGGGTGGGAACGGATCGACGATCAACAGGTGAATCCGAGCTCCGAGCAGTTCGCGCGCCTTGTTCACGAACGCTCGCACCGCGTTCTTGCTCGCCTTATTACCCGGAGAAACGATCTCGATCACCGCGACGACGCGGTCCCCGCTGACGTGGCGGATCACGAGCGCACTCTTCTTCCGCCGGTAGAATTCGGCCTCCGTCTGTGCGGTCTCAACTCCCCCACCCTTACCCTCGGCCGAATCCCCCCCGCCTTCGGTCTGGAGAGCGAGCACGTCCGGTCCGAACCCGCCCGCGACCTGCTCCGGCATCGCGTACATATCGGGCGGCAGGACTTCGGTATTGAGCGCGCGGCCGAGTTCTGAAATCCATCCGTGGTGGAACGCGTGGAAAATGCCGTCCGGCACCTTGGTCCAGCCGTGCATCGGCATAGGCCACCTCCGGCGACATCATATCACGACCACGAGAACCGCCCCAACGACGTCAAACGCTCGACCGCCGTTCATAAAATCACCCGCGGAGCAAATCCGGCCGCGGTCGCGGCGAATCGCTTCTCGTATCGCCCGTCACGTCCCCAACTCGGAGCTCGCGATGGCACACGTCCGGTACGCGGTGGCGGCGCTCGGTTTCGTTCTCGCGGTCGGGTGCCCGGCGCGGGCCGACGACGCGGCCGAGGCACGGAAGCTCGTCGAAAAGGCCGTCAAGGCGCACGGCGGGCAGGAGAAGCTCGACAAGCTGCCCGGTACTTCTCTCAAGTTCAAGGGCACGTTCCACGGCCAGGGCGACGGCATCCCCACGACCGGCGAGATCTCGGCGCAGGGGCCGGACAAGCAGCGGATCGACATCGAGGTGGAGGCCGGCGGACAGAAGTTCCCCATCGTCATCGTCGTCGCGGGCGACAAGGGCTGGACGAAGATCGGCAAGGAGACGACGGAGTTCGACAAGGACAAGCTGGCCGAGGCGAAGGAACAGGCGTACGCGGCGTGGGTCTGGACCCTCGCCCCGCTCAAGGACAAACAGGTCACGTTGGCGACCGTCGGCGAGATCAAGGTCGGGGACCGCCCGGCGCTGGGCGTGAAGGTGTCGAGCAAGGGGCACCGCGACGTGGACCTCTACTTCGACAAGGAGACCGGCCTCCTGGTAAAAACCGAAACCGTCGTCAAGGACGACACGAGCGGCCAGGAGGTGACGGAAGAGTCGTTCCCGGGCGAGTACAAGGAGGTCCAGGGGACCAAACAGGCGCACAAGTTCCTCGTGAAGCGGAACGGCAAGCTGCACGTGGAGGGCGAGGTGACCGGCATCGAGCTGTCCGAGAAGCTCGACGCGAGCCTGTTCGAGAAGCCGTGAGCGGCCCGGAGCGGTCCGGCGCCGCTCCGGTTTTACGCCGCGGCCGGGGGCGGAACGACCTTCGGTTGCCGCAGCGCCGCGACCAGTTGCTCGACCGCGGGACGGTGGACCGGTTTCACGACGCGGGCCAGGGCCGCGAGGAACTCCGTCCACGCGTCCCCGCGTTTCCTCTTGCGCAACTTCGGAGCCGCGAGGCCGTGTTCCAGCTCGTAGCGGCGCCCGAGCTGGATCAACTGTCGGCGCCGCTGCCGGCCGGGCTTCAGCCCGTGCTCGCGCTCGTACTCGCGGCCGAGCCGGGCGAGTTCCTGAACGCGCTTCGCTCCCGCGCGTCCCGCGGCCGAGCGCACCGCGTCCACCGGCTTCGGTTCGATGGCCGGTTCCGGTGCGACAACATCGGACGGAACGTCAGCGGGCGGCGGTGTGGCTTCGACAACGGGTTCGGTCGATGTATCGGTGACGGGTTCGTGGTCGGTCACGTCAGCTCTCCTGTATCGCGATCGGCTGTGCGCAACGTGCGGTCGCCGGGTGTACAGTTAGAGGCGCGTGCCCGTCGGCGGATTCCGAATTTGATGGCCCCGGGTGCGAATTCGGTGCAAAATCGCGCGACCGAAAACGCCAGGAGCCGCCGATGTCTCTCCCCTCGCGCCGCGAATTCGTCTGCGCCGCCGTCGCGTCCGCCGCGGCCACTTCGGCAACGGCCGGCGCCGCCCCGGCCGCCGATCCGAAGGAGCCCGACATCTGGGGTCGGACGATCCTGCCGCAACCGTTCGACAAGGGGCCGTTTCGCGAAGTGAAAATACCGGCGTGGGTGCGGGGCACCACCGGCGTCGGCTACACGCTCTCCGTGATGAACTCCGCCCAGCGCAAAGAAGCCGCGGGGGCCGGCGTCACGATCAGCGAGGTCGGGTTCGTCGATCCGCTCTACGCGTACTACGACAGCAAGCTTCTGAAGCGCCGAAGCCCGCACGTCCCGCTCGACCGCGTGAAGAAGGACATCGCCGAATACCAGAAGCTCGGCGTGCGCGTCCTCGGCGTGTACCCGCCCACGCTCCAGGGCGAGGTGTGGGAGAACCACCCCGACTGGCGCCGCGTCGCGACCGACACCGATCAGGCGCCCGAAATCGACCTGAAGAAGTACCCCCACGGCGGGATGCTCTGTCCGCTCGGCCCCTACGGCGACTTCTTTGTCGATGTGCTCGCCGAGATCGTGACCGAGTTCCCCGCGGTGAGCGCGTTCAGCTTCGACGGGCTCCACCACGGCGGCGGGTGCTACTGCAAGCACTGCCGCGCGAACTACAGGAAGGACGCCGGCGGCGCCGTTCCCAAACGCGACATGCAGGACGCGGCGTTTCGCAAATACCTGCACTGGGCCGACCGCAAGCTCGAAGACCTCGTGCGGCGGATGCAGGCGCGGCTGAAGGCGATCAACCCGGACGTGGCGCTCGTGACGTGGACGACGAACGCCGGGCGGTTCGGCCACCTGCTCGACATCCCGCGGAACATGTCGGCGCGGATGAACCTCCTGTTCGACGCGCCGGACCAGGAGTTCTGGATGGACGAGACGAACCGCGGCGCGAGCGTCGTGCCGGCGTTCGGCGCGGCGTACGTGTGGGCGGTCAGCAACCACCGCGTCGCGTTCGCCGAACCGTACCTGATGAGCCGCGGCAACCCCTACGGCAAGGACAGCTTCCCCGCGCACGAGGTCGAGCGCCGCATGATGCTCGCGCTGACACACGGCGCCGGCCCGAGTATCGCGGCCCTCCAGCCCGATCACCTGAGGGCCGGCACCGCGCACGCGATGGCCGAAGTGAAGAAGCGGAAGCCGTGGCTGGCGCACAAGGAACCCGAGCCGTGGGCCGCGGTCCTTGTCAGCGACAACACGCGGGTCTTTTACGGCCGCGCTCCGGGCCAGGTGGAAGACCGCTACCTCGCGAACGTGTTCGGGTTCTTCCGCGCGGCGCTCGAATCGCACCTGCCGTTCACGCTCATCAACGACTGGAACCTCGACTGGAACAACTGGCGCGACCTCGTGAAGTACAAGGTGCTCGTGCTGCCGAACGCCGCGTGCCTGAGCGACGCGCAGTGTGACGCGATCGAAAAGTACGTCGAGCGCGGCGGCGGGTTGGTGGCGTCGCTGGATACGGGACTGTGCGACGAGTTCGGCACGCCTCGCAAGACCCCGGCGCTCGCGCAGGTACTCGGCGTGAACCACAGGGGCGCCGCGGTCGCCGGGAAGATCGACGACAAGCTCGACGAGAATTTCGCGCGGACGCTGCCTCCCGAATACTGGCAGAAGCGAAAGGGCGTGTGGGACTTCCAGCGCCGCCCGCAGTCGTTCCTCCAAACTGACACGCTCACGGAGCTGATCGGCAAAGGGCCGGTCACGTTCAAGGGGCCGGTGGCGCGGGTCGAGCCGCGGCCCGCGAGCGTCGTCGAGGCGACCGTTCGCGCGAAGGACAGCCCGAAGGCCGAGGAACTGCCCGCGATCGTGTCGCGCAAGACCCCGGCCGGTGCGAAGTCGGTGTACCTCGCCGCGGGGATCGACGCGGCACACTACGCGCTGTCGTACCCCTACTACCGCGTCGTACTGGCGCAAGCGATGCGCTGGGCCGCGAGCACCCCGCCGCCCGTGGAGGTGAACGCGCCGATGTGCGTTCACGCGGTGACGGTGCGGCAGAAGAAGGACGGCGAGCGGCTCGTCATCCACCTTTACAACGACCTGAACACGACCGCGGGCCACGGCCACCCCGCGGAAGAGGTTCCGCTCCGCGAGGAGGTGATCCCGATTCACGACATCGGAATCACGCTCACGGGCTACAACGTGAAGTCGGTCCGCCAGGAGCCAGAAGGGAAGGAGCTGGAAGCGAAGAAGGTCGGTGAGACGATCACGTTCACCGTGCCGAAGCTCCGCGTGCATTCGATGGCGGTGGTGGAGTTGGGGTGATTGGTGCCAGAGTTCAGCCGCGGACTTCCGGAAACAGTGCGACTTCCGCGAGCAGGAGGCGCAACGCGATCATATCGGCGGCGTTGACGCTCAGGCTCGCAATCGTCGCGCGCCCCGTGCCCGTACGGCCCACCAGTTCGCCCGGCCGATCTGCGGACCACGCGAAATGCTCGTCCCAGTTATCGCAGCGGGGGTTGAACAGCGAAACGGTATCACCCGTTTCGGGGTCGATGCCTGCGGCCGCGGTCCACTTGTGTGCGTTGCAGTGTGGGCAGGTGAGGGCGAGGTTGCTCAGTTCGTTCGTCCCGCCGACACTGCGCGGGGTGATGTGGTCGATGGGAAATGTCGCGACCTGCCCGCGCGCCGGCAGATGGCAGTACTCGCACCGGTGCCCGGCTCGCGTCACGACCTCGGCCCGCCGGACTTCCGAGAACGCGCTCACGCCGGGTTCGCGAGTTCGGGGAACGCCGCGGCGAGGCGCCTGAGCGCGACTTCCGCTTCGAGCTTCTCGATCGAGCGTTCCTGCGTGAACGCGACCCACGCCATCAACTCGGCGCGCTCTGCGGCGGTCAGCGCCTCCTTGCGTTCGCCGAGTTCGAGCACGCGGCGGTCCAGTTCGGGCGGGAGCGCGTAACCGGCGGTCCGTCGCAGCGCGGCGGCGGATGCGGCGAGCGCCTCGCGCCATGCCGGTTCAACAGGAGCGGTTGCGGACATCGGTTCGCCCTCTGCACTTCGCCGAATTGTAGCTCGCGGCCCGGCCGGCCGCTACCCTTCCCCCTGTCCGCCCTCGGGCTTCTCGTTCCGCACCAGCGGGATGGTCGTCTTGCGCGCGACGAGCTTTCGCACGTATTCGATCTCGACCTCCGCGCCGCGGACCGCCAGCCGCGACTCGCGGATCAACATCCCCGCCGCGACGAACAGCGCGGACGCCCCGCCCAGCCCGAACACGACGGGTATCCACCCCAGCGCCCACTGCGTCGAGGCCGACAGCCCGACCGTCAGGCTCGCGCCGACCAACAGGCCGATCGCCGAATAGAGCGTGACGATCGTGTGCTGAAGGAGCTGGAGCCGCTGCGTGTGCCACCGGATCTGGTCGGCGATCAGGGCGCGCTTGTCGACCACCTCCTCGGTCAGCACGCCGTCCGGGAGCGTCTCGGCCAGGTCGGTCAGCGCGCGGATGCGGTCCACCACGCGCCCGAGCCGGTTCGCGGTGGACAGCGACAGCGTCCCCGACGCGCTGATGAGCAGCGCCGGTGTAATCATCGCGCCGAGGATCTGCCCGGCGCCCAAAAAGTCGATCGCGGTCATGCGGGCTCCTTCCGCGTTCATAGTAGTAGGCACACTCCGTGTGCCGTTGCTACTCTGTTGAGTATCGCGACGGCACACGGAGTGTGCCTACTACTTTGCGATTCCAACGAGGCACGCCATGCGAGTGCTTTCGATCGTCGCCGTCCTCGCGCTGCCCGCCGCCGCGTTCGCCCAGAAGGACGCGGCCGTGCGGTCCGCGTCCGCGCACGCCGACGCCAACTGGCCCGCCGCGCTGAAGATCTGGGAATGGGCCGAGCCCGGCTATCAGGAGAAGAGGTCCGCGGAGGCACTGGCCGAGATCGCCGAAAAGGCCGGCTTCAAGGTGACAAGGGGCGTCGCGAAGATCCCGACCGCGTTCACCGCGGAGTTCGGCGCGGGCAAGCCGGTGATCGGCATCCTCGGCGAGTTCGACGCGCTGCCGGAGTTGTCGCAGGAGGCGGTGCCGTACCGTCAGCCGCGAAAAGACGGCAACGGCTACGGCCACGCGTGCGGGCACCACCTATTCGGTACCGCCTCGCTGTCCGCGAGCATCGCCGTCGCGGAACAGATTAAAGCGGGCAAGCTGAAGGGCACGGTCCGCTTCTACATGTGCCCCGCGGAAGAGGGCGGCGCGGCGAAGGTGTTCATGGCCCGCGCCGGGCTGTTCGACGATTGCGACGCCGTGCTGCACTGGCACCCCGGCGCGCGGAACTCGGCCGGCGACGCGAGCTGTCTGGCCCGGATCGCGGTGAAGTTCCGGTTCCACGGCACCGCGGCACACGCGGCCGGATCGCCTGAGAAGGGGCGCTCCGCGCTCGACGCGCTCGTGCTGACGATGCACGGCGTCGAACTGCTCCGCGAACACACGCCCGACGGCACGCGGCTCCACCACACCGTCACGTCCGGCGGCGGCGCCGCGAACGTGGTGCCGGAGTTCGCCGAAGGGTTCTTCTACGTGCGGCACCCGAAGGCGGACGTGGTGCAGAAGCTCTACCCGCGCGTGCTGAAGTGCGCCCAGGCCGGCGCGCTGGCGACCGAGACGAAGCTCGAAGTCGTTTACCTCGGCGGCACGATGGAGATCCTGCCCAACGACACGCTCGCGCAGGTCGCCAAGAAGAACCTCACCGCGCTCAACGACCTCAAGTACGACGCCGCCGAGCTGAAGTTCGCAACCCGGTTGCGCGAGACGTTCCCCGAAAAGGCCCCGCCGCTGGAGGACGTCGAAAAGGTGTTCGACGTGTCGGGCAAGTCGAGCGGCGGCAGCACCGACGTCGGCGACGTGTCGTGGGTGGTGCCGGTGGTGGGGTTCAGCACCGCGTGCTGGGTGCCGGGCACGCCGGGTCACTCGTGGCAGGCGGTGGCCTGCGGCGGAACGACCATCGGCAGGAAGGGGATGAACCTCGCGGCCCGCACGCTCGCGGCAACCGCGTTCGACCTGTTCACCGACGCCGACCTGCGCGCGGCGGCGAAGGCGGAACTGACCAGGCGGCTCGACGGGCGGAAGTACTCGGCGATGCTGGAGAAGGACCAGCCGCCCCCGCTCGACTACCGCGACCCGCCGAAGCGCGTCAGCAAAGAGTGAAGAGGAATGGCCACAAAAAAGCACAAAGAGCACAAAAGAAGGCAGCAGACCAAAGGGCGTTCAATTTAATCTCTGTCTTCGGTTCGGGTCTTCTTTTTGTGGCTCTTCGTGCCTTTTTGTGGCCAATCTGCCTTTGTCTTCCATCACTTCGCCCGCGAGCGCGGCATCTTATCGGCCTTCTCCGTCGGCACCGCAATTAAGTTCCGCTGGCCGCCCTCCTTGAAGAACGCATCGGCCAGCGGCGGGAACTCCTTCACCTCGTACCGCCCCGTCACGAACTGCTTCTCGTTCTCCACCAGAACGAAGAACTCGTAGTCGGCCGGGAACAGCCCCTTGAGTTGCTCCAGCGACGCGATCGTCCCGGCCGGCGGCGTGGACACCTCCACCACCACCAGCGGGCGGTTCATTTCGAGCGTCTGGCGGAGCCCCTTCAGCGCCGCCTCCTCGAACCCCTCGATGTCGATCTTCATCGTCCCGATCGGCCCGGCGCTCGCCAGGATCGAATCGCCGGTGACGACCGGGAGGTCGGCCGACCGCTTCTGCCCCTTGCCGTCGTGCCCCTCCTCGCGGAACGTGCCGCCGCCGTGGTTGGCGTCGGCCGGCTCGAAGAACGGGATCGAGCCCGGCTTGTCGCCCAGCCCGACCTCGTGAACGGTGACGTTCTTGAAGTCGTTCAGCGCGAGGTTGGCGTGAAGCGTCTTCAGCACCGGCGGGAACGGCTCGATCGCGTGAACCGCCTTCGCCCGCGGCGCCATGAACAGCGTGTACTGGCCGGTGTTCGCCCCCACGTCCACGAACGCGGTGTCGCGGACGCCCGCGGCGGCCGTGTAGTCTTCGAGGAAGAACAGGATGTGCTTCTCCCACGCCCCGAACACGATCACCGCGTCGTCGATCAGGTTGCCGCTCGTGCCGCGATACTTGTAGCCGTAGTTCTCAACGACGAACGCGTACTCCTTGTCGCGGGTCTTGTTCATCGAGATCGCGAACGGGTTCATCTCGTTCCGCAGCGCCACCTCGGCGCTGGCGGCCTGCCACCGGTTGCGGTAGGTGACGGCCAGCGCGACCGCCCCGACCGTGAAGAGGGCCGTGACGACGAACAGGAACCGGTAGCCGGGAGGGGCCAGGCGCATCGGGGAAGCTCCGCGGTGTGGGTCGGGTGAGGGCCGGCGCGAGAAGCATAGAACGCGGAGGGAACTGGTCAAACCGGTGTTCAAAGGCACGACGTGGCAGCCCGGTAACCGGCACCGTGGCCGTGCTCGCGGTCGGTATCCTCGTGCATTATTCCGCTCGAACGGGATGCGCGGCACCGGCCGCGTCCGATCCGCTCCGTTGCCGTTCTGGGCCTTCGGGAGCATTTTCGGGAACGACGTGCCACGTCGTTCGGGTCGGACGGATGGAACCCTTGCGGGGATTCCGATGCGTGCGTCCTCGACGGACCGGCGCGAGCGGGTGCGGGCGATGGCCGGGCCGGGACGAGAACCCCGGCGGTCGCGCAGAAGTGCTCGGTGAGCGCGTCGTGGGTGCGGCGCCTCAAGCAGCGGCAGAAAGCGACCGGCTCGACCGCACGCGCCCGACCCAGCACGGCGCGTGCGGGAACCGGTCCGCGCCGACCCGGCCACTTACGCCGGGGCTTATTCGTTTTACGGTCCGGCCTCCGCCCGTCTTGCCCGTAGGACGACACGAACACGGCCACCGCCGCGACCCCGTCTGACTTTTCCGCTCTCGAACTTGAGCCGCCTTCCACACATTTCCCTTTCTCGCGCGTAATCTGTTCCGGCTGAAGTGGTAGAATGGCACGTGCCTCTCCGGCCGGTTGCGCGGACCGGGCGAAACGGTTGGCGTTCGCCCCGCGGTGTGGTGAAATAACTCCATGAAGCTGCTCACCTCGGTCTTTCCGCGAAACGGGCGCGTCCTCCCCGCCGGGGGGTGGTTCACTCTCGTCGTCTGCGCGTCCGTGGTCGGGCTCGAAGTCGCCGGCCGCCACGCCACCTCCGACATCCACGACGCGGTCGCCGCCAGCGCGCTCGTCGCGATCGTGTGCGCCGTCGCCGTCCGGCACCGGCGCGAGCCGCTCCCGTGGCTCAACCGGCTCGCCGGCTTCGGCCGCCGCATCGGGGGCTCGTTCGCGTGGCTCCGCTACGACCACGGCATCGACCTCCGCGGCACGCCGCCCTTGCCGCGCCGCACCCCGCCCGTCGTGTTCCTGCTCGCGCTTGCGCTCGTCGCGTGGGGCGCGGCCGCGGTCGGCGCGTGGGTCGCGTTCCCGACCGGCTGGCGCGCGGTCGCGTTCTACTCGTCGTACACCCTCTACCTCGCGTTCCTGCTCGCGCTCTGGAGCGTTCTGCTCGTCGTCACGATCGTCGGCATCTTCGTACCGGTCGCGATGTTCGACCGGTGGCTGAAGCGGTGGCTCGGCGACACCGACCGCCGCGCGGCCGAGCTCGCGGCCATCGTCAGTTACGCGATGATCGTGTCGGCGGTCGCCTGGGTCGTGCCGCCCGCCGCGGTGCTCGGGCTGTGCCTCGCCGTCTCGCTCGGGGCGTGGGCCGCGTACCTGCCGCGCGGGACCGACGGCGCGGCGCTCCTGTGGCGCGCGGCGGCCGACAAGCCCGTGTGCGCGGTGCCGCTGCGGCGCGCCCTGGCGGTCATCGTGGGGCTGACGGCGCTCGTCGCGTTCGACGTGCTCCTGACCGCGTGCGGCGGGCGCCTGTTCGCGCCGCCGCGGGCCGACGACGCGATGCCCTGGACCGCCCTCCTCGGCACGGTCGCCGCGTGGATGATGCCGGGGCTGTTCGCCGTCGTGCTGGTGAAGCTGTACTCCGCGCACCACGGCGACCCGGCCCGCCGCACCCCGCCGACGCTCCACGTCACCGGCGCCGACCCCCACGAGGTCCACCAGGCGGTGCTGCTCGCGCGCCGGTGGGGCTGGGCCGTGCGCCGCGCGCCGGCGCCGCGGGAGCCGGGGCAGGTGCCCGTCGAGGTCGTGCCCGCGGCGCGGTCGGAGGCGACCGAGTTCGACCCGCGGTGGCCGCTGAAGGTGAGCGTCCCGGACCTCGAAGCCGGCGCGGTAAAGGAGCGGCTGGACCGGCGCGACGAGATCAAGGTGCGCCGGCAACTGTTCCGCGGGCTGCAGAAGCTGTTCAAGCGGGCGAGCGTGTTCAAGGGGCCGGCCGGCGGCGGGTTCTGGCTCGCGCCGCACTGGTGGTTCGTGGAGGGCGTCGGCCGCGAGGACGCGGACTCCGCCAACGAGGACGCGCCGCCCCTGGTCGGCCCCGCGTACAGCCGCGTGCTCCCCGCGCGTGCCCGCCAGCACGCGCACGCGGTGCTGCGCGCGACGCAGATCGACATGATCTTCGTGGAGGACGGCGTGACGTTCCGCAACCTGGAGCGCGCGCTCCGGGTGCTGACCGAACTGTACGACGTTCACGGCGGTAAGCGGCGCGCGGAGGAGTTGCACTTCCGCGGCATCCCGAAGGTGAAGGTGATGATCCACGAGTACGAGCCGGGCAACCCGTTCCGGTCGGACCTGTACCCGGAGCCGAAGTTCGATGATTTGTCGCGGGTGCGGGTGCTGCACATCTTCCGTGACCGCGGCGGCCACGAGGAGCTGATCGACCCGCCGTTCGACTTCTCCTCGACACCCGCGCCGGTCGGCGCCTTGGGGTGAATGAAGCAACCCTTCGACGCACGAGAGCCACCGGCGCGAACACGACCGGTGGCTCTGCCGTTTCCACGGAGCCGTTTCGTGCCTTCGACTTCCGCGCGGCGGGCGCTCGCGGTGTTTCGCGAGGGGGGCGGTTCGCCCCGAAGCGGTGCGCCGGACGGGCCAAGAAGCTGGCGCCCGAGAAATGGAGTCGTCATGAGCCGTGGTTCACCCGGAGAGTATGAACATGGTGGCGAGTCGTTGCCGGTGGGTTAGTGTGTGGTGAGCGGATTGCACAATCAACGTGATGGGGCCAGTGGTCGGGACGTGCTGCGGTCGATCATCCGGGGCGAGCGTGATCCGGTGGTGCTGGCGGAGTTGGCACGGCAGCGGTTGCGGGCGAAGATCCCGCAGTTGCAGGGGGCCTCGTTCGGTAAGATCGAGGGCCACCACCGGTTCCTGTTGGGGGTGTTGTGGGACGAGGTGGAGTTCTTGGAAGAGCAGGTCGAGCGTCTCAGCACGCGGAGCGCCGAGGTGATGCCGCCCCCTTTACGTGGGAGCGGTGATGCGGTTGCAAACGATACCGGGGATCGACCGCCGCGCGGCCGAAGGGGTCATGGCCGAGGTGGGCGCGGACCTGAGGGCGTTCGCCAGCTCCGGGTGGGCGAGCTGGCCGCGCTCACCCCCGTCAAACTTCGATCTCGAACGCGGATCGGTCTCCCTCCCGGCTAGGCTCGCGCACTATGAAATAGTGGCCGTGTAAGTGTTTGTGCATATTGCGGGGTCAGGAGGACACCGATGGCTTTGACCCTGACCAGCGTGTTCGCGGACCTACCGGACCCGCGAACCGAGACGGCCAACAAGATCCACACGCTGACGGACATCCTGACGATCGCCACCTGTGCGGTGATCGCCGGGGCCGAGGGGTGGGAAGACATCGCCCGGTACGGGCGCAGCAAGGAGGCCTTCTTCCGCCAGTTCATCGAGCTCAAGAACGGCGTCCCCAGCCATGACACCTTCCACCGGGTGGGAACCAACCGGCCCTGCGGGACGCGATCGCCGGGGTGTTCGACCGGGCGGCCGAGTCGGAGTTCGTCGGGTGCGACGGGCACGCCTCGGTCGGGGACGCCCACGGGCGGCACGAGGAGCGGTGCGTGACGGTGGTGCACGACCCGGAGGGCGTGCCGGGCGGCGTCGAGGATTCGTTGCCACGTGCCGTCGGCCGACCATCGCGTGTAGTAGTCGAAGGCCGTACTCTTGGGGACCAGATCATGGGGTAAGAAACCCCACTGGACCCCGGTCCGCGTTTGATACAAGAGCGCGTTAATCACCTCACGCAGGTCCACGGGCGCGGCCCCATTCTTCACCCCAGCCGGGGGCAAAATCGGTTGAATAAATTCCCACTGCCGGTCCGTTAGATCGCTCTTATATGGCTTACGCATAGCAACGTGCCAAAATGAAAGAAAAGGCGCAACTGCCACGCTGCATTATGCTAGCGAACGAAATCCGCTCCGGATCGCCTTTCAGTCGAGCCGCGCCGCCCCGCTCTCGGCGGGGTCGTACGGCTCCATCCACTGAATAATTTCGATCCGGTTCCCGTCCGGGTCGAACACGAAGAACCGGTCGCAGTGCGGGATCGGCCCCGTCTCCTGGATCTCGACGCGGTGCGCGCGGAAGTGTTCGCGCGCCGCCCCCACGTCCGGCACGCGCAGCGCGAAGTGGCGCGGGCTGCGCGTGTCCGGCTGCGGCTTCTGGAGCAGGTGGAGCGTTTGCCCGTCGGCGAGCCGGAACCACAGCGCGACGAAGTCGAACGTCTTGGGCTTCGGGATCTCCGTGAGGCCGAGGACCCCGACGTAGAACGCGCGGGCCTTCGCCAGATCGGTGATGAGAACCGAACAATGGTCGATGTGGGTGAAGCGAATACCACTCATAGAGGTAGCCTCAAAACGAGACGAGGAGGCAGGACGGCCACAAAAAAGCACGAAGAGCACAAAAAGGAAACGAGCAAAGACAGGGACCGGGCACCGGAAGAAAAGAGGAAACAGAGGTCGGAGCCGAAGTAGTAACTCATCGGATCGGAAGAGCCCCCTCCCCCAAGGGGAGAGGGGCTCCGAACTCCGGGTTTTAAGCCCCTCTCCCCTTGGGGGAGGGGTTGGGGAGGGGTCGGCCTTTGCTCCGCGGATCTCTTCACTCTGCCTGCTGTTTTCTTTTGTGCTCTTTGTGCTTTTTTGTGGCCGTCCTGCCGTCCGAATAGGCCCGACCACCATGAGCATCTTTCGCGTGAAGACGACCGAGGCCCGCGTCGGGGTGGTCGGGCTGTACAACGCCGGTAAAACGGTGTTGCTCACGTCGCTCATCAACCACTTGCAGGACCACGACCCGGACCGCTTCCCCCTGGGGAAGACGGACACGCAGCTCCGACGGTTCACCGTAAAAGAGCCGGAACGCGGATGGACCGCGTTCAACTACCCCGGCCACCGCGACGCCCTGGTGAACTACGGCCGCTGGCCCTCGAAGACCACCGACCGCGCCCAGTTCGTGTGCCAGTTCGAGCGGTCCGACTGGACGTTCAGCGACTGCCTCCTGAAGCTCTACGACCTCCCGGGCGAGCGGATCGCCGACGCCGGGATGCTCGGCCGCGACTTCACCGGCTGGTCCGAGCGGATGCTGAACCTGTTCGTCAACGACACCACCTACCGCACCTGCTCCGCGCCGTACCTCGAAGCGATCAAGAAGCCCGGCGTAACGGAAGCGGAACTGCTGTCCGCGTACCGGCTGGCGCTCGCCAACCTCATTCTGAACTACAAGCCGCTCATCTCGCCATCGACGTTCCTGCTCGACCTGAAGGGTCAGCCGGCGCGCCCCGCCGCTCCGGAGGACCTCGCCGCGGCGCGGCACTGCGGAATCGACCCCGACACGCAGTTCTGTCCGCTGCCGGCGAGCCTGCGCACGCCGGGTAGCGAGCTGTTCGAGTCGTTCGCGTGGCGCTACGGGGCCTACGTCGAGCAGGTGGTGGTGCCGACGGTGGCGGCCTTCCGGTCGTGTACGGCGCTGGTGGTGCTCGTGGACGTGACGATGCTGCTGGCGGGCGGCGTGGGCATGTACGACGACAACCGGCAGATCGTGAGGGACCTGTTCGACGTGCTGGCGCCGGGGGAGAACAAGGTGTTCGGCCCGCTGGCGCGGGGGCTGAGCAAGGTGTTCCTGCCGCACCAGTGGCGGCCGGGGTGGATCACCCGGGTGGCGTTCTGCGCGCCGAAGATGGACCTGGTTCACCCGCTGGACCGCGACCGGATGTCGCTCCTGATGCGGCGCATGGTAGAGCGGTTCGCGACCGACCGCGACGGGCTGCGGTACGAGTTCTTCAACGTGTCGTCGGTGGTTTCGACGAAGGCGCTGCCGGCCGAGTTGGGGGGCGGTCCGCGGGTGATGATCGGAACGCCGCTGCGCGGAGCGGACGGGCGGAAGATCCCGCCGGGGCCGGAGCAACGGTTCACGACGTCGGAGCTGCCGGACGACTGGCCGCTGGAGTGGCCGGCCGGGCGGTACGCGTTCCCGGAGGTGTATCCGCGGATG
>JAFKJJ010000390.1 GCA_017306025.1 Planctomycetota bacterium
ACACGTCGGGTAGCGGTTCTGCGGCTCGGCCGCCATCGCGCGCCGGAGCACCTCGCGCTCGGCCGGGCCGACGGCCTCGCCGAAGTCGAAGTCGCCGGCTCGGCGCGCCTGGAGCATCTCCGCGAACGGCCGCGGCCCGAGCGCCGGGCGGCCCTGGCGCAGTTCGGTGTACGCGTAGGCGAGGCTGTACTGGTCGCTCGCCGGGCCACCCTCGCCGCCCCACACCTCCGGGGCCATGTACGCCGGCGTGCCCGCCAGGCTCATCGACTCGATGAGCTGCTCCTGCTGGCGCGCCAGGCCGAAGTCCGCGACCTTGGCGTGCCCGTGCAGGATCAGGATGTTGTCGGGCTTCACGTCGCGGTGCGTGATGTGCTGCTCGTGGAGGAAGTCCAGCCCCTCGGCCGCCTCCGCGACGTAGCGGAACAGCTCCTCCACCGGAACGGCCGTCCGCCCCTGGCCCTGGTGGTACTTCAGCCGGCCGCGGAGCGTGCCGTCGGCCAGCTCCATCACGACGTGCAGCCGGTTGTTCGCGATCCAGAAGTCTTCGGTCGCCAGCAGGTACGGGTGGCGCAGGTTCTTGATGAGTTCGAGCGACGCCAGCTCGCGCTGGGCCGACCCGCGGTCGGCCGGCTGGAGGATGATCTTGATCGCCTTCTCGATGCCGCTGGGGTTCTTGCGGGCCAGCCACACCTCGCCGAACATCCCGCGGCCCAGCTCGCGCACCAGCTCATACTGCTGCGACACCGCGACCACGCCCTCGGCCATCGGCTCCCACCGCCGGACCGGGGCCTCGGCGATGGTCCCCGACGTGCCGATGGAGTCGAGTTCGGCGCGCAGCGCGGGGAACTGGGCCGGGAACCGGTCGCGGTACTGCTCGACGCTCACGGACCCGCCGGCCCGCACCCGGCAGCGGTACTCTTCGAGAATGAGGGCGCCGGGCAGGTCGTCGAGCGGGCCGAGTTCCGGGAACCGGGCAAGGTACTCTTCGAGCGCCGGGCACTCGCCCTTGCCCCAGCGGTGTCGGAGGTCGAGCGCGACGAGTTCCGCCAGCAGCGCCGGCCGGAGCGGGCCGGCGAGCCCGGCGAGAAACGGCTCCCAGTCGGTCACACCGCCGGCGCCGAGCGCGTGTCGGAACTGCTCGGCCCGCGCCGTGACCACCGTGCGCTCTTCGTCCGTCAGCGAACCGGGCATGGCGGCCCCCTCGTGTATTATTGTACCGGCGGGCGCTCGTGACCGTCCCCGACCCTTACCCACATCACGGCCATGATCGCGCGAATCTTCCCGGTTCTCGTGACGACGTTGCTGTTCGGCGCGCCCGCGGCCGCACAGGAGCAGATCGACCGGCGCTCGCGGGACGAGCCGGAGATCGTCGTCGAGGCGGGCGGGCGGGTCGGGCCGTGCGACGTGCTCCGGTTCGCGCCGGACGGCCGGTTCCTGCTCGCCGGCGGCGACGACAAGGTGGTGCGCGTCTGGCCGCACTCCGCCCGCGGGCTCGACACCGAACGCGCGCACGTTCAGACGCTCCGCTGGCGCGCGTGGCGCGAGCAGCGCGGCGGGATCAAGACGCTGGCGGTCTCCGCGGATGGCAAGCGCGTGGCGGTCGGCGGGTACGGGATGAAGCCGAGCACGGTCGCGATCCTCGACCACGTTAGCGGCGATACCGTCGCGCTGTCCTGGCCGAAGACGCGCCGCGGCGACCCGAACTTCGGTACGGTGACGGCCGTGTGCTTCGACGACGCCGGCCGCGTGGGCTTCGGCACCGCCGACGGCAGCCTGTGGCTGTGGGAGCCGGTGAAGCTGAAGGAGCCCGACAAGGACGGCCGCGTGTCGCAGGCGCCCGTTCGGGTCGGCAAGTTCGAGGTCCTGAAGGACCCGGACGGCAACGCGGAGTTCAACTTCCCGCGGCTCGTGCATTTCCGCGACAAGAACACGCTGATCGGAGTGGCCCACAGCGGGCAGGTGATGGCGTGCGACCTCACGGGCCGGGTGCCCGACGCGACGCTGTTCAACGTGAACGACGGTCTGGCGGTCGGCTCGCGCGTCTACCGCGCGGAGCTGATCGACGGCGGGAGGTGGTTCCTCGTCGCGTGCGCCGACCCGCACGTTCTGTTGCGCAGCGCCGACGGCAAGCGAACGGTCCGGCTCCCGCTGGAGCGCGATCAGTTCCCGCGGAGCGTCGCGTGGCATCCGGAGATGCGGCAACTCGCGATCGGAGTGGGCCGCGCGCTCGGCACCGATATGGAGGCGCGATTTTACTCCGACGGGTCGGAAGAGATCTGGCTCTACGACGACCCCATCAAGAACCCGGATGCGCCGCCGAAGAAACTTGCTCACGTAGGCCGCGCCGAGGCGCTGGCGTTCCACCCGACCGAGCCGCACCTGGCCGTCGCGGGCGGCGACGCCGACGAAATCATGCTCCTGTCGCTCGCACGCCCCGAAAAGCCGCTCACGGTGGTCCGCGGCGCGGGTCGGCGCCCCGCGGCCGTCAACATCTCGGCGAACGGCAAGACCGTCGGCGTGCAGATCCAGCGCGACCCGAAATCGACCGACCCGAACGCCCGCGGAACCGGCGCGTGGACGCGCTTCGACCTCTCGCGGCTCAAGCCCACGCTCGACGAATCGCAGGAGTGGGTGAACCCGATCAAGGACGCCGACGGGTGGGTGATCGAGCCGGGCAAGGACCGCTTCATCTGGTACGCGAAGCGCGTGCGCGACGGGCTCACGCTTCGGCTCGGGCTCGACCGCCACCGCGACCTCGCCCCGACGTGCTTCACGTTCCTCCCCGCGAAGGGCGACAAGCCGACCCGTGTCCTCGTGGGGCACTACTACGGCTGCACGCTGTTCGAGCTGGTGCCGACGCGCGCGGTGCGCGGCACGGTCACCGGCGCGAAGATCTTCACCGGGCACGCGGGCGAGGTGACGTCGGTGGTTGCGGACCGTGAGCAGAAGTGGTTCCTCACCGGGGGCACGGACCACACGGTTGCGGCGTGGTCGCTGGCGGACTGGCCGAAAGAACCGAACCTGGGCGCGACCTTCGCGGAGAAGGGCGGGGCGCCCGTCGTGACCGCGGTGGACGTCGGCTCGCCGGCGTGGGAGGCCGGGCTGCGCGTCGGCGACGTGCTCGACCTGCTGGCGGTCGACAACAAGCTCGTCTTCGACCGGCGCCCCGGCGAGGAGACGTTCGGCACCGCCGACGCGGCGCTCGCGGAGCTGAGATCGCCGCGCCCGCGGGTCGAGCTGTACTTCGGGCTCGCGGCGACGGAGCAGGCGGACCGGTGGAAGTGGTTCCCCGCGTTCGACACCCAGAACCGGATGAACGACTGGGTGGTGTGGATGTGGCACGGCTCGTACTACCACACGAAGACGGCCAACGGCGACCGGCTCGTCGGGTGGCACGTCAACGCGCTGGCGCCCGGCGACCGGCCGGAGTTCTACCAGCTCCAGCAGTTCGAGAAGCGGTTCCACCAGCCGGACGTGATCGAAACGCTGACGGGGGCGCTCGACGTGGGCGCGGCGCTGGTGAAGGCCCGCGGCCCGGACCCGGTGGCGGTGTCGTTCACGAAGTTCGAGCCGGACCCGGTGCGCCTCGCGCTCGGGAGGCTCGACGTCCCGGCCGCCGGCCTGCCGCTCACGATCGCCGTTAGCTCCCGCGGCAACGACCCGGACCTGCGGCCCGTGCGCGTCGAGTTGTGGCTGAACGACCACCGGCTCGAAGAGTGGCCCAAGCCGAAGGAGAAGCTCGACCCGACGAAGCCGCTCGCCGTGACGGTCGCGGCGGACAAGTTCCGCGCGGGCGAGAACCGGCTCACGGCGCTGGTGCTCAACGCGGGGGGCGGGCGGGTCGAGGACGCGCGGACCGTTCGGAACGACCGCGCGCCGGCCGATGCGCACCTGCTCACGCTCCTGGCGGGGGTGAACGACTACTCCGACCACCGCAAGAACGCGGCCGGGGCGCGGGCGTTCGGCGACCTGAAGAGCGCCCGCGCCGACGCGACGGCGCTCGGGGATCAGCTCGCCGCCTTCGCGGGACCCAAGTTGCTCTACACGCGGGCACAGCGCGACGTGCGGCTCGACGGCGAGGCGGCGCGGAAGAAGCTCTCCGGCGCGCTCGCCGCGCTCGCCGACCGCGCGCGGCCCGACGACCTGCTCGTGGTGTTCTTCGCCGGCCACGGCGACCTGCTCATGCCGAACGACGGGCCGCTCCCGAAGGAGGGTCGGGCGGCGCTCAAGACGGAGGGCACGTTCTACTTCTGTTGCCCCGACTACACCCCCGCGCGGCCCGGCGCGACGGCGCTCTCGGCGGAGGAGCTGTTCGCGGCGCTGGCGCGGATCAACTGCCGGAAGGTGGTGCTGATCGACGCGTGCCACTCGGGCCGCGCGACGACCCCGAACCTGTTGCGGCGGTGCGTGCCGAACGGGCAGGGGCCGGTGGTGATGGCCTCGTGCGACCAGAGCGAGCTGTCCTACGAGGACCCGGGGGCCGGCCACGGGCTGTTCACCGACGCGGTGCTCGACGCGCTCGACCCCGACCGGGGGTTCCGCAAGGCGGACTACGACACGGACGGTCAGCTCTCGCCGGAGGAGCTGTTCGAGCACGTCGCGGCGAAGGTGCCGGTGCTGATGAAGCAGCTCGGCAAGACGGACGTGACGCAAACGCCGATCTGCTTCCCGCCGCAGTTGCCGAAGTACGCGATCCTGAAGCGGTGAGGTGGTCTTGATGTGGTCCGGTCACTCCGTGACCGGGTTCCGAAGACGGTTTTGATGTGGTCCGGTCACTCCGTGACCGGGTTCCGAAGACCGGTCACGGAGTGACCGGACCACATCAAAACCGCTACTTCCCCAGCCGCGCGAGCGCCGCCCTGGCCTCGTCGTCGGCGCGGCCGCTGATGGCCCTCTCCCCTTGCGGTGCGGTGTAGAAATGCGCGTGTCGGAGCGCGTTTGGATCCCGAAGGGGTCGGACACTTTGGCCCAGGGCTTCGCCCTGGGGACGCGGTCGGATTGGTCTTCCAGGCTGAATGCCTGGGATCGCTATCGCAGCCCTTCAGGCT
>JAFKJJ010000391.1 GCA_017306025.1 Planctomycetota bacterium
GTCGAAGTTAGATGCAGGCGGGACGCCTGCACCACAATAAAAACCACTGGTCCACGAGAGCCGGTATCACTGGATCACGAAATCACCGAACCGCGCGTCCAGCCGGTCCCACGCGCTCCGGGACGGCGGAGGGTGAGACGTATCGGTGCGGAGAACGAGGTTCCGCAATCCGGTCAGGTAGCGCGAGTGCAGGACGAGGTCCGCGACGCGGTCGGTCACGTCCAGGAAGCTCAGCCGGAGCGATTCCAGACCGCGGAGGGCCGGGCAGTTGGTCAGCGCCGCGATCCCGCGTTCGCTCAGCGTCCGCGGGACGAGCGTCCCGTCCCAGATCGTCAGGTCGAGTGACGTCAGCCGCTCCAGCCGCGGCCACATCACGAGATCTTCGACCGCCTCGTCTTCGATCCCACCGACGCGGAGCTGCCTGAACGGGACCCGCTCGATCAGTACGGGCCATTGCTCGCGCACCACCGGATAATCGGCGGCCAGGCCGTTCGGGAACCCGCGTTCCCAGTCCTCCAGGAGCACCGCGCCCCCGGCCGGGAAGCCGAGCCGCTCGGCGAAGAGCTTCAGCCAGTAGTCCTTGCCGAACCGCTGCACGATGGGGACGTCGCCGACGGTTTCGGTGCCGGTGCCGAGCCGCACGTGGGCGCGGACGAACCGCGCCCACGCGTCCCCGACCTTTCCGCCGTGCTCCTGAAGGAAATCGGCGAACACGAGCCGGGCCGTGTCGTCGGCCGGGTCGGCGCAGATCGCGGACAGGAGCGCGGTTTCGTCGCTCATGGCGGCCCCCGCGGTCACATTTTCAGTGCCGAGCCGAACCGCCGCCTCAACTCCGCCCGAAGCGCGGTGAACGGGTTGTTGCGCAGGTCGAGCACGCGGAGCTTGTCCAGGTGCGGCGAGTGCGCCAGCGCCATCGCGCCGTCGTTGCCGATGCGGTTCGAGCCGAGCCACAGCTCCTCCAGATCGGGGAACCGGCCGTCGGCGATGTCGGCGGCCACCGTGTCGACCGCGGGATCGTGTATGTAGAAGGAAGTTTGCCCGTGCAGGTCGAGGACGCGGAGCCGGGCGAGGTGTGGCGACGCGAAGAGCGCGCGGAGCGCCGTCGCGGTCGTGTACGGGCTGACCATCTTCAGCGCGCGCAGCCGGGCCAGTTCGGGGAGCTTCGCGAGGCGGGCCGCGGCGTCGAGGCGCCTCAACCGCAGGATGTGGACGCCCGGTACCGCGAAGACCGTTCGCGCGTGCTTGACGAGCGGCTTCTCCGACTCGGCCTCGAACTCCTCGATCAGTCCACGGTTGAAGTCGCCCCACGCGATACCGTCCAGTTGCGGCAGTTCGGCCTTCCACCCCGGAACGAAGTTGGTGAGGTAGTGAACGTTCTTCCGCACGAACGGATAGCGGTCCGCGGCGGACAGACCGGGTCGCGCGACTCCCACCTGTGTGCGGACGAAGTCGGCGCGCTCGGACTGGCCGCTCTCTTCGAGCCAGTCGGCGTACATGAGCCGCGGGGTGTCCTCCTCCGGGTGCTCGCCGATGGCGGTCAGCAGCGCGTCGTGGTCGTTCATGGCATTCCGTTACTCCGGCAGCGCGTGTTTGAAGCGGCGTGCGAACCGTCGTCGCGTAACTGCGCCGAGGTGCTTCCAGTGACACCGGAGTACCCGCAGTCCGATCAAGTGCGGGCAGGCGATCATCTCTTCGGCCAGCGAATCTGATAGCCGCCCCGCGGACAGGTGCGTAATCGACCGGAGCCACGGCAGCGGCAGCAACTCGCGCAACGAACCGTCCCGAACGTCGTCGGAGAGTTCGAGATCCAGTTCGCGAACCGGGGTGAGCCGGACCAACCGGGCGCCGTCCTTGAGAAGCGCGTGAACGGGGAGGCGAAGGTACTCGACGAACCCGCGGCGGAACACCACCTGACAGGATCGGATCGCGTCCGATCCGAACCCGAGAGGAACGATCCATTCCCTGCCCCGTGCGCTGAGCAACTGGACCTGTCGCAGCTTGAGGAGTCGCTTGCGGTCGCGGTCGGGGGCGCCGCGGGCCAGCTCGATCTGCACGCGGACGAACTCCGCCCGCTCCGGTTGCTCGTTCTCGTCGAGCCAGTCGGCCATCGCGAGCCGGAGCGTATCATCGTCCGGCTCCGCGAGCAGCGCCCGGAGGAACGGGTTGTCGGGTGTCATGGCCGGAAGGACCCGCGCTTGAAGAAACGGGTTCGCCGCACCTCAGCCGAGCGGGACGCGGTCGCCGGGGTTGGGCACGCTCACGTTCTCAAAG
This sequence comes from Planctomycetota bacterium, assembly GCA_017306025.1. Classification (GTDB taxonomy): domain Bacteria; phylum Planctomycetota; class Planctomycetia; order Gemmatales; family Gemmataceae; genus Gemmata. Next base: position 2,272 of record JAFKJJ010000391.1, read on the forward strand.
CCCAGTTCGCGGAGCGTCTCGGCCAGCGCGTCGGCCTGCTCGTGCTCGCCGTGGATCAAACGCACCTTGCCGACCCGGCCCGCGAGCGGCCTCAGGTACGCGATGAAGTCGTTCTTGTCCGCGTGTCCGCTGAAGCCGTCGAGGTGGAGCACGTCGAGCCACTTGTTCCAGTCGCGGCCCTGGAACCGCACCGTCGGCTTGGCTTCGAGCAACTTGCGGCCCACCGTGCCCGGGGCCTGGTAGCTCACCAGCACGATCGTGCAGCGGGGGTCGTCCACGAGCTGCTTCAGGTGCTGCTGGATGCGCCCGGCGTCGCACATTCCGCTCGACGCGATGATGACGCTCGACCCCGGCCGCGCCGCCAGTCGCGTGCTCTCCTCGAAGTCCCGCACGTAGCTCACCCCGTCGCCGCCCAGGAGCCCGTGGCCCTCCCGCAGTGCCTGCGCGATTTCGGCCGACAGCGAGTTCGGGTGTGCCCGGTACACCGCCGCGACCTCCGCCGCCAGGGGGCTGTCGACGTAGACCGGGATCTGCGGGATCTTCCGCTCGCGCAGCCCCTGCTGGAGCACGTGGATGATGAGCTGGGTGCGGCCGAGGCTGAAGGCGGGAATGAGGACTTTGCCCTCGCGATCGACCGTGTCGCGGATGGCCGCGTAGAGCTTCTCCACCGTTTCCGGGAACGACCGGTGGAGGCGGTTCCCGTAGGTGCTCTCGCACACCAGCACGTCCGCGGGCGGGATCGTGCCGGTCGGCTTGAGGATCGGCAGCCCGCGCCGGCCCATGTCGCCGCTGAACGTCAGCGTGTGGTCGCGGTCCGGCGCGGCGACGGTGAGATGCACCATCGCGGAGCCCAGGACGTGCCCCGCTTCGATGAAGCGGAACCGCACCGTCTTGGTCACGTCGGTGTCGCGGCCGTAGGGCACCGAGACGAGCCGCGCGAACACCTTTTCCACGTCGTTTACCGTGTACAGCGGCTGCACCCACGGCTCGGCGTAG
>JAFKJJ010000392.1 GCA_017306025.1 Planctomycetota bacterium
ACCGGGCAACCCGCGGCTCGGCGTGATGCTCCCGTACGCGCCGCTCCACCACCTGCTGCTCCGCGCCGTCGGGGGAATCCCGCTCGTGATGACCAGCGGGAACCGCTCCGACGAGCCGATCGCCTATCGCGAGGACGCGGTCGAGGCGCTTTCCGGCATCGCCGACCTGTTCCTCGCCCACGACCGGCCGATCCACGTCCGCTGCGACGACTCGGTGACGCGCGTCGTCGACGGGGCCGAATCGCCGGTCCGGCGCTCGCGCGGGTACGCGCCGCGGCCCGTTCGGCTGCCGTTCGAGTGCCCGCGACCGGGGCTCGCGGTCGGCGGGCAACTCAAGGCGACGTTCGCGCTGGCCCGCGGGCGCCAGGCGTTCCTCAGCCACCACCTCGGGGACCTCGACCACTTCGAGGCGTATCGCGCGTTTGAGCGAGACGCGGAACTGTACGAACAACTGGTCGCGGTCGGGCCAGAATGGATCGCGTGCGATCAGCACCCGGACTACGCCACGAGCCGATACGCGCGGGAGCGGTGCGCGCGGGCGGGTATCCCACTGCGCACGGTCCAGCACCACCATGCGCACATGGCGAGTTGCATGGCCGAGCACGGGCTGACCGGGCCGGTCATCGGCGTGACGTTCGACGGCACCGGGTACGGCACCGACGGCGCCGTCTGGGGAGGGGAATTCCTGACGGGGGACTACCGTGCGTTCCGGCGCGCCGCCCATTTTCGTTACGTCGGGATGCCGGGGGGCGAAAAAGCGATCCGCGAGCCGTGGCGGATGGCGGCGGCCCACCTCGCGGACGCCGGGGTCGGATTCGCGCCGCCGGGGGCGCGGGTTTTGCAGCCTCAGCTGGTTTCGGTGCGGGCGATGATCGAGCGACGGATCAACACCCCGCTCACGTCCAGCGCCGGAAGACTGTTCGACGCGGTCGCCTCGATCGCGGGGGTTCGCGACGCCGTGAGTTACGAGGGCCAGGCGGCGGTCGAACTCGAAGCGCTGGCAACCGAAACGGAGCCGGAAGCAAGTTACCCGTTCGCGATCGAGGACGGCTCGGGAGGCGAGCCACCGGAACCCGTTCGGGTCGTCGACACCCGGCCGCTCGTTCTGGCGGCGGCCCGTGACGCGGAAAGCGGTGTGGGCGCGGCCCGCGTCGCGCGCCGGTTCCACACGACACTGGTCGAGATCGTCGCCGCGGTCTGTGGCCGCGTTCGTGCGGAAACCGGGCTCGACGGTGTCGTCCTCAGCGGCGGCGTGTTCCTGAACGCGCTCCTCGCGAGCGAAACGGGCGCGCGGCTGGCGCGCGACGGCTTCCGCGTCTACCGGCACCGGCTCGTCCCGCCCAACGACGGCGGACTGGCGCTGGGACAGGCGGCCGTCGCGGCCGCCCTGTGTGAGTGACCCTCCCGGAACGCAACGATGTGCCTCGGCATCCCCGGAAAGGTGATCGACACGTACCGCGAGCACGACGTGCTCATGGGGCGGGTCGATTTCGGCGGGGTCGTCAAGCGGGTCTGTCTGGAGCACGTGCCGGAGGTACGGGCCGGCGAGTACGTCCTCGTCCACGTCGGCTTCGCGCTGTCGCGCATCGACGAGGTCGAAGCCGCCCGCGTGTTCGCGCTCCTGATCGAACTGAACCAGCTCGGCGAGTTGGAAGGGGCGCCGCCATGAGGTTCCTGGACGAGTACCGCGACGGGCCGGCGGCGCGGAAGCTGGCCGCGGCCGTCGCCCGCGCCGCCACCCGGCCGTGGACGATCATGGAGGTGTGTGGCGGGCAGACGCACACCATCGTCAAGTACGGCATCGACCGGCTCCTGCCGCCCGAGATCGAACTCGTTCACGGCCCCGGCTGCCCGGTGTGCGTCACCGCGCTGGAGACGATCGACCGCGCCCACGCGATCGCGTCCCGCCCGGACGTCACGTTCTGCTCGTTCGGCGACATGCTCCGCGTGCCCGGCAGCCGCGGCGACCTGCTCCAACTGAAGTCGCGGGGCGCGGACGTGCGCGTCGTCTACTCGCCGCTCGACGCGGTCAACCTGGCGGCCGCGCACCCGGACCGGAAGGTCGTGTTCTTCGCCATCGGGTTCGAGACGACCGCCCCGCCCAACGCGATGGCCGTCTGGATGGCCCGGAAGCGGAACCTCCGCAACTTCAGCGCGCTCGTCTCGCACGTCCTCGTCCCGCCGATGATGACCGCGCTACTGGAAGCGCCGGACAACCGCGTGCAAGGGTTCCTCGGGGCCGGGCACGTCTGCGCGGTGATGGGCACGTCCGAGTACGAGCCGATCGCGCGGCGGCACCGCGTGCCGATCGTCGTCACCGGGTTCGAGCCGCTCGACCTGCTCGAAGGCGTCTTGCGCACGGTGCGGCAGCTCGAAGCGGGCGAGGGCGCGGTCGAGAACCAGTACGCCCGCGCCGTGCGGCCGGAGGGCAACCCGGCGTCGCGGCGCCTCATCGAGGACGTGTTCGAGGTGTGCGACCGCAAGTGGCGCGGGGTCGGCCCGATCCCGGCGAGCGGCCTGCGGCTCCGCGACGAGTACCGCGCCCACGACGCCGAACGGCTCTTCGCGGTGGCCGACATCGAGACGAGCGAACCGGCGGTGTGCATCAGCGGGCAGGTGCTCAAGGGGCTGAAGAAGCCGCACGACTGCCCCGCCTTCGGCAAGGAATGCACCCCACAAACGCCGCTCGGCGCGACGATGGTCTCTTCCGAGGGGGCGTGTGCCGCGTACCACGCCTACGGCCGGCACCACGAACCGCGAACGGCCCGCGAATTGCCGCTGTTACCGCTGGCGGGCGCCCCCGCCTGATTCTCGCCCGCGTTCCATACGAGGGCCGGTCATGAAAGAAGCTCGAATCAGCCTGCCGGAACTCGCCCTCGTCGCCGGCACCCGTGCCGCGCTCGGCTTCGGCCTGGGCCTGCTGCTGGCGGACCGATGGCCCCAGGAGCGGCGGCGCCGGGGCATCGGCTGGGCGCTGTTCACGATCGGCCTCGCCAGCACAGTCCCGCTGGCGCTGGACGTGTTCGGCCGGGCCGGTGCCTGCTCCAGCGCGGCGAGCGATTCCGGCGAGGCGTGGGGCCGGCTGGCCGGCGCCCAGAACGTGTAACACGACGCGAGGGGACAATGGTAGCGAAACGGGTCGCGGAGTGCGTGGGGCTGATGATGGTCGGCGAGGGGGTTCTCGCGGCGCTCCGCCCGCGGGAGTACGCCCGGTTGCCGGCGAACTCGGAGTACTGCGTCGTGCGCGCCGGTGCAGCAGCGGC
>JAFKJJ010000393.1 GCA_017306025.1 Planctomycetota bacterium
CGTGTTTTCGAGTTGCCCCGTTTCTTTGAGCGCCTTCACCAGCTCGCCGACGCCCTCGTCGATCGCGGGGACACACTCGTTCACCTGCCGCACCCAGTCGGCGAACACGGTCCCCTTTCCGCCCGCCTCGTCGCCCACCTTCTCGCCGTTACTGCCGGCGCGGACGCTGCCGTCCTTGTCCCTGCGCCACGCGAGGGTGTCCTTGAGGTAGTCCGGTTTGCCCGGCCACGGGCCGAGCAGGTCGACCGGTTCGGGCACCTTCGCGTCCTTGTAGAGCCCCTTGTGCCGCGCCGCGGGCTTCGACGGGCCGTGAACGCTACCGTAGCACAGCCACAGGAACCCCGGCTTGTTCTTGTCGCGGTGCTCGCCCCGCACGTACTCGACGGCCCACTTCGTGTAGTTGTCGGCCGGGTAGCCCTCGACCCACTTCTCCTCGCCGTTGATCGCCAGGAGCTGTTTCTCGTAATAGGCCCCGGCGTTCTCCGGGTGCTTGGGGCGGTTCCACACGATCTGGTAGTCCCAGTCGCGGCCGAAGCCCGCGTCGTCGCCGGTGTGCCACTTACCGATGTGGGCGGTGTGGTAGCCGTTGGAACGAAACAGCGCGGGCCAGAACGGGCACCGTTTCGGGTCGTATGTGCTCGCGGGGTACTTCCCCTCCATCCGCATGGATTGAATGCCGTGCGGCTGGTGCCCGGTGAGCAGCGAGGCGCGCGACGGCATGCACCAGGCGCCGAGGTACGCCCCGTGGAACCGCACCCCGCCCTTTGCCAGTGCGTCGATGTTGGGCGTCCGTACCCACGGCCACGATTCCGGGTAGCAGCCGACCGTCTTGTACGATTGGTCGTCGGCGTAGATGAGGAGGATGTTGGGCCGCGCCCCCGCGCGGCCGGGCGGCTCCGCGAACGCGGCGCCCGCGAGGGGCACGAGCGCCACCAGGGAGAGAACGAGCCGCGTCATTTCTTCCCCTCCGTCAGAACGAGTTCGATCTGCCGCACGTCGGCCACTTGGGTACCGGGAACCTTCGCCGCCCGGAGTGTGAGTGTGCCCTTCCCGGCGGGTAGTTCGACGACGCCGAGCGACAGCGCGCGGAAGTCCTTCACGAACGACTCCCCCGTACGCGGGACGCGGTCGCGCTCCTTGCCGCGAAGCGGTGGGTCGTGCGCCTCTGCGATGGTGCCGGCCCATTTCGCGGCCCCGAGACTCAGTTCGAGCGCCGAGCCAACGTCGCCCTTTGGGCAGGTGTAGTGAACGATCGCCTCGTAGCGGCCCGAGGCGTGAACCTCGACCTCCCACGTCATGCGGTCATCGGGTTGGGTCCAGTTGGTGAAGTAGGAGCAATTCGGGGCGTTCGCGCTGCGCTTCACGCCGCCGTGCGGGACGCCGTCGCGGGCCGGCAGGACGGTGCGCGGGAACTCCGCGAACCCCACCGGAAACGGCCGGTCATCGACCTTCGGCAGTTCGCCGAGCACGTCGCGCTTCCACCGCTCGACAGCGGCCGACAGGCGCTTTGCGTCCTCGGGACGATCGCCCGCGACGTTCTTGGTCTGGTCCGGGTCGGCGAGCAGGTCAAAGAGTTGCCCGGCCGCGTCGAGGCGGTACCGCTGGTCACGGGCACTGGTTCTCCCGGTCCAGTGACTGAACAGGACACGGTCCACCGGCTTCGGCTCCGCGCCGAGTAGCCACGGCGCGACGCTCATTCCGTCGAACGGTTTGTCGCCGACGCGCTTGATGCCGCAGAGGTCGATGAGCGTCGGGTACAGATCGACCGCACCCGCGATCGGCGCGACGACCGTCCCGGGCCTGATCTTCGCGGGCCAGCGGACGAGGAACGGCGAGCGCACTCCCCCCTCGTCGGTGCTGCCCTTGATCCCCTTCATGCCGCCGTTCCAGCGCCGGCCGTTCGGGCCGTTGTCGCTGAAGTACAGCACGATCGTGTTTTCTTCGAGTTTCTGCTCTTTGATCGCGGCGAGCAGCCGGCCGACGTTGTCGTCGATGTTCTCGCACATCGCGAGCGCGGCGCGCGTGTGGCTCACGTCCTCCTTCTTGTCGCCGGTGAGCTTGAGCGCGGCCTTCTCGAACCGCTGCCAGTACGCGTCAGGCACCTGCATCGGGGAGTGCGGCGTGTTGAACGCGAGGTAACAGAACGACGGCTTACCCGCCGCCGCGTTCGCCTTCAAAAACGCGATCGCGCGGTCCGTGAGGTCGTCGGTGATGTAGCCCTTGCCTCTCACCGCCCTGCCGTTGTGGTCGAGTGGCGGGTCGTAGTACTCGCCCCAGTGACCGGAAGTGAAGCCGTAGTACTCGGTGAAGCCGCGGCCGTTAGGGTGGTAGGGGTACTGCGAGCCGTTGTGCCACTTGCCGAAGCACCCGGTCGCGTAGCCCGCGGCCTTGAAGGCGTCGGCGACGGTGCGCTCGTCGAGGTCGAGGCGCTCGGCCCCGGTGGAGACGCCGCGGACGGCGCCCCGCGGGTGCCAGCGGCCGGTGAGGAACTCCGCCCGCGTCGGCGAGCACACCGGCTGCACGAAGAAGCGATCGAACTTCGCGCCGTCGCGGGCGAGCGAGTCGATGTTGGGCGTCCGAAGGTTGGTGTTGCCGTTGAGGCTCAGATCGCCCCAGCCCTGATCGTCGGCGAGGATTATTACGATATTCAGCGCCCTTGCAGGATCGGCCGTCCTTGCAGTAGAATTAAGGCAAAACGCGAGCAACAGGGACGCGGCCCATACCCCCTGTGTAGCTATTTTTTGTAGTAATTGGGGCACGAATTCCCTGCCCCACAGGGGCGGAGACGGTCGGAGAGAGACCATGGCCAAGACCCCCAAACGGACGAACCGGCAATCGCCCCCGGCCGCCGGCGCTTCCTCGCCCGGTCGGTCCGCGCGAGCCGGGGGCATTGTCCCCACTACGCCAACCCCGGTCAAACCGGAAACACCGGCCGCGCCACGGCGCGGCCGGCGCCCGGGTCGGCCGAAGACGCGGCGCCAATCCCACGGTTCGGCGTGGCACTGGCGGCAGACCGACTGCTGGTACTACACCCTCCCCGGCACCAAGAAGCGGGTGCCCCTGCTTGACGAGGACGGCGCCCGTGTCCGCGGCAAGGACAACAAGGAGCAGGCGCGGCTGGCCCTCGCACGGGTCAAACTCGTCGAGCAGGGCGAACTCCCCGCTGCGCCGACTGCCGGCGGCGAGTGGCTGGTGGCCCGGGTGTGCTCGGAGTACATCCAGTACTGCGACCGCGGGGTCGCCAGCCGGAC
>JAFKJJ010000028.1 GCA_017306025.1 Planctomycetota bacterium
CGTCTGGGCGGTCACCAGAACGCGAAACATCTGGGCTCCCCCGGTTGGCTCACGCTGCTCCGGGGTTGGACCCGACTCCAAGCTATGATCGACGGATGGGAACTCCACAATTGTGGGGGATCATGAGCCTTCCGGTCGCGGCTCACTTCCGGACGATTACGCCGCCCGCGCTCGCGACAGCATCGTCTGTACGGCCGCGACCACGTCGGGCACTTCCGCCATCGCGCCGACGCCCGTGTCGCCGCACGCGAGCAGTTTGGTGATCGGACCGACGACGCGGAGCGTCGGGCTGCGGTCGTTGATCTGCTGGATCAGCGCATCATCCGCGAGGTGAGCCGGAATGTGCCCCGCGCCGGCGTCGGCCGCGATCGACCGGAGGTGTCGGCGCGTGAACGGGTGTTGCCACATGAGCGTGTTCATCGCGGGGGCCAGCACCACGGGCCGGGCCGTGTCCCACGCGCGCCACACGCACGTCAGGCAGTTGTCGCACAGCCCCACGGCCAGTTTCGCGAGCGTGTTCGCGTCCAGTGGGGCGATCACGAACACGTCGGCCCACTTGCGGAGTTCGATGTGCGTCACGAAATCGCCGCGCGCGTACCGCTCGCCCGCGGCGCGGCCGGGCCATTCGTCTTCGTCGAGGATTAAAGAACCTACCCCCCCAACCCCCTTCCCTGGAAAGGAAGGGGGAGAAAGACCTCCGGAACTCGATTCCGTTACTCCCGTGCGCGACACCACCGTTTTCTCCCCCTCTCCCCCCGGGGGAGGGGGCCGGGGGGGGGCTTTGGCGCGGATCTCGGTCGGGTCGAAGAAGTACGTGGCCGCGTCGGTCGCGACGACCTTCACCGCGTGGCCGGCGGCGGTCAGCGCGTCGAACAGCGCCGGCACGCGGACCGCGGCCACACTCCCGGTCGCTCCCAGTAGCACGTTAGCCATTGCCGGCCTGCTTCTGATATCGGTCTTCGATCGCCAGGACGAGTCGGTCGGGCAGCTCGCGCCGCGGGACGCGCTCGTAGCGGTCGGCGATCGGCCCGAGGTACGCCCAGTGCGGCGCCCCGTCGAGCGTGTTCGCCACCATGAAGTCCGCCGCCGACTGCTGCCGGGACGCCTCCGCGACCTCGACGAGCCGCTCTTCCGAGATACCGACTTCGAGCTTGAACTTCACGAGGACGCCGGCGAACCCCCACGGCTGCCGGATGCGGTCGACGAGCTTAGGCGCGCGCACGAGCCGCAGCCACAGCTCCGGCTCGCTGCTCTTGATCTTCCCGCCTTCCTGCAACGTCAACTTCGGCGGCCCGGACGTCCCTTCCCACTGGTTCGTGCGGGCGCTGAAGAACGTGCCGGGGTCGGGCGTGAAGGTGCCGGCCGGGAGGTAGTCGCTGACCGCGGCGGAGTGGCACACCGCGTCGAACCGGCCGTTGCGGAACTGGGCCTGCATGAGCGCGCTGAGGTCGTCGAACGTGTTGTACGGCAGCACGGTGAACCGCTCGCCGGGGTCGCGGTGGTTGATCCCGAACTCGGCGAGGGCCTACGGGAGCGGCCGCGGCCCCACGCGGTGCGCGCGACCGACGCCCCGGTGCGCCCCGAGAAGACGTTGGTGACGCACCGCACGCGGTCGATCATCGATTGCGTGTTGCCGGCCGTGATGAGGAAGTTCATCGGTGTCGCGGGGCGTGGGGACGGGCGATGCGATCCAGGGTAGCGGGTTCGCTCGCCCGTTACGATGCTTCCCGGGCGCGGAGGTTACGCGGCGGCGCGCACCGCACCCTCACCTTCCAACCACCGTACCGTCTCACGCACCCCGGCTTCCAGCCCCGTAGTAGAAATTGTTCCGCCCGCGGCCCGTAACTTTGACATCTCGGCACGGGTGAAGTTCTGGTACTGCCGCGCCAGGTCGGCCGGCATGTCGATGAACGAAATGTTCGGCTTCAGCCCCAGGGCGGCGAAAACGGCGGTCGCGAGGTCGAGGAACGTGCGCGGCGCGCCGGTGCCGGAGTTGTACAGGCCGCGAGGGCCAGCCGGTCCGTTCCGCCACAGCCACAGGAGGTGGTTGACGCAGTCGCCGACGAACACGAAATCGCGGAGCTGTCCGCCGTCGGGGTACTGCGGGTCGGTGGAGCGGAACAGCTTCATCGCGCCGGTGGCCCTCACCTGGCGCCACGTCTGGTACACGACGCTCGCCATGCGCCCCTTGTGCGGCTCGCGCGGGCCGTACACGTTGAAGAACTTTAGCCCGGCCCACATCGGCGGCGCCGGTTTACCCGTCGCGACTTCCGCCAGTGCCCAGACGTCGAAGTCGTTCTTGCTCTTGCCGTAAAGGTTGAGCGGCGCGAGTTCCGCGGGCGGGGTGCGGTCGTCAAAGCCGCGCGAGCCGTCGCCGTAGGTCGCGGCGCTCGACGCGTACAGCAGCGGGACGCCGGCGGCCGCACACCACGTCCACAGCGAGCGCGTGTACTCGACGTTGTTGCGGAGCAGATAGTTCCAGTCCGTTTCGGTGGTGCTGCTGCACGCGCCGAGGTGGAAGACCGCCTCCGGCCGAACGCGGCCGTTCGCGAGGTCGTCGAGGAAGTGGTCGTGTCGAGAAAACGCGAACCGCGACAGCCCCGCGAGGTTCGCGGCCTTCGCGGGCGTGATGTCGTGATCGACCAGCAGGAGCGCGTGCCCCTCGCGCGCGAGCGCGTGCGCGAGGTTCGAGCCGATGAACCCGGCCGCGCCTGTTACTGCGATCATGGTGCCCCTCCGTGGTGTTCAAAAAATGAAGAGCCGCGGATGAACACGGATGACACGGATCAGACGGGATCAAATGTGCTCTTATTCTGATCCGCAGTCTCTCTGCGTCATCTGTGGCTCTTCCGACTTCACTTCGGCCCCGCCGCCCGGCTCCTCCCGCGCGGCTTGGGCGGTTCGACCGACGCCAGATGATCGACCAGCGCCTGTTCCGGCTCTCCAAGTGCGTCGCGCAGTCGCGGCAAGAGCGGGCCGGGGTTCGGGTCGGTGCGGAGCGCCTGAAGGTAGTCGTGCAGCACCTTCTTGGCGTTCGGCCCGCTGCGGAGCATCAGGTGGACCCACGCCCACGCCTCGCGGTACTCCGGCTTCTCCATCTGCGCCACCTGCGTGAACTTCTCCAGACGCGCGAGGTCGGGCTGGAACGCGCTCCGACGCAGCGCGTCGAGGTGCTGCGGGTTCACGCCGTCCTGTGCCGGCGGCAGCTCGAAGTAGCCCGCCAGCCCCTCGTCGAGCCACAGCGGCACCTCTTTCAGCACGCCGCGCAGGAGCGCGTGCGTGAGCTCGTGCCGCAGGTCGGTCGCGAGGTGGTCCCCCATCCAGGTAAAGATCTTCAGCTCGTCGGCGCCGCCCGCCCGCGGCTCCGCGATGAAGTACGCGCGGCGGTTCGGGAGGTTCCGGTACTTCGCCCGCATGTACCGCTCGTATCGCTCCTGCGTGTCGAACAGGAACACCTGCACGATCGCGTTCGACGGCGGCAGCTTCAGCTCGCCGAACACCTGCTCCGGCAGGGCGTCGAGTTCGGCGAACAGCGGGTCGCTCTTGTCGAGCTCGAAGTCGTGGTAGAGGACGTAGTAGTCGCGCCGGGTGGCGTGCTTGCCGGGCGACGTGGCGGGCGCGATCGCCGGCGCGGGCGCGGCCTCGGCCGAGCGCGGTTGCGCCGAGGGCGCGGTGTCGTGCCGAACCGTCTCGCACCCGGCGAACGCGCCGAACAGCGCGGCGAGCGCCGCGAGCGCCTGGCGCGAACCGGAGCGTAGCGGCGGTAACGGCATACACTTCGCCCCGGCGACACGGAATCACACGGCGATCAGAACGAGCAACTCCATCGCTGCCGGAGTATTTTCGGCCGTCCGGCGTGCGGCTCTTCACAATTCGCGGATCGTATCGGTTCAACCGATCGCGCGGCCCGAGCGGCGGTTCTTCGCCACCTTCGCCGCGGTCGCCTTCGATACCGCCCTCCACCAACTTTTCCAGTCCGTCTGTCTTTCCCCGGCGCAGAGGTACGCGCGCAGAAATCGCAACTTCTCGCCGCGGGTCACGTGCGGCATCGCGAGGAAGCTCGCGTTGAGACGCGCGAGTTCCCTCGCGCACCGGGCGAAGGGCACCGCGTCCGCACTCGCGCGCACCCCCACGAGGTCGATGAGTACGGGCGTGGCACTGGCGGGGTCGGTGGCGGCGCCCCGGAGCATCACGTTGGGCGCCTTGAGGTCGCGGTGCGAGACGCCGCGGTCGTGCATCGCCCGCACCACGCGCGCCAGGCGTTCCGCCCACACGCGAAGAACGCCGACCTCGCGGCACGCGGACACGGCCTCCGGCAGCCCGATCGCGTCGGGCACCTTTTCGGTGAGCAAATACCCTTTCGCGGGCAGGATTCCGGCGCGGTGGCGGTGGAACATCGCGAGCGGCCGCGGCGTCGGGAGCCACCGTTCACGAAGTCCGTGCCCCTGCAACCACGACCGGCGCACCGCGGACGAGCGGAAGAGGTTCTTCAGCGGCTCGATCGCGGACCGCACGTTCACGCGCTTCAGGACGACCGCCCGCGGGCCGGTCGGGGTCGGCATTTCCAGCTCCGCGACGGTCGAAGTCGGGCACCGCTTCAACGGTTTCGCGTCGGGACGGGTGAACGCGGCGTCCGGATCGCGGAGCAGGTCGCGGAGGAAGCCATCGGGCAGGTCGCGGACCGCCAGCCCGCGGACGTTGCCGGCGCGGACCCTTCGGACGGTTCGGTGCGTGCCCTTGTAGCGCGCGGTGCGGGCCATCCAGAACCGGCGGTTGGACGCCTGTGTCGCGCGTTCGAGTCGGGCGGCGTCTTCGCGCTCGAACGCGCCCGTCTGCCGTGCGAGCCGGTACTCGTGCCAGAACCGGAAGCGGTCCGCGGCCGTGGCGCGGAGCTGGAACCAGCGGTTGTAGAGGATCAGGTTCGCGAGGCTGTCGCCCCACCCCAGCGGCGGCCCGAACCGCACCGCGTGGACGTCGAGCAGGCTGAAGTGCGGCACGAGTGAGGGCGGCATCTCGACGAGCAGGTTTCCGGCGTGCGGGTCCGGGTGCGTGACGCCGCGGTCGTGCAGCAGCGCGAGGAACCGTCCGAGCCCGCGGGCGAGCTGTCGCCGAACGCGCGCCCGCTCGTCGGGCGCGAACGCGGGGAGTTGCGACTCGACGAAATCGGTGAACGGGACCGCCGGCGCGAGGTCGCGCGTGACGAGGAAGCTCTCGCCGGGCCAGAGCGTGTCCGCCGTGGCCCACGCCAGCGGCACCGCCGCGCCGACGCCGAGCTAGCGGAGCCGCGCCGCGTTCTCGAACTCCAGTCGCGCCTTCGGCGGGCGCATTAACTCGCGCGCCCAGGCCCGCGGGCCGTTGATGCGGCAGTGCTTCACGTAAACGGCGCCGGTCGGCAGGTCGACGCGGTAGACGGTGCGGTGCGGGCCGTGCTTGACGGTGACGGCCGAGCCGTCGGCGAGCCACCGGTCGTAGGCGGGGCCGGGGGCGCCGAAGAGGTCGTGCCCTTCCGGCGAGAGGTGCCACACGCGGCCGCCGGCGCGCACCGTCGGCCCGGCCGGCGATGTCACCAGCGAACCGAGCTTGCGCAGCACGTCGCTACACATGGGACCGCACCAGAGGCCCGAAAGCCCGCGCCACGAAAAACGGCTCAACCCGCCCTCCGCGCGTCGCCCGCGAAACGCGCCAGCGCATCGACCCACAACCGCGCGCCCGCTTCAACGCTGAATCGTTCTTCCACTTGCTTCCGACCGGCCGCGCCGAGCCGCGACCGCAGCGCCGGGTCGGCCGCGAGCGCGCGAACGGCGTTCACCCACTCGTCGGTCGTGGTCGCGCGGATGCCGGTTTCGGTGTCGCGCACGAAGTCGGACTGCACGCCGACCGCGTTCGCGATCACCGGCAGCCCCGCGGCCTGGTACTGGAGCACCTTCAGCCCGCACTTGCCGCGGCTCCACGGGTCGTCGGGCACCCACCCGATGCCGACGTCCGCCGCCGCGATCTCGGCCGCCTCGGTGGCCTCAGCCCACACGCAGCGTTCGACGGGAAGGGGAGGGAACTCTGCGAACCGGTCGCAGACGAGCTTGAGTCGCACGCCCGGGACCGCGCGGCCGATCGCGGAAAGGGTCGGCGCGAAGCGTTCGAGGCCCTTGAGCGTGCTGGAGGAACCGACCCAGACGAGGCGGAGGGCTTCGTGTGGTCCGGTCACTCCGTGACCGGTCTTCGGAATCCGGTCACGGAGTGACCGGACCACATACTTCGCCACGTCCACGCATGTTGGAATGACGCGGAGGCGGACCGCCGGCACGAACTTTCGCGCTTCGGCCGCGAGGTATTCGTTGCCCGCGATCACCAGATCGCACGCTCCGACCGTCACGCGAAAGCGCGCGGCGCGCTTCGGGTCGTCGAACCCCTTTGCGGAGTACGAGTCGCGCAGCCACACCGCGTCGTCGAAGTCGAACAGCAAGCGCCGGACGCGCCGCCGCAAGAGGCCGATGGCCCACCGCGGGAGCAACTTGCGCTGGAGGATGACGGCGCCGTAGGACGTGAGATCGCGACCGAGTTGGAGCCGACCGAGGAGCGATTGCGGCAGCGGGCGGACGTCGAGGGTGTGTCCGGCCGCCGCGAGCGCGCCGCGGAACGCGGTGAGCCGGTAGCGGCAGCACACGTGCGATTCCGATTCCGCCAGCGCGACCAGCCGCACCGCGACCCTCCGTGGCCTCGGGGTTGAAAGGCAGTTATTAACCACAGAGGCACAGAGGACACAGAGAAAGTCAGAAAGCCGAGACGAGAAGAAATTGGAAGAGCTCGGGTCTTCTCTCTGTGTTCGTCTTCCTCTGTGTTCTCCGCGTCTCTGTGGTTAGTTATCTCTTCCTTCTTGACGCCATCGCGCGATCAATCTCGCGCCTGGCGTCGGCCTTCTTCAGCGACTCGCGCTTGTCGTGGGCCTGCTTGCCCTTCGCCACCGCGAGTTCCACCTTCGCCCGGCCCTCTTTGAAGTACATCCGCAAGGGGACGAGCGTGAGGCCGCGCTCGGACGCCTTGCCCGCGAACTTGTCGATCTCGCGCTTGTGCAGGAGCAACTTTCGCGGGCGTTTCGGCTTGTGGTTCAGCCGGTTGCCGTACAGGTATTCGGGGATTTCCGCGCCGATCAGCCACACCTCGCCGTCGTCCACACGCGCGTAGGCGTCTTCAAGGCTGGAGTGCCCCTCGCGCAAACTCTTCACCTCGGTGCCGACCAGTACGATCCCGCACTCGACCGTATCGAGGACCTCGTACTCGTGCAGCGCGCGGCGGTTCCGGCAGATGTTCACGAGCCCATCCGCGGCGTCCTTCTTGTCTTTCTTGCTGCTCTTGGCCATGATGTACGTCTTGCGGGGGCGCGGCGCGTCCGGCCCATTCTACGCGCGGCCCGCGATCAATCGAAGGCCGATTTGGAACGCGAGCACAGGCGCCCACCCCGCGCACCTTGTCGTCATGCCGCGGTTCGTCATCCTGACGCACGACTGGCCCTTTCCGCACTGGGATTTTCTGGCGGAAGCCGACGGCGCCTTGCGCGCGTGGCGGTTGCTGTCTGAACCGACCCCCGGGGCCGACATCGTCGCCGAACCAAACTTCGACCACCGCCCAATCTACCTCGATTACGAAGGGCCGGTGTCCGGCGGTCGCGGGAGCGTGTCCCGCTGGGACGCGGGCTCCTGTACGTGGATCACGGACGAACCGGGCCGTGTCGAGATCGAACTGTGCGGCGCAAAGCTCGCCGGGCGAGCCGCCGTCCAGCGCGCCGGGGGCGCGTGGGTGTTCAGGCTCACGGCACGAGCTGGGTGACCCCGACCGGCGGGGCCGGCGCCCCGTCGAGGAACGATCGCCCCGCGACCATGATCTTTCCGTCCTTTACTTCCAGCGTCAGCACCTGCGACGTCGCCCGCGGTTGCTTCGCGAAGAACCGAAACAGTCCCACCGGGTTGTTCGCGTTGCGGTACCACGTCACCTCGATGCTGGACTCGCGGGCCACGTCGGCGATCTTGTCGAGGATCGACTGCGAGCCGAACGGCAGCCCGCCGGCCTTCAGGTTGCACACCTCCACCGCGGCCACGTTCGTCTGCTCCGCGACCAGCCACACCTTGAGTTCGAGCCAGACGACGGTGCTCCAGAAGCCCTCGCGGTATTTCGCGCCGAGGAACAGTCGGTCGCCCTCGATCGCGATCCGGGGCGAGTGAAACCCCTTCGGCAGGGATTCGGTGAGTCGCCCCTTCGGGCCGAGGTTTTCGATAAAGAACGCGTTGACGTCGCCCGCGGTGAACGTGTCGCCCCACTCGTCCTTCGCGCGGATGTCGTTCTGAAGGTCCACGACGCGGGTGAGCAACCGGGCGGACCGCTCGTGTGTATCGAAGTCGTTGGGCCGGTTCGCGGCCGTGTAGAACGCGGGCTCGTGCTTCGCGCCATAGAGCAGCCCGCCGACCGCCACGCCCCCGGCCGCGAACAACAGCGCGAGCGCGATGAAGAACGGCCGGCGACGACGCATCTGCGAACCCTCCGCGATGTGCCTCTCATAACGAAATCACTGAAACCGAGCAACGCGGGTTCCGGCGACAACATCTATCTGACATTAATAATTTAGCCATTGAGAAACTGGGCAAACGGTTCCGGCCGCCGCGCCCGCGTTCGGCCCCGGTTGCCGCGCTTCGCCGAACCCGCTGAAGCGCCGGGGCGCCCCGGGTCGATGGGGGATGTGCCTCGCGAGTCACTCACAGAATGTTCGGGGGATCGCTCACAGTGACCATTCAGGCTGCCTCACCGAAGTCGAACGGCCCGCTGACGTTGGGGTTCCTCGCGGTGCTGCAAGAGCCGACCGGCTGGCTCGGCGGATACCTGGTGACCAACGGGTGGGGCCGTCCGCTCGAATTTCGGCTCACAACCGCCGTCCAGCCGAACCGCGTGCAGACCGCCCTCTACGGCCCGACGCTCGTGGAATACCTTCACGCCGACGTGATCGGCAAAACCCTCGTTGAGAAAACGGGCACGAAACCCGATCTAATCGTCACGGACAGCCCGCCGGCGCTGGCGCTGCGCGGGCGAATCGAGATCCCGGTGGTTTCGCTGGCGATGCAACCGGGTACGCTGGCCGAGACGGTTCTGCTCACGCACCCGCGGTCGGGCGCGCCGCTGTACCTGCCACTGAAGTTCCAGGACGACCGCGAGCCGGTGGCGCGGCTGCTCGATCGCGTGGACCCGGCGGTCGATCTGGCGGAACCGTTCGCCCGCATCCGCGAGGCGGTGGGCGAGGCCCGGAAGATGGGAGTGACGAACCGTGCGGCTTGACGTGGGAGCGGAAGAACCTAACCCCCCAACCCCCTTCCCTGAAAAGGAAGGGGGAGTCGGAACTGACGCCGGGTTTCCTCCCCCTTCCTTTTCAGGGAAGGGGGTTGGGGGGTTAGGTCTGCTCGACGTTCCCCTCGCCTTCGCCCCGGAAACGTTCGATCTGCCGAAGCTCGATCACCCGCTCGAACCGAACGTGCGTGAGGGGCGCCTCCTGACGGAAGCGCCGTGGGTCCGGTCGCTCGGGCGCCTCGAACTGAGCGTCACCACCGAGGGGTGGAAGTTCCCGGCGCCGCCCGCGGACTACTCCCCGCCGCAAACCCCCGAGGCCGAACCCAAGGTCGGCCGCCAGGTGAAATTACCCGCGCCCGCGCTGCCCGACGCGGCGGACGCGAAGGCACGCATCCGTCCCAAGCCCACCGCGGACACCGTTCTCTTCAAGGACCGGCTGCTCTACTTGCTTCAGCCGCCGCTCGACGGCCTCTTTGATGGTCGACAACTGGAGGTGCCGTTCGAGCCGTTCCCGTACCAGCTCGAAGGCATCGCGTTCCTGATGCCGCGCCACAGCGCCATGCTGTGCGACGAGATGGGGCTGGGGAAAACGGCTCAGGCCATACTTTCGCTGCGACTGCTGTTCCACCAGGGGCAGATCAAGCAGGGGCTGGTGGTGTGCCCGAAGCCGCTCATGCACAACTGGGCGCGCGAACTCAAGATGTGGGCTCCGGACGTCCCGTTCGAGGCGTTCGACGGCGACCCGGACGACCGCCGTCGGCTGTGGCTGGTTTCCAACTGCCCGCTGAAGCTCATCAACTACGAGACGCTCACCCGCGACGCGGACCTGGCCGCGGACAAGAAGGTGTATTTTGACGTCGTGGTGCTGGACGAGGCCCAGCGGATCAAGAACAAGGACTCAAAAACCGCCCAGGTGGTGCGGTCGATCCGCCGCGGGCGGAGTTGGGCGCTGACCGGCACGCCGGTCGAGAACCACGCCGACGACCTGGTGAACATCTTCAGCTTCGTCGACCCGGATCGCATCCCGCCGGGCACGCCCGAGCGCCGGATTCCGCAGTTCACCTCGGACGTCATCCTGCGCCGGACGAAGGACGACGTGCTCACCGACATGCCGCCGAAGGTGATCCGCGACCTCGAAGTCGATCTCACCCCGGCGCAGCGTGCCGCCTACAGGCGCGCCGAGGACGACGGCATCGTCCACCTGAACGAACTCGGCGACACGATCACCGTTCAGCACGTGTTTCAGCTCGTCATGCGGTTGAAACAGATTTGCAACTTCGACCCGCTGACCGGAGAGAGTGCGAAGCTGGAGCAGCTCCTCACCGACATGGAGGAGGTGGCGGAGAGCGGGCGGAAGGCGATCGTGTTCTCGCAGTGGGTGGAGCCGCTCGAAGTGCTCGCCAAGGCGCTGCACAAGTACGGCGCGCTCCAGTACCACGGGAAGATCCCGCAGAACCAGCGGACGCCCATCCTCGACCGGTTCAAGGCCGATCCGAAGATCCACGTGCTGCTCATGAGCTACGGCACCGGCAGCGTGGGCCTGAACCTCCAGTTCACGAACTACGTGTTCCTGTTCGACCGCTGGTGGAACCCCGCGGTGGAGGACCAGGCGATCAACCGCGCGCACCGGCTCGGCCAGCGGCACACGGTCACGGTCACGCGGTTCCTCAGCGGCAACACGATCGAACAGCGGATCGCGGACATTCTGGAGCAGAAGCGGCAGGTGTTCAACGACCTCATCGCGCAGGCCGACAAGCCCGAATCCCGTGGGCTGACCGAGGACGAGATCTTCGGGCTGTTCGACATCAAGGCCCGGCCGAAGCGGGAAAAGCACTGAGACGCCCCGGGCGCGGGTTGAGAGCTGTGCGGAGAAACGTATGGACGGTAAGGTCCGGTTCGGGCGGTGGATACTGGTCGCGATCATCGTCGTTACCGCCCTGGTCGAACTGGCCCTGACCGGTCTGAGCCTCCAGGCCGGCCGGTTCCGCGGGAATCAGATCGGCCGGGTGCTACTGACCGGCTGGCTGCTTTGGCGGGTGTGGGATGGTGCCGGGTGGGCCCGTTGGGTGTTGGCCGCTCTCTCTCTGGTCACCGCCGGGCTCGCGGGGGTATTTGTAGTGGCCTCACCAATTACCGAAGGGCGCCCCGAGCTCGTGGCGGTACTGATCGGAGTCGGTGTCGTCACCGGAGCGTTCGGCATCGGGCTCGCGTCACCGTGGGTCGGAGCGTACCAAGCGGCTCGTCGCGGAAGCCCGGGCGCCGACCCCGACCCGGCGGGCATGTAGGTTTCTTGTGCTCTTCGCCCCGGGCCGGCCGTTAGCGGTCGCGAAGGAACTTCTCCAGCTCCTTGAGCTTGTCCGTGTTGAGGAAGTCCACGTCTGCGGCGAGTAGCTCCTTCCACGCGGCTTCCGTTTCCGGCGTCGCCCAGAAACGCACCTTGCGCCCCTGCTTGTGAACCTTCGCGACGAACTCGCGGAGCTTCTTCCGCTCGTCGTCGGGCATCGTTCCGGTGCCGTCCCATTTGAAGTGCGACTTCCACGAGTCGCTGATCCACGGCACCAGCGCCGCCGGCGGATCGGTACCGAGATCGGACGGCCGACCGTCGAGCGCCGCGTACCGCGTCTTCTGCTCGGCCATCGTTTTCGCGTCGCGGTTGCCGCTGATGACCACCGTCACGGCTTTCGTCTCGGTCTTGCCGTCGCGTGTGACGGTGAGAACGTCGGCGTAGTCTTCGAGCACCTTCGCGAGCGCCGCATAGGTCTCCTTCGCTTCGGTCTTCACGTCGATCATCAGGTAGAAGGTCGCGCCCGGCTGGATCTTCCCGCGGTTGGCCTTAGCGCGGTCGCGGAGCGGGTCGAGGTACAGTTTTTCGAGCGTTCGCGACGTGTTCCACTGAACCGGCGTGTGCGCGACGAGGAGCTGCCCCTTCACGAGCCAGACGTCGGCCTCGACGCTGCAAAAGCCGCATTCGAGCGCGTCGAGGAGCGGGCGCGCGTGCTCGTAATCGTTGTGCGCGTGCGCCCGCTGAAGGGGCTTCGGATCGTCGGCTCGGAGCGGAGCGGTGCCGAGGAGGCAGGCGAACGCGATCGCCAACCGGTACACAGGGCTTCCGCCCTGTGCTACGGGAGCCGGCCCTCCGGGTGGGAGACGACACATGAAATGGCTCCTGTCTTCGCCCCGGAGGGGCCGCCGTCGGTAGCACAGGGCGGAAGCCCTGTGAACGGAATGCGTGCGAGGGGGGCGGTTCCGTACAATCCTATCGCCCGCGCACCACCGGGGAATCACCATGTCCGCGCACGCACCCAATCGGCTCGCGAACGAGACGAGCCTCTACCTGAAGCAGCACGCGAACAACCCGGTGGACTGGTACCCGTGGGGGCCGGAGGCGCTGGCCCGTGCGAAGGAACTGGACCGCCCCATCTTCCTCTCGATCGGCTACTCCGCGTGCCACTGGTGCCACGTGATGGAGCACGAGAGCTTCGAGGACCCGTCGACCGCGGCCGTGATGAACGCGCATTTTGTGTGTATCAAGGTGGACCGCGAGGAGCGGCCGGACCTCGACACCATCTACATGAACGCGCTGCACCTGATGACCCGCGAGGGCGGCGGGTGGCCGCTCTCCGTGTTCCTGACGCCCGACCTGACGCCGTTCTACGCCGGGACCTACTACCCGCCCGACGACCGCTACGCGGCGCACGGCCGGCCGAGCTTCAAGCGCCTGCTGGCCGAGATCCACAACGCGTGGACGACGCGCCGCGACCGCATCACCGAGGTCGGCCGCAACGTGACGGAGTACCTCCGGCAGATGGGCGACGCCGAGGCCGGCGACGCCGCGGTGGCGCCGGACCTGCTGTCGAACGCGCTGAGCACTTTGCGCCGGAGCTACGACCCGAAGCACGGCGGGTTCGGCGGCGCCCCGAAGTTCCCGCACGCGCTCGAACTGCGGCTGCTCCTGCGGCTCGGCGAGCGGTTCAACGATCCGGTCGCGCAGGAGATGACCGCGCACACCCTGACGATGATGGCCCGCGGCGGGATGTACGATCAGGTGGGCGGCGGGTTCGCACGCTACAGCGTCGATGAGAAGTGGCTCGTCCCGCACTTCGAGAAGATGCTCTACGACAACGCGCTTCTCACCTCGGCCTACGCGGAGGCGTTCCAGAAGACCCGCGAGCCGTTTTTTGAGAAGATCGCGCGCGAAACGCTCGACTACGTGCAGCGCGAGATGACCGCGCCCAATAGCGCCTTCTTCAGCACGCAGGACGCGGACAGCGAGGGTGAAGAGGGGAAGTTCTACGTCTGGGGTACGGACGAGCTGCTCGACGTGCTCGGGCCGCAGGACGCCGAGTTCGCGGCGAAGGTGTGGGGCGTGACGCGGCAGGGCAACTTCGAGGGGCACAACATCCTGTTCCGCACGCTCTCCGACGAGGACGAGGCGAAGGCGAACGGGCTATCTCTCGCGGACTTCCGGACCAGGCTGAAGGGCATCAAGGCGAAACTGTACGAGGTGCGATCGAAACGGGTGTGGCCGGGGCGCGACGAGAAGATCCTCACCGCGTGGAACGGCCTCATGATCGCCGCGTTCGCGCACGCGGGGGCCGTGTTCGGCGACGAGCGCTATTTGAAGTCCGCGGCCGCGGCCGCGGACTTCGTCCTGAGCAACATGCGCACGCCGGACGGGCGGCTCTACCGCACCGCGGGCGTCGGACAACCGCCGAAACTCAACGGCTACCTCGAAGATTATGCCTTCCTCGCGGACGCCCTCGTCGCGCTGTACGAGGCGACCTTCGACCCGAAATGGCTGCGGTCGGCGACCGAACTCGCGGAGGTCATGCTGAAGCACTTCGCGGACCCGAAGGGGCCGGGGTTCTTCTTCACGGCCGACGACCACGAACAACTCATCGCGCGCACGAAGGACCTGCACGACGGCTCGACGCCCAGCGGCAACGCGATGGCCGTGACGGCGCTCCTGCGGCTCGCGGCCCTCACCGGCCGGCGCGACCTCGCCGAACCGGCCGAACGTGCCCTCCGCGGCTACCGCGAGACGATGGCCGAACACCCCGCCGCGTCCGGACAGATGCTCGTCGCGCTCGATTTCTACCTCGGACCGGTTCAGCAGATCGCCGTCGTCGGGCCGGAACAAGCGGCCGACACGAAACGTGCCCTTGCGGCGGTCCACCGCGCGTTTCGGCCGAACCGCGTCATCGCGTTCCACGACCCGGCAATTGGCGCACCGCCCGCGGAACTCGGGTCGCTGTTCGAGGGGAAGGGGGCAGTTGGCGGGGCCGTGGCGGTGTACGTGTGCGAAAACTTCGCCTGCCGGGCGCCGCTCGTCGGAATCGAGGCGGTCGAAGAGCGATTCCGATGACGCCTCGCCCTTTTCTCACTGCCGTAATGAACGATCGACAGGACTGAACGGTCGACAATTTGTAATAATGACGCCCCGATTACGGCGAATTGCCTTGCAATCGCGTCCGGCGCTGGTATTTATGAAGATTGTGGCGTGATTCTCATCGCGCTACACCCACCCCCGCCCGGATAGGGCCGACTCGCCCCGCCGCAAGGGGGCCGTCATTCCAACCGGTAGACGCCCTCCGCACGTCTCCGGTGTAATCTCTCCTTTCTCCACGAGGTGTCGAAGTGACTCGCTCTTCTCTCCCGGGTGCGGCCGCGCGGCGGTCGCGCGCCTTCACGCTGATCGAGTTGTTGGTGGTGATTGCGATCATCGCCATCCTCATCGGGCTACTCCTGCCCGCGGTGCAGAAGGTCCGCGAGGCCGCCGCCCGCATGAAGTGCTCGAACAACCTCAAGCAGCTCGGCCTCGCGATGCACGCCTACCACGACGTGAACAACATGTTCCCCTACAACTACCAGCTCGTCGGGACGAACGCGTGGGAGGCGGTCGGCATCAACTACTTCATCCTGCCGTACATCGAGCAGGGGAATCTGTTCAACCAGTTCCAGATCCCGGCGACCGCCAAGCCGGGGCAGGCGCTGGGCACCCCGCCGACCGGGGCCGCCGGTGACGCGGCCATGTGGAGCGCGACCTACAACGGGCCGATGAACGTGACCGTCAACACCTTCCTGTGCCCCTCGAACACGAACACGGCGACCCGGTCGGCGGTCGGTTGGGGCGGCCCGGGGTCGAACTACGGGTGGAGCACCGGCAGCCGGGTGCAGGCCGTCTGGGTGGGTAACGCCTTCAACGGGATGGTGGCGTACCAAAACGCCCGGAAGATGGCGGACACTACCGACGGGCTGAGCAACACCCTCCTCGCCTCGGAATTCCTGACCGGGAGCGGCAAGAACTCTGGCACCGCGACCTTCCCGTTCGACATGTTCGCGGCCGGTGACGGGCCGTTCAACGCCGTGGTCAACAAGGACTTCGCGACGACGGCCGAACTGACCGCGATCGGGACGGCCGCGCGATCCCTGGCCGGCGGCGGGTTCCGGGGCAACAACGGCGGCAACTGGGCGTGGTACGCGGCCGGTCACTCGACCCTGAACACCGCCGCCCCGCCGAACTGGCAGTTCCCGACCGCCGGCGGCAACTGCTGCCCCGGCGGCGCGTGGGACTGGAGCAACATCGTCGTCCCGCCGCGGAGCATGCACTCGGGCGGGGTCAACCGGGGACGGGTCCGTCCGGTTCATCCCGAACAGCATCGACCTGCTCACCTGGCAGCGGCTCGGCGCCCGCAACGACGGCCAACCCCTCGGCAATTTCTAACGGAGGGAAATGATGCGCGCGTTTGTCGCCGTCGCCGTGCTCGCCCTCTGCGGCGTCCTGGTCGGGTGCGAGAACAACAAGCCGAAGGTCGAGTCCATCGAGGCGCCGCCCCCGAACCCGGTGGCCGAGGCCAAGGCCATCCTGAACAACTACGCGAACGGGATGCCCGTCACCAGCGAGGCCGAATCCTTCCCGGACATCGTGCAGCGGGTCCGGCAGGTCGATAGCGCGAAAGCGGACATCCTCGACAAGGGGTTCAAGGAGATCCTCGCCAACAAGCAGAACCCGGGGCCGAAGGCCCGGGAACTCCTCAAGAAGCTGTAGCCCGTCGTACCCGGCGGGGCGGCACAAGTGTGTCGCCCCGCCGTCTGATTATCACAACGCGGACCGCCCCTTTCGTGTTCGCCGGGCGCCGGACTCACCGCGGAGGGATGCATGCGTCAGGTGTTCGGTGTCGGCTTGGCCCTCGCCCTCGCTCTCGGGTGCGACCGGGGCAAGGTGGCGAATCCCCGGCCCGCGGCAGAGGCCGAAGGTGCGGTGACCTACGACGGGCAGCCCGTGCCTTCCGGCATCGTCTCGTTCATCCCGCTCGACGGCGGTACGGAGACGGGGGCTGCGGTCCTCAAGGGGAAGTACCGGGTCGAACCGGACGCCGGGCTCACGGCCGGGAAGTACCGGATCGAAATCCGGTGGGGGAAGCCGACCGGAGAGAAGATCCAGGACGCCGGGTACGGCGTGTCGCCCGACGTAATCGCCGAGGGACTGCCCGAGAAGTACAACGCCCAGTCGATCCTGATCGTCGAGGTGAAGCCCGGCGGGAACGCGATCGACTTCCACCTCGAGAAATGACGCCCGGTTCGCGGTCGCGGGCCAAGGGTTTGCCGATCTGCAAAAGCCGAAGGCGAACACCGCGGCCCTGGCGAAAGATATTCTGAAGCAGTTGGAGCCGCGGCCCACCGGCTGACGGCGCACCGACGTCTCCCGCGGGCGCCCTTATGCTTGAGGGCGCCCGCTTCGTTTTCAGAATGACCGAAACCCGATTTTCCCACCAGAACGGCTCACGTCGCATTCGGCACTCTGCCGATTCTCTGATTTCGGGCGGTGTTCGGCGGCGGTTCGCGGCTGACCGAAACGTCGCGGCCGAGTAAGATCCGACCAGACTGGAGCGTAACGCTTGGAGCCGCGCGCAATGTCGTGTCTGAACAGCGAGTTGGGACACGGGAAGTCGCCCGGCGCCGCTTCCGACGGATCGGCATTGTGCTTATAGCCTGAAATTCCGATTCTCGAAGGAATCGGGTTGACAGCGCGGGTCCCAATTCGCTTTCTTAGCAAGGGAGTGCGAAAGGCCCCGCGCCGGGAGTTCCCCTTAACTCCCAATTCCCGAACCGCGCACCGTGCCACGATGGCAGGTGCGGTTCGGTTTCGCGCCGCGACCGCCCTTCCGGGTTGTCAGACCGGCGCGTTCGGGGTATGACTCGTTCGGACCACAGCTTCCTCACTGGAGCGACCCGTCATGGTCTTGCGAAAAGTGCGGTGGATGACCGCGTGCCTCCTGGCGCTGGTCGCGATCGGCGCAGCCCCGTCGCGGTCGAATGCCGACGTTCAGATTCTCGTTCAGGAGCTGGATGCCAGCGGCAACGTCCTGGCGAGCCAGAGCACCCCGTTCAGCGGTTCGGGGGTCACGCCCACCTTCAACGGCGTCTTCTTCACCGGCTTCGGCAGCGTCACCACCAACAGCGGCAGCCCGAGTTCCGTGGCGTCCCTGGTCCCGGCCTTCAACGGCCAGTTGACGTCCGCGTTCGACGTGACCCAGGGCCACATGCTGCGGCTGACGGTGACCGACAACAACTTCAAGCCCAACGGCCCCGCGGGGTCGTTGAAGGTCGAGGTCGCCGGGACCACCGGGTTCGCGACCGGCTCGGAATCGGTCGTCGAGGAGACCCGCATCTTCGACCCGGCCACGAACACGACCATCGCCCTCTACCCGATGCTCGCCTCTCCGGACGGCACGAAGGTGACGGACACGGTCCCCGTTTCCGGCCTGACGATGCCCTACGCGATCCAACAGACGCTCACCATCTCGTTCAACGGGGAGATCCCCGCCAACGCGACGTTCGGCTCGACCGGCGGCGCGAGCCTGACCTCCAACGCGGTCCCGGCCCCCGGCGGGCTGGTCCTGGCCCTCATCGGCCTGCCGCTGCTCGGCGCCCGCCGCGCGCTCCGCAGGTGGGGCGCCGCGGCCACCGCGACCGCGGCGTGAGTCGAACGCCGTTTCCCGAGCGGTCCGATTGTGCTAACTTTGACGGGGGCGACTTGATGTCGCCCCCGTTTTCGTTTTCCATCGGCCGCCGCTGAGGACCTTCCGTGCGCCGCACCCTCTACTGGAAGCGCCTGCTGATCGTCGTTGCCGCTACCGTGCTCCTGAGCGGGACGGTGTTCGCCGTTCATTACTTCCAGGTTCAGAGCCAGTCGTCGATCTACCTGCTGCGGGCGCAACAGATCGAGGCCGAGGCGGAGAAGGACCCCTCCCAGCGCGGCGAAGCCATCGCGTTCTACCGGGAGTATCTCCGGTTCAACCCCCGCGACGAGGCCGCCTTCCTGAAGTACGCCCAACTGTACTTCGTCTACGCCAAGGAGGACCGCAGCCCGGGCAACCTCGACCGCGCCGCGGCCGGGGTCGAAGAGTTCCTCCGCGCCTTCCCCAACCACCCGGAGGAGCGGCAGAAGCTGGTCGACCTCTACCTCTCGACCGGGCAGTACGGCAAGCTCCCGCTCGCCAAGCAGCACCTCGGGATGCTGTTCTCGTCCCCGACCGGGGACTTCCGCAACAACATCGAGGTGCGGGAAATGGCCGCGGCCTGCGAGTACGGGCTGGACCCGGACAACATTGAGGGGGCGCTGGCCCACCTCCAGGCCGCCATCGACACCGGGAAGGCCCCGGTCCGCGTCTACGTCCGGGCCATGCAGCTCCACCACGCCAACAAGAAGGACCGGGAGCGCAAGAACAAGATCGACGCGCTGTTGTCGGCGCTCCGGAGCGGGCGGTTCGAGCGGAACCTGGAGGCCCGCGTCGCCGCGGCGCGGTTCGAGATGGCGCTCGGCAACCTGAACCCGGCCCGCAACGACCTGGCGTTCGCCCGCGACCGCCTCGGCGGGGGCGACGACCCCGACGCGCTCCTGGCGATGGCCGAGCTGGAACTGGCCGGCATCCGGTCGGCCGACGAGATCCCGGTGCAGAACGCCAAGGCCGAGGCGCACCTGAGCCGCGCGTTCGCCCGGGACCCGAAGAACGTCCCGGTCGGGATGATGTTGGCCGAGGTGCTCGCGCGCCTGGGGAAGCGCGAGGACGGCGTCAAGGTGCTCAAGCGGACCGCGGAGGCGCTGGGCACGGTCAACGACCAGTACCTGCAGCTCGTGGACCGGCTCATCGACCTGGGCGAGCAAGAGTCCTCCGCGGCGCTCGTGGAGGCGCGGCTCGCGCCCGACGCCAGCATGAGCACGATCGTCCTCTACTACCGCGGCCGGCTGGCCGTGCTCAAGCAGGAGTGGCCCGCGGCGCTGAAGACGCTCGACCAGGTCGCCCCGAACCTGACCCGCGTGCCGATGTACCACAAGAAGGTGATGCTCGGGCTGGCCGCGTGCTACGCCGCGATGCAGAACCCGGACAAGCAGTTGGAGTACTGCCGGCTGGCGCTGCGGGACGACGCCGGGTACGCGCACGCGGTCGTCGGCGAGGCCGAGGCGCTGGCCAAGATGGGCAAGCACGAGGAGGCCCTGCACCGGTACCGGGCGATCGTCTACGTGAACCAGATCACCGCGTACCGGCCCGAGTTGGTGCGGCTGGAACTGCTCGTCGTGTCCGCCCAGCCGCCCGAGACGCGGGACTGGCGCCGGTTCGACGAGAGCCTCGGGCCGGTCGCACAGCGCACCGCCGACATCCACATCTCGCACGCCGAATCGCTGGTGGCCCGCGGGGCGCCCGCCGAGGCGGTCAAGTCGCTCCGCGGCTGGCTGGCCGACCCGAAGAACCTGAAGGACCCGAAGGCGCCGGCCGTGTGGGTGGCGCTGGCCCGCGTCGCCGAGGGCGCGGGGGAGCCGCCGGCGGCGGTGCTGGACGAGGCGCAGAAGCGGGTGGGCAACACCGCCGACATCCGGCTGGCGCGGGCGGCGCTCCTGGTCACGCGGCCCAAGCCGGCCGCGCCGGCCGACTTCGACGCGCTGGCGGTCGGGGCGGAGGGGCTGCCGAAGGCGGAACAGTCCCGGCTCTACTTCGGGCTGGGGCAGGCGGCGGCGCGGGTCGCCGACCGCGGGCCGGACGGTCCGGCGGCGCGGGCGGTGCGGGCCGCGGCGATCCGGTACCTGCGGGCCGCGGCCGACCGCGCCCCCAAGGACCTCGCCTGCCGCGCGATGCTGATCGACCAGGCGACGGCCGCCGGGCTGCCGGACGTCGTGAACCGGACGATCAAGGAGATGGCCGAGATCGAGGGCGAGAACGGCCCGGTGGGCGCGCTGGCCCGGTTCGCGCTGCGGTTCCCGGAGGTGAAGGCGACCGCCGACCGGGAGACCCGGGCGGCCGGGCTCAAGGAGCTGCGCGCCCTGGCCGAGCGGGTCCGCGACCTGCGCCCGGGGTGGAGCCGCGTGTACGTCGCGCTGGCCCAACTGGACGAGCTGGAGGGCCTCAACAACGCGGCGCTGGTCAACTACAAGGCCGCGATCGACCGCGGCGAGCGCCAGGAGACCGTGATCCGCCGCGCCGTCGAGCTGTACCGCGCCCGGCAGCAGGACCTCGAGGCCGTCGCGCTTCTGGACCGGCTGAGCACCGACGTCCGGCTGCCGGACGACCTGGAGCGGTTCCGGGCGATCCACCGGATGCTCGCGACCGAGCTGCCGAAGGACGCGCGGCAGACGATCGACCGCATCGCGCCGTTCGAGGGGCACCGGGACTACCGGCTGATGATGCTCCGCGGCGCGCTTCTGGCCGCGGTCCGCGACGACGAGAACGCGCTGAAGGCGTTCGAGCGGGCGGTCGAGTGGCAGGACAAGCTGCCCGAGACGTGGGCGTCGCTCGTCGCGGAGCTGATGAAGCAGGGGATGGTCGCTCGGGCGAAGGAGGCGGTGACCAACGAGGCCGAGAAGAAACTGGCCCTCCCCCCGACGGCGAGCGCCGAGGAGCGGGCCGAGCGGCGGCTGGCGGTCGGCGGGCTGTACGAGATGGTCGGCGATCTGAAGGGGGCACTGGCCCATTACACCGCGGCCCGCGACACGGCCCCGCTGGAGCTGAACCCGACCAGGCAGCTCGTGCTGTTCTTCCAACGCACCGGCGAGCCGGCGAAGGCCGACGCGCTCCTGGCCGCCGCGAAGGACTCGTCCGCGTCCGGCATCGCGCGGTGGGCGCGCCGGCACCTCGCGATCACCCTGATGTCCCGCCCGGACGCGTACGCCCGGCGCGCCGAGGCGCTGGCGCTGGTCGAGAGCAATCTCGCGGCCGCCCCGGACGACGCCGAGGACCTCAAGGCGCGGGCCGTGGTGTGGACCGTGGACCCGGCCACCCGCGAGGAGGGGGTGCGGGTGCTGCGCAAGTTCGGCGACGCCAACGACCTGACCCCCGACGAGTTCTTCCTGCTCGGCCAGCTCGCGTTCGACCAGGGGAAGTACACCGAGGCGGCCCAGCAGTACGCGCGGGCGGCCCGCATCCGCCCGGGCGTGACCCCGCGGCACCTGACCGGGGTGGTCCGGGCGTACCTGGCGATGAGCCAGCAGGAGCCCGTCGGGAGCGACCGCGGCGCCGAGCTGCTGAAGCTGGCGGAGGAGGCGGTGGGGCGGCTGAAGACGTACTTCCCCAAGAGCTGGGAGGCGGCCCGCGAGGAGGCGCGGCTGCTGTACCGCAAGAGCCGGGAGCGGGCCGCCCTCGCCGAGCCGGACGTCGCCGCGAAGCTGCTCGACGAGGCGAAGGCGGTAATCAAGCGGTTCCCCGGCTGGGACGCGGGGGCGAACCTCGCGGCCCGGTCCGGCCCGCTGTTCGAGGAGCTCGGTATGACGACCGAGGCCGGGGAGGCGTACACGAAGTTCAAGGAGAGCGGCCGGCCCGGCGCGCCCGTCCCGCTGGCCGTCTTCTACATCCGCCAGAAGCGGCCGGAGGCGGCGATCCGGCTGGCCCCCGAGTACGAGAAGAAGGCCGCCCCGCTCTTGACCGCCCGGCTCCTGACCGGCGCGGCCCGCGCCGGGCGGCTGGACGCGGCGACCGTGGCCGACATCGACCGCTGGCTCGACGAGGCGCTCAAGAACGCGGCCGGCCAGTCGGAACTGGAGGCGGCGCTGATCGGGTCGCGGGCCGAGCTGCTCGACGCGCAGAAGAAGTACCCGGAGGCGATCGCGGAGTACCGGCGGTCGCTGGCGAAGGGCAAGAGCGACCTGGTGGTCAACAACATGTGCATGCTGCTGGCCCTCCACGCGCCGGACAAGGCCGAGGAGGCGGTGCGGATGATGACGGAGCTGATCGCGATCCGCGGGCCGGCGCCGTCGTACCTGGACACGCGGGCGGTGGCGTACCTGGTGAGCAGCCGCCCGGCGGAGGCGGTGAAGGATCTGCAACTGGCGCTGGCCCAGGCGGAGCGCCCGGTGTACCGGTTCCACCTGGGCTGGGCGCTGGACCTGGACCCCGCGAAGGACCGGCGGATCTTCGCGCGCGACGAGCTGGAGCGGGCGAAGCAGCTCGGCCTGACCGGCGCCGACCTGCACCCGATCGAGCACCCGAGGTACCTCGAACTGATGGCGAAGTACCGGCTGTCGGTCGACGAGAAGTGACGTCGGGCGGTCCGGCGGCCGTCAGCACCCGAACCGGGCCGCGGTGGCCCCGATCTCCAGGGCGTGGACCGACCGGCCGCCCGCGTCGGTCCAGCCGGGGAAGAAGTCGCCGAACGCGTTCACCTCCAGAACGTAGTGCCGCCGGAACCCGCGCTCGAACACCAGGTCGACGCCCGCGACGGTCGAGTCGAAGCACGCGGCCGCGTCCGCGCAGTGGTCGAGCGCGTCGAGCCACTCGCGGGTGGGGATCGCGGCGCGGCAGCGGCCGTAATCGCCGCGGCGGCCGCCGAGGTGGAGGTTGGTCATCGGGTGCGGGCTGAGCCGAAAAATCACCGCGGCCGGTTTCGCGTTCACGCACACGACGCGCACGTCGAAGTTCTGCCCGTCGATCTGTCCCATCGGGATGCCCTGTTGGGCGACGTCCCCCTCGCTCAGTATGAACCGCACGGCGGATTCGAGCGCCGGCCCCGTCACCCGGCGGACGAGCCGCGAGTTGTAGAACGCCCCGTCGATCTCCGCGAGCGTGGTGACTCCGTACCGCTCGTTCGCGTGCGGGTGCAGAACGACGATTCCGGTCGCCGACGAGCCGGTGTTCAGTTTGACGTAAGCGGTCTGCCAGCCGAACTCGAACGCGGCGACGTAGATCGCGCCGAGCGTCCGCGGGCGCAGGAGGAGCGTCTCCGGGATCGGCACCCCGGCCGCGCGGACCTTCATCGCGGTCGCCTCTTTGTCGAACATCTCCGCGACCGCGAGCGGGCAGGCGGTCGGGGTGAGGTGCGGACGGGTCTCGAACGACTTCTTCAACCCGGTGAGCACGCGGCGGAACCCGCGGTACAGGAGACCCGGCCGCACGAGCAGCCCCTTCGGTAGTTCGAGCCCGCGCCAGTCGCGGGGCGGTTCGGACGGGTCGTCGCGGGCGCCGGCTTCGAGCAGGAGCCGCGTGGCGGTGTCGTCCTTGCCGGGCGATTCCATCCGCACGATCGCGGGGCGGTCGAAGGCGGGGAGGTCGTCGAGGTTCCCGTCGCGCGGCACCACTTCCGCCCACGGCACCACTTCGGGCTCGACCGCGACCCCGCGCGCACGCCAGTACGCGGCGAGTTCGGCGCGGTACGTCTCGCACCGCTTGGTGCCGGGGTTGGCAATCAACACGTAGCGCGGCGTCATACGGTCCCCAGTAATGGCCTGCCGGATGTGGTCCGGTCACTCCGTGACCGGTCGCTTCGCGGGTGCTGGGGCGATGGGACCATTCGTACCGGTGGCCCGCGCGCCTCGCCCCGGTCACGGAGTGACCGGACCACACAGAAGCCGGCCGCTCTTACCCGGGATGCGTATCATTCGTAGTCCGCTTCGTAGAGGTACTGGCGCTGTTCGTACTCGTCTTCGGTGCCCTTGAGCGCGCGCTGGTGGTCGAGTTCGACCGGGACCTTTGTTGCCTGAATGGCCTTCACGCCCTCGTCCGTCAGCCGGTTGCGCGACAGGTCGAGCCGTTCGAGGTTCTTGACGTCCGGACACGCGGCGAGTAACTTCGCGCCCTCGTCCGTGATGCACCCGTGGCGCAGGTCGAGTTCCTTCAGCCGCATCAGGATACCGGAGCTGACGATCTCGCGGATTCCGGCGTCGCCGAAGTCCGCCAGGCGCAGCCGCAGGTGCGTGAGGCTCGACAGGTGCGGCGACCGGCACACCGCGCGGAGCCCGGGGAGCCGGATGTACGCCTCCTCGTCGTCGAGCGCGTGCGGGTGGCAGAGCAGGTGCGTCAGTTTGGTCAGCGACGCGTTTTTCGCGATCTTGTCGAGCGGGACGCTCCAGCCGTGATAGAGCTGGAGCACGCGCAGGTTCGGCATCGGCAGCGCGGCGAGCTTGGTCGCGTCTTGCACGTGCGCGAAGATCAGCACCTCCTCCACGTCCGGCATCTGCTTGACGAAGTCGTAGGCGAGGTCGCCGGACAGGTGGCACTGGAAGTTGCAGAAGTTGCCGTACACCTCGTCGGCGATCCACCCGTACTGGAACCGGCGGACGTGTCGCATGTACGGCCAGCGGAGCAGAATGTGGCCCGCGGGGTCGTCGTCGCCGGTCATACCCGGGACGTCCGGCCCGGGCTCAAACTCCTCCTCCCAGGCGTAGTAACCCACGAACAGCTCGCGGACGAACCGCGTCTGCGGGGCCTTCACGAACGCCCGCGCCGCGGCCACGGTCAGTACGCCGAAGTTGGCCGTTGCGAGCACGCCGCGCTTGAACTCGTACTTCCGCTCGCCGGTGTGGTTGATCTGCCCGCGGCCCTCCGTCTCGGTGGGGGCGGGGAACAGGTCGGGCCAGTCGCCGACCCACTCCTTTTCGTGCTCCTTGAGGAGCGCAGCCTCTTTCTTTTCGAGCGCGGCCCGCTCGCTTTTCGGCCGCTTCTCGTCTTCGAGGGCGATTTGCGTTTGCATGAACTCCCCCCGCGGGTCGCCGTGCTCCACGAGGTAGTCCGCGTACGCGCACCAGCCCGCGAGGTCGTCCGGGTTGGCCCGCAGTGCTGCCTCGAACGCCTCCGCCTCCGTGACGGCCTTCGGAGTGGTCTCGACGTAGCCCTTCTTGAGCTTCTCCTCGATGAGTCGGTCGGCGTCGGCCTGGGCCTCGGCGTTGGTGGCGAAGGTCTTGCGCTGGCGCTGTCCGGCCGAGCCGACCTTTCCGAACGTGACCTCGTAGTAGGTGTCCTTCACCTCGATGTTCCAGAACTTGTGGCTCTTCGCGTCGCTGAACTGAAACGTCCGCATCGGGCGGTGCTCCGGGGCGTGAAACGGGTCGGGTTATTCGAAGTCACCTTCACGCAGGTATTGGCGCGAGTCGAGTTCGCTCTGCGTCAGCGGGTCGTTGGCCACCGCGTTGACGCCGGCCTTCCGCAGCGCCGCCAGCCCCTTCGCGGACACCGCGTTGCGCGACAGGTCGAGGCGTTCGAGGTTCTTCGCGTCGGGGCAGGCGACGAACAGGTCCGCGCCCTCGTCGGTGACGCAGCCGTGACGCAGGTCGAGCCACCTGAGTTGCTTCAGGATGCCGGAGGCGACGATTTCGCGGACGCCGTCGTCGCCCATGTCGGAGAGCCGCAGTTGCAGGTGCGTCCGCTTCTTCAGGTACTTCGAGTGGACGAGCGCTCGGACCTGTTCGAGCGGGATGTACGACACCTCGGTGCCGTCGAAGCCGTCCTCGGACTGGTGCGGGTGGAACTGGAGGTGTGTGAGGTCGGCGAGTGCGGGGTTGTTCGCCAGCACGTCGAGCGGGTACACGTATCCTTCGCCGCGCCGGACGCCGCCGCTGCCGAACTGGTGATACGCACGCAGCTCGCGGAGGTGCGTGAGGTTGGGCAACCCGAACAGCGCACGGGTGTCGTAGCCCTTGCAGTAGAGGTCGAGCACCTCGACGCGGGCCATCCCGGCGACGACGTGTTCGAGCCCCTGAAGGTACATGTGGCAGTCGCACCACCCGTCTTCGGGCGGGATCTCGCTGCCGAGTTGAAAGGCGCGCAGGTTCGCGAGAAACGGCGAACCGATCAGCTCGTACAGTTCTGAGTGGCGCTGCACCCCCGCGGGCGTCTTCACCCTCAGCGGCGGATCGCCGGCGAACCCGCCGGTGTGGTGGGACATGGTATCGTGGACGCGGAGTTCGCGCACGAACCGGGCCGCGGGGTCGGTGACCAGCGTTTGCGCCATGGCCGTGCTCAACCGCTCGACGACCACTCCCGACAGCACCCCGCGTTCCCAGATGGCCCTGGCCCCGATGGGGTAGTCGGCGTCGTAGTCCTCGGCCTCTTCGTCTTCGAATACGAATGGCGCCAGCCCGCCGAGCCACTCTTTTTCGTGTTTCTTGAGGAGCGCCGATTCCTTCTTTTTGAGTGCGTCGCGCTCCTTCTTGGGTCGCGCCTCGTCTTCGAGGGCGAGCTGCGTCTGCATGAACTCGCCCCGCGGGTCGCCGTGCTCGACGAGCCAGTCGGCGTACGCGCACCACCCGGCGAGGTCGTTCGGGTTGTCGGTGAGGGCCTTGTGGAACGCCGCGTCTTCCGCCGCGCCCGGTACGCTCGTCGGAGCCGGCGCGGCGGTTCCGGCGGTGGTCTCGACGTAGCCCTTCTTGAGCTTCTCTTTGATGAGCTTGTCCATTGCGGCCTGAGCCTCGGCCGCTGTGGCGAACGTCTTGCGCTGCGTTTGGCCCGTCGAACCGATCTTGCCGAACTGGACCTGATAGTAGGTCCCGGTCGCCTCGATGTTCCAGAACTTCCGGCTCTTGGCGTCGGTGAACTCGAACGTCCGCATGTGTGCTCCGGTCGGCGGGATGGTGCCGCACGATTATGGCGACCGGAGCGGGCGCGTACAACGCGGTAGGTGCCTCAGGATTTGTTCAGCACGAGATCGACGACCCAACACCCGCGAACGTGTGTCGCGTTTGCGGCGCGGCAGTGGTCGAGGATGTCGTCGGAGTCGCAACCCGCGTCTTGGAGCGCGTCGGCCAGAATCGGCATAGCGGAGAAGTCACGCGATTCGTACATCTGACGCGCCAGTGACAACGCAGTGCCCGTGCGCCACGACGGCGAGAAGGTGAGGGGACGAAACGGGTTGCCGAAGATGTCGCGCACCAAGTCTGCTTGAACAACGCGCTCGTCGGATACGTCAGCGACGGCCAGAGATGTTGCGTTCGTTACGATCGCGATTTCCCGATCACTGATCACAGGAGCGACCGCTGCGAAGGCGACAGCACTACAGGCGTAAACCCATTGGCGTGTGGTAGCTCCGGGGCAATGTCGACTTTCGGACTCCTCTTCTTCCCCGGTGAGTGCGTCCGGGTAGACATCTTCTGCCTCGCGCGCGACGATCTCAAGTTCCGGCACACTTCCGTCAGCGGCCCGTTCGGCTTGGTCAACAGCTCGGCGGCTCCGATCATCGGTGAGGAGGGGCCACACCCGGCGGCAACAAGCGACAGCGAAGAGGCGCTTCTTGCGCTCGCTTACCTTGTTAGCCAAGAGCGCAAATACCGTGAGCGGATTTGCGCACGCGAGCCACTCCTCTTCCGTCATGCCAGAACCCCCTTCACCACGTGCGCCTCTTCGACGCCGGTCAGCTTCTCCTTCAGGCCGTGTTGCTCGATGAACAGTTGCTCGTGGTTCATCCCCAACAGGTGCAGGATCGTCGCGTGCCAGTCGCGGACGCTCACGCGATCCTCCACCGCCTTCAGGCCGAGTTCATCCGTCGCGCCGTAGGTCAGCCCCGGCTTCACGCCGCCGCCCGCCATCCACGTGCAGAACGCGTTCTTGTTGTGGTCGCGGCCGGCCTTCCGCTCGTCCTTGTCGGCGGGGAGCTGTGCGATCGGCAGCCGGCCGAACTCGCCGCCCCAGATCACGAGCGTGCTGTCGAGTAGGCCGCGCTGCTTCAGGTCGCGGAGCAGCGCCGCGGTGGGCTGGTCGGTGCGGTCGCACGCGGCCTTCAACTCGGTCGCGATGTTGTTGTGCGTGTCCCAGATGTGACTGTTGATGTAAAGCTGAACGAACCTCACGCCGCGTTCGATCAGGCGCCGCGCGATCAGGCAGCGGCGGCCGTAGGAGTCGGTCGGCCCGCGGCCGATGCCGTACATCTCCTGAACGCGCTGCGGTTCCTTCGAGATGTCGAGCGCGTCCGTCGCGGCGAGCTGCATCCGCGCCGCGAGTTCGTAACTGGCGATCCGGGCGTCCAGCGCCGGCTGGTCGGGCCGGTCGCGCTTGTGCATCAGGTCGAGCTGAGACAAGAGATCGCGTTCGGCCTGCGCGACGGCCGCGGGGCGCTCGGCGTCGGGCTTGAGATTGAGGACGGGCGAACCGGTCGAGCGGAACCGCGTCCCCTGGAACTGCGGCGGCAGGAACCCGGCCTGCCAGTTCTCCACGCCGTTCACCGGCAGCCCCTTCGGGTCGTCGAGCACGACGTAGGCCGGGAGGTTCTGGTTTTCGCTGCCCAGGCCGTACGTGACCCACGCGCCGACCGTCGGCCGGCCCGGGGTGATCTTCCCCGACTGGATCATGTACACGGCCGGCTCGTGCGTGATGCTCGTCGTGTGCATCGACCGGATGAACGCGATCTCGTCTACGACCGTGGCGAGGTGCGGCATCGCGTCGGAGACGGAGGCGCCGCACCGGCCGTGCTTGGCGAACTTGAACGGGCTGCGCATGATGGCGCCGGCGCTCTGCACGAACTCGATCTCGCCCGCGAGCTTGTCGGCGTAACTCTGGCCGTGGTGCTTGTCGAGCTCGGGCTTGGGGTCGAACAGATCCATCTGCGACGGGCCGCCGTTCTGGAACAGGTGAACGACGGCCCGGGCCTTCGCGGGGAAGTGCGGCTTTCGCGGCTTGAGGTCGGTGAACGGCGCGGGCGCTTCGGCACGCGATTCCGCGGCGAGGAGCGACGCGAGCGCGGCGCCCGCGATGCCGCCGGGCACGCTCCGGAACAGGTCGCGGCGGGTGAATCGTGCGGACATCGGTGGCCTCAATCGACGTACAGGAACGCGGCCGAGTTCATGACCGCGTGGCAGTAGGTCGCGAGCGCCTTCCGTTCGGCCGCGTCGCGAACGCCCTCGCCGGTCAGTTGCTTCTCCCACGCATCCGCCAGCCTCTCCAGTGCCTCGACGCCGAGCTTTTTCTCTTCGGCGGTCGGCGCGCGGCTCAGCGCGAGCACGTAAACCGCTTCGACCTGCCGCGCCGGGTAGCCGCCGGCGTCGCGCCGCACTCGCTTCGCGAACTCGCCGGCGAGCTGCTCCACCATCCCGTTGTTCATCAGGTGAAGGGCCTGCGGGGCGACGGTCGAATCGCGCCGCTCGATGCAGTTGGGGTTCATCTGCGGGAAGTCGAACGTCTCCGCGTGCGTCGCGGGCTGCTTCCGCGTCTGCTGAACGTAGACGAGCCGCCGCCAGCCCTTCGCGGTGCCCGCGGGCGTGACGAGACCGTCCTTGCGTACCTGAACGGCGTCGGCCGGGCCGCCGCGGGTCTCGTCGAGCTTACCCGCGACGAAGAGGAGCGAATCGTACAGCGCCTCCGCGTCGAGCCGGACGAGCGGCGCGCGCGAATAGAGCGCGTTCGCGGGGTCGAGTTTCTTGGCATCGGGATTGATGGCGGATGATTGGCGGTAGGTGGTGCTCGTCATGATGAGCTTGTGGAGGCGCTTGAGGCTCCAGGGCGAAGAACCTAACCCCCCGGCCCCCTTCCCTGAAGGGAGGGGGGTGAACGTCGGTGTCGCCTCCCGCGCGTCCTTGCCCGTAATCGGGTCTCGTGGGTTTTTCTCCCCCTCTCCCCTTGGGGGAGGGGGTTGGGGGGTGGGGTCTTGGAACTCCCGCGCGAGCCAGTCGAGTAACTCCGGGTGCGTGGGCGGAACGCCGGTCCGGCCGAAGTTCGCGAGCGTCGGAACGATGCCCGTTCCGAAGTGGTGCCGCCAGAGGCGGTTCACCATCACGCGGGCCGTCAGCGGGTGATCGGGTCGCGTGACCCACTTGGCGAACGCGAGGCGCCGGCCGGTTTGCTTGGCGCCCGGCCACGGTGGGCGAATCTCGAAGGGCGTTTTGCCGTCGGTAAGCACGGAGGGCACGCCGGGGCCGACGAGCGCGCCGGGCATGAGGTAGTCGCCGCGCCGGTAGATGTACGTGGGCGACGGCTCGCCACGGTCCCACATCGCTTGAATCTTCGGCTCCGGCGCCTTGCCCCCGGCCGTCTTCTGCGCCTCCCACGCCTTCCGCTCGGCCGCCGTCACGAAGGAGAGCAGCCGCGGCGGGGCCACGTCCACGCTCTCGGGGCCGATGCCGGGTCGGATCTCCGGCTTGAGCCAGTCGTACTCGTCCAGGGCGCCCTTGAACACCGCGACGAGCCGGTAGTAGTCGCGGTGCGGGATCGGGTCGAACTTGTGACTGTGACAGCGGGCGCACTTCATCGTCAGGCCGAGCACCGCGGAGCCCAGAACGTCGATCTGATCGGCCATCACCTCGATGCGGTCGGGGACGAAGCCGGTGATGTTCGCCCACGTCGCGTCGGGCGTCATCCGGAGGAAGCCGGTGGCGACGAGGTTGTCGTATAGCTCGGGGGTGATCTCCTTCGCGCCCCGGTAGTCCGCGAGTTCGTCGCCCGCGAGTTGCTCCATCAGGAAGCGGTCGTACGGCTTGTCGGCGTTGAACGAGCGGATGACGTAATCGCGGTAGCGCCAGGCGTGCGGGCGCGGGAGGTCCTGTTCGCGCTTGCCCTCGGAGTCGGCGTAGCCCGCGAGGTCGAGCCAGTAGCGCGCCCACCGCTCGCCGTAGCGCGGCGAGGCGAGCAGTCGGTCGATGAGTTTCTCGTAGGCGTTCGGCGACGTGTCTTCGAGGAACGCTTTGACCTCGGCCGGTTCGGGAGGGAGCCCGGTGAGATCGAAGTACGCGCGGCGCAGGAGCGTCACGCGGTCCGCCTCGGGCGAGAAGGTCAGCCCCTTCGCTTCGAGTTTCGCGAGGACGAAGGCGTCGATCGGATTGCGAACGCGCGAGGCGTCGCGAACCGCGGGCACCTTCACCGGCTGCGGCGGGCGGAACGCCCAGAAGTCGCGGTCCTTGTCGGTGACGAGCGTGTCGGGCGTCGTGGTCGCGACGTCCGGTTGAACATCTACCACTGGCGCGCCGGCCGCGATCCACTTCGTGAGCGTTTCGAGTTCGGATTTCTCGACCGGCTTCACGCAGGCTTCGACGAGCCTTTTCGGAGGCGGCATGGCGCCCGCGGAGACGCGCTGAACGACGAGGCTCTCCGCGGGCTGGCCCGCGACGATCGCCGGACCGGACTTTCCGCCGCGGAGCATCGCCGCGGGCGTGCGCAGATCGAGGCCGGCCTCCTGCTTGTGGCGGCCGTGACACGCCGTGCAGTGCCGGAGCATGATCGGAATGACGTCGTGCTGCGTGATCCCGCCTCCGACACTCCCGGCCGGCATTTTCGCGCCGTCGGCGATCCACTTGCGGAGCGTTTCCACTTCGGCGGCCGTGAGCGCGTCCTTTTTCGCGGGCGGCATCTCGCCCTTGTGGACCTTTTCGTACAGGGGGCTCTTGTCCGGCTTCCCCGCGACCACGGCCGGCCCGGATTCGCCGCCCTTGAGCACGCCTACGAGCGTACCGAGGTCGAGGTCGGCTTTCTTCACCTTCTCGCCGTGGCAGCGGACGCACTTCGCTTCGAGGAGCGGTCGAACGTCTTTCTGGAACGACGGGGCTGGGGGATCGGCCGCGAGCGCGGCACCGCAGACGAGGAGCGAAAGGGCACAGAGCGGGAGGTGGGTGCAGCGCATGGCGGGACCGCGCCGGGCGGGTGGTGGGAAGCGAGCGCTTCCAGTGTACCGACCCGCGCGGCGCGGTTGAAGCCGCGCCGCGCGGGTTGTGTCACTTCACCAGCTTGGCGATGTCGTCCTTGATCGCCGCGGCCCAGATCTTGTAGCCCTCTTCGCTCAGGTGCAACAGGTCGGGCATCACCTTCCGTTCGAGGCCGCCGTCCTTGTTGAGGAACTTGTCGCCGATGTCCTTGTAGAAGACCTTCTTGTTGTCCGCGAACTTCGAGATGATGTCGTTGATCTGCTTGATCTTCGGGTTGAGCTTCTCCTTCGGCGCGTCGGCCCCCTTCTCGACGCCGCCGGCCCGCGGGAACACGCCCAACAGCAGGATCTTCATGTCGGGCTTCTGCTTCTGGAGCTCGGTGATGATCGCCTTGATGCCGCCGGCGATCTGCTCGGCCGAGTGCCCGCCGGTGTTGTTCGTGCCGATCATGATGACCGCGAGCTTCGGCTTGAGCGGTTCGATCTCCTTGCCCTCGGTGATGCGCCACAGCACGTGCCCGGTCTGGTCGCCGCCGATGCCCAGGTTCACCGGCTTGAACGGGCCGAAGTTCTCGTCCCAGACCTTCTTGGCGGCCTTGCCCTCCCAACCCTGGGTGATGGAGTCGCCGAGGAAGATCACGTCGCCCTCGCCCTTGGCGACGATCTTCAGAAACGCCTTGTGCCGGTCGTTGTCGCGGTTCAACGGCTTGGCGGCCGGGTTGTCCTTGGGCTCCTCCGCGCAGAGCGGCAGGCACAGCGCCAGCGCGGCGCCGGCGAGTACGAAACGCCGAACGATCATGATGTTCTCCGGTGGTGGCGACCGGCCGTGCGCAAGGAGTGGTGCGCGGGTGGGTGGAAAGGGGCCGACTCGCCGGAGGTAGTATCGGGCGGCGAGGGGCGGGGGGCAACGAAGAAGTGAGCGAACCTGGAACGCGAGCGGCGGCGCGGGCCGATCGGCCCGCGCCGCCGCTCGCGTTCCAGGTTCGGCGCGGTTACTTTCCGATCGCGTAGAGCGCCTTGTCGGTGCGGATGTAGATGCGCCCGTGCGCGACGGCCGGCGTGCCGAGCGTCTCCTCGCCCAGCTCGTTCACCGCCAGGATCTCGAACGTGTCCGCCTTGCCGTCGATCACGGTGCAGGCGCCCGTTTCGTTCAGGAAGTACACCTTACCGTCGCCCGCGACCGGCGACGCCGAATAGCCCCCCTTCGCGCGCTCCTTGTAGAGCAGCTTCCCGGTCTTCGCGTCGGCGCACATCACGACGCCGCTGCCGCTGACCCCGTACACCTTGCCCATGTACACCAGCGGCGAGGGCATCCCCGGCTGAACGTCCTTCGCCTTCATCACCGGCTCGCCCTCCGGACCCTTCGCGCCGAGCTTGATCGCCGTCACGCCGCCCACCGGCATGTAGAGCGTGTCGCCGTCCAGGACGCCCGTCGGGATCGACCCGCGGGTCAGCTTCGACGTCCACCGCTTCTCGCCGCTGGTCGCGTCGTAGGCGGTCAAGCCGCTCGGGCCGTCGAACAGCACCTCGGCGGTGTCGCCGACGGTGCGGACGATCGGGGTGACCCAGTTGATCTCGCGCGGGCGCTCCGCCTTCCAGACGTTCTTGCCGTACTTGGTGTCAACGGCCGCGAGGAACGATTCGCCCGCGTTGTCCATCGGCACGATGAGCCGGTCCTTCACCAGCACCGGCGAGGCCGCCATGCCCACCTGGTTCGTGATCGTGGGGTAATCGCCGACGAGCGAGCGGTACCATCGGAGGGTGCCGTCGGTGTCGAAGGCCGCGAGGTCGCCGGTGGCGAACAGCGCGTAGACGCCGGTCTCGTCCGCGACGGGCGTGTTCGCGGCCATGCACGACTTCGGGTGCGCCGACGTGCCGCCGGTCGCCTGGAACTGCCGGTGCCAGAGCTGTTTACCGGTGTTCGCGTCGAAGCACAGCACGTGGAGCCGGTCGTCGCGCACGCCGCCGCTGCACGTGACGTACACGCGGTCGCCGAACACCACCGGCGACGACACCCCGCGGGCGGGCAACGGCGCCTTCCACTTCTGGCCCTTGGCCTTGCCCCATTCCGTCGGCAGGTCCTTGTCGGGCGAAACGCCGGTCCCGTTCGGCCCCTTGAACTGCGGCCAGTCCGCGGCCGACAGTGCGAGCGCGAGCGCGAGTGTGAGCGAAACGGCCAGGAAGGAACGAATCACTTCTTCTCCTCCTTCTTTTCCGCGCCTTCGGGGGTGGAACCGAGTTTGATCGTTTTCTCTTTGCCGCCGCCGCCGACCTTTTGCGTGAGGGGGAGCGGGCCGCCGGTGTCGTCGCAGATCCGCACCTGGAAGAACCACGCCTTCGCCCAGTCCTCCCGCTGGTTGTTCTGCAACACCTTCAGCAGGACCACGTTCTCGCCCTTCCGGAGCGTCCCCTTGCCGACGCCAGCGTCGAACGGGGCGCCGTGGTGGTACTCGTCGCGCTCGTAGAGCTTCTTGCCGTTGAGGAAGATCTGCACCGAGGTGATGCTCGTGACGCGGATGTCGCACGGCGTCTCTTTTTCCGCGACGATCACCGCCCGCGCGTAGGCGACGGAGTCGGTGTACCGTTCGAGGCCCTCGGGCTTGTCGATGATCTTGTTCAGGTTGAACTGGCCGAGCTTGTCGGCCGTCGAGGCCGCCACCCACTTCAACTCCGCGCCGCCCTTGCCCTTGAACGTCCCGCTCGTGTCGGCCGCGGTTTCCGGCGGATACGGCGTGGTGAACGCCTTGCCCGCGGTGTTGTCGAACGGCCCGACGATCATCGCGTGCGTCACGAATCCGAAGTGCTCGGTGAGGCTCGCCTTTCCGCCGGCCTCCGTGATCTTCTTCGCGAGCAACTCCACCTGGTCCTTGTCGCGGGCGTAGGTGAACAGCTTCTCCAGGTCGGTCTTGATCGTGGGCTTCGCGGCCTTTTCGATGATGTCGAGTTCGCGCGCGACGGCGTCGCGGCGCAGTTCCGGCGACTTGTCGTTGAGGAAACCGGGCAGCAGCCGGTCCTTCGCGGTCGCGTCCTGGCCGACCAGCAATTCGTAAGCGACGCGCCGCGCGGACGGTGCGAATTTCGTATTTTTGACGAACGCTTCGAGCTTGTCGGCGGGAAGGGGCCGCTTCGCGTCCTTCTCCTTCCCGGCGATCGCGTCGACCGCGGCGCGGAGCCAGTTGGTCGCGGTCGGGTTCGTCTCGTCGAACGCTTCGAGCGCGGGGATCAGCGCGGGTGCCCCCTTGCTCACGAGCGTCTTCCACGCCGGCCCGGCGTCCTCGTTACCCTTGCCCTCCTTCGCGACCGTCTTGAGGGTCGCGAGGGCGCGGGTCGTGTCTTCGTCGGCGCGCGCGGGCGTCAGCGCGAGCGCCGCGCCGAGCGCGAACGCCAGCGCCGGGGCGGTGCCACTCCGTAGCAGCAGGAGTTCGCCTCGCGTGGGGGAAATGAAGAGCCGGGTTATAACTGGG
>JAFKJJ010000524.1 GCA_017306025.1 Planctomycetota bacterium
GCACCGGCGCGCCGTTGGCCGCGGTCGGGACGAACGCGAACGAGGCCCCGGAGCCGGAAGCGACCACGACGCCGCCCAGGCTCGCGGTCCACGAGTAGCCCGCCACGCCGCCCGGGTCGGAGGCGACCGCCGCGAACGACGCCGGGCTCCCCTGGTCGACGGCCGTCGGGCCGTCCTCGCGCTTCAGGAAGTTCGACACCCACCGGACGGCGCTGCGCGGAAAGCGGATCATAACGTCTCCTCGGGCTAGGGGATGTAGGGGGATTGGGCGTGTGATGCACGCTAGAGCGATTCGGCCGGTGGTGCAAAAGAGTGGCGCCCGCATAAATCACGCGGACGGGGAAATTGGGTCGGTTTGGCGGGACGGTATGGGACGGGAGGATGTCGCCGATTGAAGCGGCGCGACTTCTAACCGGCGAAAACGAAACAACCGGAGCAACCGAACCGCTCGACCGCGGGTTCGCTCGCTCCGGTTGTCGCGCTGGCGCGGAACGTATCGACTATTCCAGTTCCTTCGGCACGTCGCCGCTGTAGCTCGCCCACAGCGCGTCGAC
Source organism: Planctomycetota bacterium (assembly GCA_017306025.1). Lineage (GTDB taxonomy): Bacteria > Planctomycetota > Planctomycetia > Gemmatales > Gemmataceae > Gemmata. The sequence continues at coordinate 555 of JAFKJJ010000524.1, forward strand.
CGGGTGCGCGCACCAGACCGACGGGTCGAGCGCCTTCAGGTGGCGCGTGATCTGCATGAGGCAGCCGACGTTGCCCGTGAACAGGGCCTTCGCGCCGGTCGCGGCGATGTTCGTCGTCTTCCGCTTGCCGAGGCGGTCGGCCATTTCGGGCTGCGTCAGGTTGTAGCTCCCCGCGGCGCCGCAGCACAGTTCGCTCTCGGGCAGCGGGACCAACTCAAGGCCGGGGATCATCTCCAGGAGCTGCCGCGGCTGCTTGAAGATCTGCTGCGCGTGCCGCAGGTGGCAGGCGTCGTGGTACGTGGCCTTGATCTTCAGCGGGTGCGTGGGCTTCACCGGGCCGAGTTCGATCAGGAACTCGCTGACGTCGCGCACCTTGCTCTGGAACCGCGCCGCGACCTCGGCCTGCGGCGTCGCGTGCATCATGTGCGCGTAGTCCTTCAACTGGTAGCCGCACCCGGCCGCGTTCGTGATGATCGCGTCCACGGATTTGAACCTCTCGGCGTCGGCGGCCCCGAACGCCTCGCAGTTCTGGGCCGCGAACGCGCGGGCCGGCGCCTCCTCGGCCGCGTGGTAGTGGAGGGCGCCGCAGCAGCCCTGTTCGCGGGGAATCCACACCTCGCAGCCGTTCGCCTGGAGCACCTTCGCGGTCGCGTAGTTCGTTTCCGGATAGAGCGAGTCCGCGACGCAGCCCAGGAACAGCGCGACGCGCGCGCGGCGCGGGCCGATCGGTTCGAGCACCTCGGGCAGGTACCCGTAGTGCGGCTTCAGGTCGGGGAGCATCTGTTTCATGCTGCGGAGCGACTGCGGCACGAGGTTCATGAGGCCCGACTTTTCCGCGAGCCAGTCGAGGCCGGTCCACTGCATGAGCCGCGCGGGGGCCAGCGAGACGCGGTTGCGCCAGCGGTAGGGGAACACGTGGAACAGGAGGAGCTTTTGCAGCGCGTTGAGCGACTGCGTTTGTCGACCGGGTTCGAGTTCAGCCATGTACTCGCGGAACGGTTCGATGAGCCGGCCGTACTGGACCCCGGAGGGGCACGCGGTCTCGCACGCGCGGCAGTTGAGGCACAGGTCGAGGTGCTGTTTCACCTTGTCGTCGAGGGCGAGCGTGCCGTCGATGACGCTGCGCATGAGGTAGATGCGGCCGCGGGGCGAGTCGGCCTCGTTGGCCGTTTCGACGTAGGTGGGGCAGGACGCGGTGCAGAGCCCGCAGTGGACGCAGTCGAGTACGAGTTCGTAGTCGATGTGCGGCCCGTGTGAGCCGGTGCCGCACTCGTGGGGCGGCGCGGGGAGCGGCCCCCCGGTCGCGGTGGGCGCGGGGACGTTCGCGGAGAGGACCGGCAGCGACTTCCGCTGCGCCTCGGAGTCGGCCAGGTCGGGAGTGGTGGAAGGCATATCGTGAGTCGGGGTTACGGGCGTCGGTGGCTAATAGAGGCCGGCCTGGTTTGGTTCACAGGGGCACGGGCACAGGGAACACAGGGTTCCCACCCTGTGCTACGAACGCCGGCCCTCCGGGCGGAAGACACAAAGGCACCACGTGGGCTCCTTCTTCGACCACGGTTCACAGGGTTTCCACCCTGTGGACCGGGGCGGATCGTGTGTCGTGCCCCCGACGTGCCCCGCCCATCACACATCCCCGAACAGGCGGCCGGGGTTGAACACATTATCCGGGTCGAGCGTCTTCTTGACGTGTCGCATCAACTCCCAGCCCGCGGGCGGCTGGCCCCACACCGGCAGCGACGTCTTCTGCTCCGTCGGGCAGCGCCGGAGCGCCGAACCGTCCGGAGCCGCTTCGCCGTGCTGCCAGATGACGCCACTGAGTGCGTGGGCGTGGACCAGCGGCGCGGGGAGATCCTGAACCGCGCCCGCGAGCCGGCTCGGCAGCACCGACCGCTTCCCGATGAACCGCGATTCGGGCCGGAGCTGTAACGCGGTGATCGCGTCGAGGACGGACGTGTCGGCGAGCCCCATCACGTCACGCACCGGGGCGAGCTTCAGTTCGTCGAGCAGCGCCGCCACCTGCCACTTCACCGCCGCGGCCGTCTCCTCGAAGCCCACCACGACCGCCCATTCGTCCGTTACGGGCAGGTCGGGGCGGATCTCGCGCCAGAGCGCCGAACTCAGCAACTCGACCGCGACCGGGCGCGTTTTGGACGCGGCGAACCGGTCGAGCACCGCGCCGAGCGCGGCCGGGCGGCACCCGAACGCGACCGCGGCGCTCGCCTCCGGCTTCGGCCTCACCTTCAGCGTGAGCTGCGTCACCACGCCGAGCGTGCCCAGGGCGCCGATCTGGAGCTTCATCAGGTCGTAGCCGGCCACGTTCTTCACCACGCGCCCGCCGGCCTTCACCTCGGCGCCGTCGTCGGTCACGAGGCTGATCCCGATGACGTAGTCGCGGAGCGTGCCGTACCCGAGCCGCCGCGGGCCGCTCGCGTTCACCGCGACCGCGCCGCCGAGCGTCGCGCGGTCGTGCGCGGCCACGTCGATCGGCAGCCACTGGCCCTCCTTCGCCAGTTCCGCCCGCAGCGCCGCGACCGTGACCCCCGCCTGAACGGTGATCGTCATGTCGCGCGCGGGGTAGTCGACGACGGCCGCGAGGGCGGTCGTGTCGCACGCGGCGCCCGGCTTCGACGGCGGGAGCCCGATTTCGAGCGCCGTGCGCCCGCCGACGGGGTAGAGGCCGTGCCC
>JAFKJJ010000525.1 GCA_017306025.1 Planctomycetota bacterium
GTCGTCCGGCAGCCTGAAGGGCTGTGATCGGCGATCCCAGGCTTTCAGCCTGGAGAACCAATTCGACCGCCAACCCCGGGCGTTGCCCGGGGCTAAAGTATCCGACCCCTTCGGGGTCCAAACACACTCCGACACGCGCCGATCACATGGCTTCTACACCGCACTCTGACCTCTGACCTCTGACCTCTGTGGCTCTGTTTTTGGGGGGCGAATTGATGGTGACGGGATCGACCCACGGGGCGCCGGTTCACCGGATGGCGTGGACCGGGATCGCGATGGCGGTCGTCGCGGGCGTGCTGGCGCTGTACGGCTCGATGCACGCGGAGAAGCACCTCGCGGGCAGCCCGCTGCGTGAGGCGCGGGGTTCGGCCGGGCTCCCGGCCAAGCCCGAGACGCGAGCCGGTCAGTTCCTGGCGCGGGCCGAGGCGGGCGTCTTCGGCGACGACATCGACCGCAAGATGCTGGCGCTCACGGAGCGGTCGAAGTTCGCAAACTACTCGGTGCAACTGCTCGCGTACGTGCTGCCGTTCTTTCTCGGCATGGCCGGCGCTCTCACGGGCGGGTGGGCGATGAAGGTGGTGCAGCAGTCGGGCGGGAAGTTCGCCGGGAACACGCTCTCGGTGTTCGCGATGATGGTCGGCGGGCTGGCGGCCGTCGTCGCGGGGTGCATGATGATCAGCCTGTACGTCTGGCCGCTCCTGCCGTCGCTGTACACGACGTGACCGACGGGTCAGGCCGGGGCGCGCGGCCGCTCCCAGCACACGAACCGGCCGGCGGCGGGGACCGCGACCGCGTTCTCAGCGGCCGCAAAGGCGGTTGGGGCGAACCCCGCCAGCGCCCGTAACGCGGCGGTCAACGACTGGCCACCGGGTGGGTAGAGCACCCGCCCATCGACGCCGACCGCGAACACGCAATCGAACCGCGTACCCGTGCCCGATTCCAACTGCCAGACGGCCCGGTTCAGGTCGCCGTCCGGGTTCAAATACACGCACAGGACGGCGCGATCGACCGGCCAGGAGAACCGCCCCGGCGCGCCGAGGTCCACTCCGAAACTCGGGCCGGCCTCACCCACCGGGCGCCCTCTGCGGTCCAACTCGGAACGATTCGCCCGTGAGGCACCGCCGGCACCGCGAGGCGCCACTTCACCCGCGTAGCCCGTGGCCTGCGCTACTTCAGCAGTTCCCGAATCACCTTCTGCTCCTCGACGCCCGTCAGCCGCTGGTCGAGGCCCTGGAACCGGTACGTGAACTTCGCGTGGTCGATCCCCATCAGGTGGAGAACCGTCGCGTTGATGTCGTTCACGTGCGCCGGGTTCTCGGTCACGTTGTAGCTGTAGTCGTCGGTTTCGCCGTACACCTGGCCGCCCTTGATCCCGCCGCCGGCCAGCCACATGCAGAAGTTCCGCGGGTGGTGGTCGCGGCCGTAGTTCGTCTTCGTCAGCGTCCCCTGACTGTACACCGTGCGGCCGAACTCGCCACCCCACACCACCAGCGTGCTGTCGAGTAACCCCCTCTGCTTGAGGTCGGCCAACAGCGCGCCGGTCGGCCGGTCGGTGTCCCGGCACTGCGAGCGGATGTCGTTGGGCAGGTTGCCGTGCTGGTCCCAACCGCGGTGGAGGATCTGCACCACGCGGACGCCCCGCTCGATCATCCGCCGGGCCAGAAGCGCGCTCGCGGCGAACGAGCCCGGCTTCTTCACCTCCGGGCCGTACATTTCGAGCACCTTCGCCGGCTCTTTCGACAGGTCGGTGAGGTCCGGAACGCTGCGCTGCATCCGGAACGCCATCTCGTACTGCGCGATGCGGGTGAGCGTTTCGGGGTCTCCGTACCTGTCGAAGCTCTTCTTGTTCAGCTCGCCGAGCGTGTCGAGCATCGCGCGGCGGTTCTCCTCCTTCACGCCGTCGGGGTTCTGCACGTACAGCACCGGGTCGCCGACGCTCCGCAGCGCCACGCCGCTGTACTTGCTCGGGAGGAACCCACTCGCCCACATGCGCGAGAACAGCGCCTGCGCCGCGGTGCCCGACGACCAGAACGGCGTCAGTACCACGAACGCCGGCAGGTCGTTGCTCTCGCTACCGAGTCCGTAACTGAGCCACGAGCCGATGCTCGGCTTGCCCGGCGTCTCACTGCCGGTCATCACGAACGTGCAGGCCGGGTCGTGGTTGATCGCGTTCGTGTGAACGCTCTTCACGAGGGCGATTTCGTCGGCGAACCGCGCGGTGTGCGGCAGAAGCTCGCTGATCCACATCCCGCACTTGCCGTGCTGAGAAAACTTGAACATCGACGGCGCGACCGGGAACCGGGCCTGTCCGCTCGTCATGGTGGTTATGCGCTGGCCGTTGCGGATCGAGTCGGGCAGGTCCTTGTTGAACTGGTCGACGAGCTTCGGCTTGTAATCGAAGGTGTCGAGCTGGCTCGGGCCGCCGTTGGTGTGCAGGTAGATGACCGCCTTCGCCTTCGGCGCGTGGTGCGGGAACCCGGGCAGCGGCGGGTGGATGCGATCGGCGGCCGGTTTCGTCTCCGCGGCACGGAGACGGCCGCCCGCGAGCACCGCCAGCGCGGCGCCGCCGAGCCGAAGGCCGGCCGCGCCGAAGAACTGTCGGCGGGTGAGGTTCAGGAGGTGCTCGTGCGTCGTGCGCATCGTTGATCCACCGGCGAGGAAGACGGTCGCGGTCTCGTTCCGGATCGCGGCGATTCGTTCCCGTAACGAACACGCCCGCCGCGGGCCGCGGCGGGCGTATTCATTACGCGTTTCCTGAGCCGCCCCGCGAGCGGCTCAGGCCGCTTCGGGGCAGACTTCGACACGGTTGAGCAGGATGCGCTCGCCGAGAACCGGGCGGACGGTCTCTTGGGCCATCTGCTTGAGGTAGTAGCTCGACACGCGACCGGAGATGACGACCTGGTTGTCGTCGGCAGTCACGACGAGCCGACGGAGTTGGCCGAGCGGGCTGCTGGTCAGCGCTTCGACCGGTTGCGGGGCGAGGACGGGACAGGTGTTCATCAAGTCGCTCCTGCGGGGTGACCTCGGGCCGTGCTCCGAACCGTGAGCGAATCTGCCGGACAACTGCTGGGCGCCAGCCGAGGCAGAGGGAAAGAGGGACGTACTCCGACGATTGGGATTCGGCGAGAAGGGCCGCGAGTCCGTCCGACTTGCCGGGCAAATCGGAGAATCCGTTTTCCACAGACGGATGGTATCCGTCGGTCGGAGGGCGTGCAACGACTTTCCGAGTGATTC
>JAFKJJ010000029.1 GCA_017306025.1 Planctomycetota bacterium
CCGTGAACTCGGTGGCCCCGAAAGTGTCGGCGTCGCCTTTGGTGGCGAGTAGTTCGGCCAGTTCCCGGAGGTCGTCGGCCGCCGCTTCGAGCATGGCGGTATGAATCCGGTCGGCCTCGGATCGTTGCTCGGCCGTTAGTTCGGGATGTTCCGCTGGGGACGTGCGCCGGGACATCGGACGGCTCCTGCCGGGAGGAATCTTTGACTCACACTCATCCTCCTGTCCCAGTACTGAAAAAGCCACCAACTTCCGCGACGCTCACCCAAGAAGAGGTAGGATCGGCGCGAACTGTTGCATCTCGCTTGCGGTCCGGTAGGATGGGGCCACTTCGCCGCTTCATCCCTCACCGGACCGCGTCATGTCAGACGTCCGCCCCACCCGTCGTGATTTCCTCCGCACCGCGGCCGCCGGTGCCGCCGGCCTCGCCCTCGCCGATGTCGCCACGGGGGGCTCACGCCCCCCGCTCCGGCCCGGCACCGCGAAGAGCTGCATCTTCATCAACATGGTGGGTGGACCGGCCCACCTCGACACCTTCGACCCGAAGCCGGACGCCCCGTCGGACGTGCGCGGCCCGTTCAGCCCGATTCAAACGAAGGTGCCCGGCGTGCATCTGGGCGAGTTGTTCCCGAAGCTCGCGGGGCTAACGGATAAGTTCTCCCTGATCCGCTCGATGCACCACGACGGCCCACCGGTCCACGAGTGCGGGCTCCAGCTCCTGAACACCGGCCGGCTGTTCCGCGACGGCCCCGAGTGGCCGAGCGTCGGTGCGGTCGTAACGCACTTGACCGGTCGTCCCTCCTTCCTCCTCGCGAACGATCTCTCGATCAACACCGGCATTTCCGTTCCGCACGGTCAGAAAGGGGGCTGGCTGGACGACGGTTTCGGTGGAGTTATCGATCCCGGGGCTGGTATCGCGGAGATGCTGTCCACAGCAACCGAGTGGCTGTCCGTCGAGCCGCTCTTCATCACGGTTAATCAGTTCTCGACTGTCTTCGATTCGTCGTCGTGGGACTGCCACGCGGACGGCGGCTCACTGAAAACGACCCTCGATGACATCCGCGACACCGTCGCCCCCCGCTTCGACGCCGCGTTCGCACAACTCCTCGCGGATCTCGAAAGCCGCGGCCTGCTCGACTCCACGCTCGTGGTCGCAACGGGCGAGTTCGGGCGCACGCCGAAACTCAACTCCAACGGCGGCCGCGACCACTGGGCCGGGTGCTGGACGTCGCTCGTCGCGGGCGGCGGGGTGAAGGGCGGGCGCGTCATCGGCCGCTCCGACCACACCGGTGCCGAACCGGCCGACCGTCCCGTCACGCCGCAGGAACTCGTTAGCAGCATCTTCCACGCGCTCGGCGTCGCGCCCGGTGCCACGATCCCCGGCCCCGACGGCGCCCCGGTCGCGGTGTACCCCGCCGTGCCGGTCTCGGAACTGTTCTGAAGGTGATGAAGAGCCGCGGATTACACAGATGACACAGATCAAGAGAGAAAAGAAATGAAGGCTCCGTGCGCCCGCGTTCTGTTTCTGATCCTGTCTTCATCCGTGTTATCCGCGGCTCCTCTTCTTTCGGCCGAACCGCTGCCCGGCACCAAGCCGCTGACGGACGAGGGTAACCTGTCCGAGAAGCAGGTCGCGGGGATGCACAAGTACCTCGACCGCGCGCTCGCGGCCGCGCCGAAGGAGCGGGCGAAGCTCTGGAAGCTCGACGGCTCCTCGCCCGAAGCCTACGCGAAATCCGTCGAACCGAACCGGGAGCACCTTCGGAAGATGCTCGGCGTGGTCGACGAGCGGGTGAAGCCGAAGCTGGAGGTCATCGCCGGACCGAACGATCGACTCGAATGGAAAATCCCCGGTAACGGCCACGCCAGTCCCGTCCGGTGGGCCGTTTTGCCGGGCGTCGATGCCGAAGGGCTGCTGCTCACCCCGCCCGACGGCGCGAAGGTGCTCGCGGACGTTGTGATGATCCCGCACTCGGACGTTCCGCCGGAAGACCTCGCAGGCCTTCGGCCGGATTCGAGCTGGTTCGCGGCCGAAATGGCCGAGCAGGGTTGCCGGATTCTCATCCTCACCGCCATCGACCGGCGGGACGAGCACTCCGCGAACCCCAAGCTCGGCCGCGCGACCAACCTCCCGCACCGCGAGTTCGTTCACCGCATGGCCTACGAGATGGGCCGCACGCTCACCGGCTACGAGGTCCAAAAGGCGCTCGCGGCGGCCGACTGGTTTACGCGGAACGGGGCGAAGCGCCCGCTGGCGGTTGTCGGTCACGGCGACGGCGGCGCGACCGCCCTGTTCGCCGCCGCGCTCGACACCCGCTTCGATACGTGCTTCGTTCTGAGCGACTTCGGATCGCGGGCCGGCGACCCCTCCGAACAGCCGATCGACCGCAACACGTGGGGGCTGCTCCGCGAGTTCGGGGACGCCGAACTCGCCGCGCTAGTGGCCCCGCGAAAGCTGCTCGTCGGCAGCTTCCCGATGCCGAAGTGGGACGGCCCAATCGTCGGCAAGCGCGGCGGTGCGGCGCCGGGGAAGCTCGCCCCGGTCCCCGCGGGCACCGCCTTTGAGGAACTCGACCGGCTCAAACGGCTCATGCCGCTGAAGTGGGAGCCGGTTGCCGACGCGGGCCACGAGACGTTCATGCGGGCGGTGGGGAAGAGGGAGTTGGAGCCGCGGAACAAGGTCTACGAACGAGACAAGGAGCCGTTTCCGGTCGAAGACATCCCTCCACGTCAAAAGCGTCAGTTCGACCAGCTCGTCGCGTTCACGCAGAAGCTGTGGCGCGACTCCGACGCGACCCGCAAGGCGTTCTGGGCGAAAGCCGACGCGAAGTCGCCGGAGGCGTGGGAGAAGTCGTGCGAGTGGTACCGCGACTACTTCCACACGGAAGTGATCGGCAAATTGCCCGAGCCCACGATCCCGCTCAACCCGCGCACCCGCCAAGTTTACGACGAGAAGACCTGGACCGGTTACGAAGTCGTTCTCGACGTCTACGACGACGTGTTCGCTTACGGCATCCTTCTACTTCCGAAGGACCTCAAGCCGGGCGAAAAGCGGCCCGTCGTGGTGTGCCAGCACGGGCTGGAAGGTACCCCGCGCGACACGATCAACGTCGAGCCGCGGCCGGTCTATAACCACTTCTCGCGCCGGCTCGTCGAACTCGGATACATCGTGTACGCGCCGCAGAACCCGTATTACGGCAAGACCGTGTTCCGGCAGCTCCAGCGGAAGGCCAACCCGCTGAAGTTGTCGCTGTTCAGCTTCATCATCCGGCAGCACCAGCGGACGATCGACTGGCTCGAACAGCTCCCCAGCGTGGACCCGAAGCGGATCGCGTTCTACGGCCTCTCTTACGGGGGCAAGACGGCGGTGCGCGTTCCCGCGGTCGAAAAACGGTACTGTCTGTCGATCTGCTCGGGCTACTTCAACGAGTGGATCGGCAAGAACGTGTCCGTCGATCTGGACCGCAGCTACATGTGGACCGGCGAATACGAGATGTACGAATTCGATCTCGGCAACACGTTCAACTATGCCGAGATGGCGTTCCTGATCGCCCCGCGGCCGTTCATGGTGGAGCGCGGCCACGACGACGGCGTCGGGACCGACGAGATGGTCGCCTACGAGTTCGCGAAGGTGCGTTACCTCTACGCGAACCGGCTGAAGATCCCCGATCGAACGACGATCGAGTTTTTCGGCGGCGGCCATCAGATCAACGCGAAGGAGACGTTCGCGTTTCTCAAGCAGAAGCTCGACTTTCCGAAGTAGGACGTGCCGCCGGCCTGTCAGAGACCCGACAGGCCGGCGGCACGTCCTACAACGAATCAACCAAGTACTCTACCGCGTGCGCCTCCGCGAGCGTCGGCACGTCGAGCTTGTCGAACAGCCGCTCCCACACCCGCTCCGGCACGCGCTTCGCGCGGCCGGTGTTCCGCTCGCGGATCAGCGGGATCGGCGGCTCCAGGTACACCACCCGCACGCGGGCCTTGTACGCCGCACACAGGTCTATCACTTTCCCGCGCAAGATCCGCGACACGTTCGTCGCGTTCCACACGAAGGGCTCGCCGCGGCGCAACAGCACCTTCGCGCGATCATAAGCTGCGGCCACCACTTCGCTCTGATCGTCGGCCGGATCGACGTTCAACTCGCGCCGGATGTCGTCCAGCGAGATCACCTCGCGGTCCCCGGCGTTCGCCTGCACCCACGTGTCCTTCCCGCTGCCCGGGAGGCCGCTCAAAACGGTGACCTCGCACCGCGCGTCGTCGTACAGGTGCAGGGTCGGGTGCGCGCCGGGCGTCCGGAAGTAGTGGACCCGCGACGCGTCGTTGGCGAAGGCGCGGGGACCGCTCCACGCTTCACATTCCGCGCAGAAGTCCGGGAACAGCGAGACCCGCGTCATCGTGTCGTCGTCTTTCTTCACGACGACGCGCCCGCGGTGGTCGGCTTCCGCGAGAATCGTGAGCAGGTCCATCCGTGTGTTCAGGCTCGTGAGGATGACGGCCCGTTGCGGGTCCGGCTTGTCGAGGTAGTTCGCTGGCAGGCCGTGCCAGCGGACCAGAGCGAGGATCTGCTCGCGCACCTCAAACGGCGTCCCGGTCGGGCCTCGCGGCCTGTCGCCCGCAGAGCCGGGCTTCACGGCCGCTTCTGTCGGGCCTCGCGGCCTGTCGCCCGCAGAGCCGGGCTTCACGGCCGCTCCAGGCGGCGCGAACGCTTCATCGTCGGTCAGGATGCGGCGCGCCTTGTAGACGCCCTTCACCGCGTGGCCTGGAGACCGGATGCGGCCGCCCTCTTCCGTGCGCGTGCATTCGGGCTTCGAGATGTCGTGGAGCAACGTCCCGGCGAAGAGGACGTGTCGGTCGAGTTCCGGCAGTTCGCGGAACGCGGGCAGAGCGGCGAGTTCGGCCAGCACCATACCGAGGTGCGTGAGCACGTCGCCTTCCGCGTGGAAGACCGGGTCCTGCGGGCACTCGCCGAGCGGTTCGAGCCACGGATAGAGGGCACGGAGCACGCCCATATCGACACGCCAGTCGGGCGGCTCCGGGCAGCCGGGGATGCGCCATTCGGAAGACATAAAGCACCACAGAGAAGAGCCACGGATGAACACAGAAGACACGGATCAGGACAGAAGGCAGGATCGAGTTGAGTTCTCTTCTGTCTTGATCCGTGTCTTCTGTGTTCATCCGTGGCTCTGCTTTAGCTGAACAACTCCGCCCCCGCGGCCAGGCGGTTCGGGATCAGCGGGCGGTCCTGCCAGTGCCCGTCGGCGGTCACCGTTTGCAGGAACTCGGCCCGCACGAACTTGTACCGCCCCGTGACCGCGCCGTTCTCCTCCACCTTCACGTACAGCCCCTCCATCACGCCGGAGAGGTCCGTCTGGCGCACCGCGCGCCCCACGTCCCAGCCCAGCCGCGCGACGTCGGCGCGAAATCGTTCCGGCGCATCCGCCGTGATGAAGTGCGACGGCCCGATCAGTGCATGGACCGCCTCTTCCCCAGGGAACTCGCCCGCGAACAGCACCTTCACCGGCGTCACCGGCAACCCGGCGAGCAGTTCGGCGCGCCGCGGCGTGTCGAGGAACTCACCGGTGGTCGTGTCGAGGACGTCGAACTCCATGAAGTAGTGCGGTAGCGCGTCGTAGTAGACGGAGTGCTTCGCGTAGAGCCACTCGCCGTACATCACGTACCGGTCCGCGAGCGCGTCGAGTAGCCGGTCGGTCAGCGCGGTCGCCCACTGCTTCAACAGGTCGAACTGCCGTTCCCGCGGTCCGCCCGTCAGGAAGTGGCCGCGGCTCTGGAGTTGTAGCGCCAGTTCCGCATCGAAGCTGACCCCGCAGTTCGCGCCGTCCATCTTCTCCTCGATGACGACGTGTTTGCCCTCCAGCTCCGGCATCGGCATCGCGTCGAGGTCCTCGTCGCCCGGCTGGAGGCGCGAGCCGACGAGGTGCCGCGTGCGGGGGTATTTGCGGATCGCTTGCATGGCGGCACTCCGGCGCGTGCGAACACCTCCCGGACACCGCTTTCGCGAGAAAGGTTCATGCCGAGGTGAGCAGTGGCCGATTATCCACCTGAACGCGCGATCAGAATCGCACAACCGACATTGCGCGAGTTCCGCGCGTCGGGGAACATTCGCGCGGTTCCAATTTTCCGAAAGGGGGCGTCATGTCCGAGAAGAAGGCCGGCGGGCTGATCCCGCACCTCGTCGTCAACGGCGGCGCGAAGGCGATCGAGTTCTACAAGGCGGCGCTGGGCGCGGAGGAGATCGCCCGGATGCCGGCGCCCGACGGGCGGCTGATGCACGCGGCGCTCCGGATCGGCGACGCGGCGCTGTTCCTCTGCGACGACTTCCCCGAGCACTGCGGGGGCGTGGCGCGGGCGCCGAGCGGCCCGTCGCCGGTCACGCTGCACCTGTGCGTGCCGTGCGCCGACACCGCGATCGGGACGGCCGCGGGGGCCGGCGCCACCGTGACGATGGCGGCCGCGGACATGTTCTGGGGCGACCGGTACGGGCAGATCGTGGACCCGTTCGGGCACGCGTGGTCGTTCAGCAGCCCGCTCTCCGCCGAGCGGAAGGCGGAGGCGGAAAAGAAGTGGGCCGCGGAGAACCCGTTCGGGCCGACCGCGGCCGCGTAAGGCCGCACCTCGGGAGAGGACGAGGGACGCACCGGGCGAACGTGCGAGCCGCCGAGCGGACCGCCGCCCCCGCGCCGGTCTTCCGTTGCGCCCAGAAGTTGCGCCGCGGTCCCCGAGACCGCGGCGCGGTGCCGACGCGGGGGGGCGGCCCGCCCGGACGACTCACACGTACATGATCTTCGTCACGTCGCCGTCGGCGGATGCGAAGTCCAGCACCTGCTCGTCGAAATTCGGGGCCGGGGCCGTCGGCTTGTTCAGCTGGTAGCGCACGAAGGTGTCCGCACCGGCCCCGCCGATCAGCACGTCCTGCTTCCCGTCCTTGCCGCCGTCGAGCGTGTCGTTACCGTTCCCGCCGTCGAGCGCGTCCAGCCCCTTGCCGCCGCCGAGTGTGTCGTTGCCGTCGCCGCCGACGAGCGTGTCGTTCTTCGACCCGCCCAGGAGCTTGTCGTCGCCGGCCCCGCCGTAGATCGTCAGCGGCACGTCCGCGGCCGAGCCGTCGAGCGTGTCGTTGCCCGACCCGCCGTCCATCGTCACGCTCTTCACGCCCGTCCCCGCCAGTGCGGTCACGGTGATCGAGTCGTCGCCGCTCTGCGTCTGCATCACCACGTTCTCCGTCGTGGTGATGCCGATCTTGAACGGCACGAGGTTGGTGCGCTGGAACAGCGCGCCGCCGGTGGTCGGGTCGGCGTCCAGCCGGAACGCGTCGCCCTGGTTGTTGTCGTTGCCCACGACGATCGCGGTGTCGTTGCCCGACCCGCCGTCGAACGTGTCCACGAGCGTTCCCGGCAGCCAGCGCATCGTGTCGTTGCCGCCCTCGCCGAACATCTGGTCGTTGCCGAACCCGCTGTCGAGGAAGTCGTCGCCGGCGCCGCCGAGCATCGTGAAGTTGCCGACGATCGGGTTGCCGACCACGCCGCCGACGAACCCGCCCGACAGTACGCGGATGGTGTCGTTGCCCGAGCCGCCGCTGAGCGTGCCGTTGGCCGAGGCGACCAGCTTCCCGTTCGCGTCCAGCACGTTCACCGACTTGTCGATCACGATCGAGTCGTCGCCGCCCTTCGCGTCGACGGAGATGGTCTTCAGGGCCGTCTTGTTCGGGGTGCCGGATGTCGCGGTGATGGCCACGGCCGCGCCGTTGTTGGTCACCTGAAGGTTCCCGTTGGCGTCGGCGGCCACGACGATGTTGTTCGCGTTCGCGTCGCCCAGAACGGTGAGCGTGTCGGTGTTGAAGGCGGCGAGAACCGCGGGCACCTCGCGCTTTTCGAGCGTGTCGAGCTGCGGGGCGAATCGGGAAAGGTTGCGTGCGGTCATGGAAGCTCCTGGCGGCCGGTGCGGGCCGGCGCGTACGTCGGACGGTCGCGGACGAGTGCCACGAGCGCCGAACACCCAATTGAACGAAACGACCGGAAAAGCCGGCCACGGCTTGAGGGGGAGCGGACGAAGGGGCGAATCGGTCGCGGGAACGAGCCGCGCCGGTCGCGCGATCGGACGGGACCGCGCGAGGGGGAGACGGGCCAATGAACTCACGGGACGCGAGTATTCTTAGGCCGGGCGCGCGTGTCCGGTCAGCGCGAAAGCGAAGTTTCGCGCCCCGGGTGCGGGGTTGTGAATTCCGGGAAGCGCGCGCGCGCCGCAGTTAGCGGGGTATCGACGTGAGGCGAAATCGCGCGCCGCGCGGGCGGCGCGGCGTATTGCCGCCGGGGTATCACACACACAAACCCCGGCGGACCGGCGCGGAGACGCCGATTCTACTTCTTTTCCGCGAACGCGTAGAGGAACTTGTCGCTGCGGACGTAGAGCGTGTCGTGCGCGACCGCCGGGGTGGCCCGCACGCCCTCGCCCAGCTTCACCGAGTACGTTACGGTCGGCTCGTCCTCGCCGGCCGCGATCACTGCGACCACGCCGTCGAGCGCCGCGATGTAGATGTGGCCGTTGGCCGCCACCGGCGACGCGTAGTAGCGAGCACCGGCCCGCACGCGCTCGGCCTCGTACACCGGCTTGCCGGTCTTGGCGTCCAGGCACGTCAGGAGCGGGCCGTCCTTGAGCAGATAGAACCGGTCGCGGTAGACGATCGGGCTGGGCACATACGGCAGGTTCTTGGTGTACGTCCACGCGACCTCGCCCTTGCCCCCCGGCTTGAGCGCCACGGCGCGGTTCTCGCCGCCCGCGAGCACCTTCATGTTCTCGGCCCACTCCTCGCGGGTGATCTTGCCGTCCTTGTTGGGGTCGTTGTTGTCGAAGAAGTTGCCGAACGGCGTCTTCTGCGCGCCGGCCTTCGTCAGATGGCCGAGCTTGTCGTCGCCGGCCATCTTCAGGATCTCGTCGAACGTGGGCATCTTGAAGTCGGACCCGCCGGGCGACCAGCCGGAGTACACGAGCTCGTCCTTGTACACCACCGGTGTGGTACACGCGACCGCGGCCATCTTGTTGACGGTCCACAGCTCTTTACCCGACCGCACGTCGTACCCGGCGAGCGACGCGTTGCCCGCGACGACCAGCACCTTTTTGCCGCCGTCGGCCCAGACCACCGGCGTGCTGAACGCGGTCCGCTGCTTGCGGTCCGTTTTCCACTTTTGCGAACCGGTCGCGAGATCGACCGCGTACACCGCGGAGTCCTTCGACAGGTCGCGGGCGAGCAGCACCAGCCCGTCGGCGAGGACCGGCGAGGTGCCGGAGCCGAACTCGTTGTTCGTGTGCGCCGTCGGCAGTTCGAACCGCCACAGCTCCTTGCCGCCGAGGTCGTAGGCGATCAGCCCGCACGAGCCGAAGTAGCTCACGACCGTCTTCCCGTCGCTGACCGGCGTCGACGCGGCCGGGCTGCCCTCGGTCGGGTGGAACGGCTCGATCTTCGCCGCCTTCGCGTCGGCGCGCCACAGTTCCTTGCCGTCGGTGCGCGAGTAGCAGATGGTGAACAGCTTGTCGTTCTCGAACGCGGTCAAAAAGATCTTGTCACCGACGACGATCGGCGACGACGCCCCCGGGGGCACGGGGACCTTCCACGCGAGGTTCTCCTTCGGTCCGAACTTCACCGGCGGCTTCTGGTCGTCGGCCACGCCCGCCCCCGCCGGCCCGCGGAACTGCGGCCAGTCTCCGGCGAAAGCGGGGAGTGCGAGCGTGAGTGTGACTGCGAGCGCGAGGAACAAGCGATTCATGCAGGAACCCGTTGAGGATTGGGCGACGAACGGACAGCTGTAATGAAGTGGGAGCGTGGTCGCGGACCCTGGTGGTGCGGGAGAGGTGATCGCACCACACAGACAGAGACCGCGATCGGCAGACCGGTTCACACGCGGATGACCACGTCCTTCGCGTCGAACCGCACCTTGGCGGCCTCCGCGTACTTGTCCTCGGCCGAACGGTAGCCCGCCGCTGCCAGAACTACCGCGCCGAGGCCCTTCCCTTTCAAGCCCAGGATCTCGTCGTACTGCTCGGGCTGGAACCCTTCCATCGGGCACGCGTCCACGCCCATCATCGCGGCGGCCGCCAGGAAGAAGCCCAGCGCGATGTACGTCTGACGCGCCGCCCACCGGTGGCCCTGGACCGCGTCCATGCGCGACAGCGAGCCGAGCATCATGTTCTTGAAGCCCTCCAGGCTCTCGACGGTCGCCCCGCGCACCTCCGCGGTGCGGCGCACGTAGGCGTCGACGTCGGCCGGAGTGGGCGGGTTCTTCGCCGCGAACACCACGAGGTGCGACGCGTCGAGGATCTGCGCCTGGCCGTACGACACGGGGTGCAACTTCTTCCGCACCTCCGGGTCGGTGACGACGACGAACGTCCACGGCTGGATGCCGTAGGACGACGGCGCGTGGATCGCGGCCGATTCGAGCTTGGCCCACAGGTCCGGCGCGATCTTCTTCGTCGGGTCGAACTTCTTGGTCGCGTAGCGCCAGTTGAACTGCGTCAGAACGGTATCGGGCGGAACGGGCATGCTGCCTCCAAAGGATTGTGGTCGATGTACCGCGGGGTAGAGTTACGCCTTCAGATCGTTCTCCAGCACGATCCGGTAGCGCGCCTTGCCGGCGCGGAGGTGCGCGAGGGCCTCGTTCACCTTCGACAGCGGGAACGTCTCGGTGACCGGCGCGACGTTGTGCCGCGCGCAGAACGCGATCATGTCGGCGGTGGTGGCGGGGCTGCCGAGCGGCGAGCCGGACACGGACTTCTGCGGCATGATCAGGGCCATCGCGGGCACCGCGACCGGCTCGCCCACCGCGCCGACGAAGTGCAGCCGGCCCCGCGGGGCCAGCGCGTTGATGTACGCGGGCCAGTTCAGGGGGACGTTGACCGTAACGAGGATGAAGTCGAGCGCTCCCGCGAGCTTCGCCATCGCCGCGTCGTCCCGCGAGTTGACGACGTGGTGCGCGCCGAGTTTCTTCGCCTCGGCCTCTTTCCCCGCCGACGAAGAGAACGCGAACACCTCACAGCCCCACTTGTTCGCGAACTGGAGCGCCATGTGTCCCAGTCCGCCGATCCCCACGATCCCGACGCGCTGGGTGGGCCGCACGTCGAACTGCACCAGCGGGTTGAACACCGTGATGCCGCCACAGAACAGCGGCCCGGCCTTCGCGGGGTCGACGCCCGCGGGCAGCGGCGTGGCCCACGCCCAGTGGCACCGCACCGTGTCCGCGAACGCCCCGTGCCGGCCGACGATCGTGCCCTCACCGGTCGGACAGAGGTTGTGGTCGCCGCGCATGCACTGCCCGCACTTCATGCAGCTCTGCGAGTACCACCCGAGCCCGACGCGGTCGCCGACCTTCGCGGTCGTGACGCGCGCGCCGACGGCCTTGACCGTGCCGACCGCCTCGTGTCCCGGTACGAACGGATACTTGGTCATGCCCCAGTCGTTGTCGAGCATCGACAGGTCGGAGTGGCAGATGCCGCAGTGCGACACCGCGATCTCAACCTGCTCGTCGCCGAGCGGCCCCGGCTCATACTCGAACGGCTTCAAATCGCCCTTCGGCTGCTGCGCCGCGAACGCGCGAACGGACATGTGGCCCCCTTCGGTAAGGACGGAGAGGTGAGTACCGCTTATAGTTATCGCGCCGCGGGCGTCTTTCACGGGTGCCGAACCCGGATGGCGGTGAAGATTCCGCGTGTGGTAAAATCGGCCGGGTGCGGAGGGACGAGATGAGTGCGGTAATCACCGAAGAGCGGCTGACGGTCGCCGAGTTTTTGAAGAAGTACGGCCACTGCTCCGGTGTGGAACTGGTCCGCGGGCGCGTGGTCTGGGCCGGCCGACGCCCCCGCCCGGCCGGCGGGGGGTTCCAGATGCCGGAGTTCAAGCACGGGGTCGTGTGCCAGCGCGCCGCCCGCGCCATATCCGACTTCGTCGAGGCGAACAAACTGGGGTGGGTGGCGATCAACGACACGTTCGTGACCGTGGACGAGGAAAACGAAACGGTTCGCGGAGCGGACGTGCTTTACGTCAGTTACGCCCGGCTGCCGCAAGGGCCGATTCCCGAAGACCTGAAGGTGGCGCCGGACCTGGTCGTCAAGGTCCGCTCGCCGACCGACCGATGGAGTCAACTGTTCGGCAAGGTCGGGGAATACCTGGGAGCCGGGGTGGCCGTCGTCGTCGTCGTCGATCCGAACACGGAAACCGTGTCGGTCTACCGCGACGACGGGCGACAACAGATCCTGACCACCGCCGACGCCCTGACCCTCCCCGACGTGCTCCCGGATTTCTCCGCCCCGGTCGCGTCACTGTTCGCCTGACGCCTACTGCGCCAGCAGCCCGCCGTCCACGGGCAGCGAAATGCCGGTCGTGAACTTCGCGTCATCGCTCGCCAGGTACAGCACGGCCGCCGCGATCTCCTCCGGCCGCCCGAAGCGCCCGACCGGGTGCTTCGCGATCAGCCCCTTACGGTACTCCGACTCGCCGGTGCCGACGAACCGGTCGATCATGTCGGTCTGAATGGCGGCCGGGGCCACCGCGGTCACCCGAACGCCCTGGGCCGCGAACTCCAGCGCCGCGGTCTTCGTCAGCCCCTCGACCGCGAACTTGGTCGCGTTGTACACGCCCGCGCCGGCGCTGGCGACGTGTCCAAGTACGCTCGACGTGTTGATGATCGCCCCGCCGCCCGTCTTGAGCATCGCGGGGACCTCGTACTTCATGCTCGTGATGACGCCCCACACGTTGACGTCGAAGACGCGCCGGTAGTCCGCCTCGGTGACCTCGGTGAGCGGACCGGCCCACTCCACGCCCGCGTTGTTGAACGCGACGTCCAGGCGCCCGAACTTCGCGACCGTCTCGTCGACCAGCCGCTTCACGTCGGCCTCCTTCGCGACGTCCGCTTGCACGAAGTGCGCCGTCCCGCCGGCCGTCTTGATCTCCTCGACCACCGCCAGCCCCTCCTTCTCGCGGCGCCCGGACAGCACCACCTTCGCACCCTCCTTCGCGAACGCGATCGCGGTCGCCTTCCCGATCCCGCTCGTGCCCCCGGTCACCAGAACCACCTTGCCCGTGAAACGAGACATGACCGAACCCCCGATAAGTAGTTGCGATTTGAAACCCTTCGGACCTGACGCGGGGAACTACCGCGGCGCGCCGGAGGGGCTTACACGCGGGCGAAGAAGTTTTTCGGACCCGCACTACGGCGATTGCGGACCGTGACCGGCCGGGGTAACTTTCTTTCCACGTTGGCACCTCCCAAAATCCACGGAATCGCTCACATGGACCTGGAAAACGGCCAAATCTACGAAATGCAGGGCTCCGGCAAGAACCCGTACCGGATCAAGAACGTCGGCGGGGTGTACTCCTGCACGTGCCCCGCGTGGCTGAACCAGTCGGTCCCCAGCAACGCGCGTACCTGCAAGCACATCCGTAAGCTCCGCGGCGACGCGGCCGAGGAGGCACGACTCGCGTCCGCGGGCGAGCTGAAGCCGCTCAAGCCGGTCGGCGCGGAAGACAAGAAGAAGCTGGAGCTGCTCAAGGGCGACCCGTGGAACTTCGAACAGGACCTCACCGGCTGGTGGATGAGTGAGAAGCTGGACGGGGTGCGGGCGTACTGGGACGGCAAGCAGTTCCTCTCGACCGGTTACAACATCTACCACGCCCCCGACTGGTTCACCGCCGGACTGCCGGACCACCCGCTCGACGGCGAACTCTGGGCCGGGCGCGAGAACTTCCAGGCGGCCCCGGACATCGCAAAGAGTCAGGGCATCCCGGAGCGGTGGAAGGAGCTCCGGTACCTCGTTTTCGACGCCCCCAAAATGGACGAGCCGTTCGAGGAGCGGATGAAGTTCCTCGCCGACGCGCTACCGAAATGGAAGAACCCGCACGCGGCGCTGGTCGAACACGCGGCGTGCAAGAGCAACGAACACGTCCGAGAAGAACTGGCCCGGGTCACCGACCTCAAGGGCGAGGGCCTGATGGTCCGCAAGCCCGGCTCCAGGTACGAGTGGAACCGCTCGTCCACGCTCCTGAAGATCAAGAAGTTCCTCGACATGGAGGTGATCGTTGACGACTACGAGCCGGGCGAGGGGCGCCACAAGGGGCGGGTCGGCGCGCTGTGGGTGAAGCTCGGCAGCGGCGTCATCTGCAAGGTGGGCACCGGCCTGAAGGACCGGGACCGCGACAACCCGCCCGCGAAGGGCAGCATCATCACGGTGAAGTATCAGAACCTGACGCCCGACGGCGCGCTGCGGTTCCCCGTGTACGTCGGGCCGCGGCCCGACGGCGACCCGACCGCCCCGCCGCCGACGCGGAAGAAGGAAACCGCGGCGGTGACTGTCGCCGTCAGCGCGCCTCCGGCCCCCGTGGCGCCAACGGCGGAGCAACCGAAGGCCAAGAAAGGGGCCAAGGCGCCGAAGGCCGAAACCACGGCCAAAAGCGAGCCCAAGCCCGTTTCCGTTCCGACCCCCGTTTCCAGTGGAGGACCTGCGATGGCAACGACCACCAAGCGGTATTTCGAGTGCGTGGAGGGGACGTCGAGCAAGTTCTGGGAAGTGTGGACCGAGGACAACGAGGTGGTCACGCAGTGGGGCAAGATCGGCACGCCCGGGCGCGAGACCCGCAAGGCGTTCCCGGACGCGGCGAAGACGCAAAAGGAGTACGACAAGCTCGTCGCCGAAAAGACCGGCAAAGGGTACGTCGAGAAGGAGCGCCCGGCGTGACGCCCGCCGCTCCGTGACCGAAACGGCCGGGCGGGGCGCACCTCTGTTGGTGCGCCCCGCCCGGCCGCGTTTCGGCGTTCGGCGCACCGTGTTCTTGCCCCTCGCGTCGGTGCCCGTTACACTCCACTTTCACCTCCCCGCCCGACAACCCGAGGTTCCGCCGTGAGCGCGCCACAGTTCCGTTGCCCGCACTGTGCGGCCCCGATCGTTCTGCCGTCCGGCAACGCGACACGGGTGCAGTGTTCGCAGTGCGCCACGACCTTCGACCTCGCCCCGCCCGTTCCCGCGCCGGTTTCGGACGTTCCCGAGGCGGTCGCGGTGCCCGAGGCTGTGCCCGTCGCGAACGCGCCGTCCGAAGTGGTGCCGCAGCCGGTCCCGGTGGCCGTGCCGTCCGCGTTCGCGTTCGCACAGGACGAGCACGAAGAAGAGGACGAGGACGACCCCGCCCCGAAGCGCCGGCGGCGCCGGCGCGACCGCGACGAAGAAGACGAGGAGGAAGATGACGAAGACGATCGCCCGCGCCGGCGGGGATCGGCGGGCCGCGCTCCGAAGGCGCGCCGCGGCGACTCCGGCGCGAAGATCGCGATCTTCGCGTGCGTCGGCGCGGTGCTCCTGATCGGCGTGGCGGTCGGCGGATATTTCGCGTTCCGCGCCCCGCCCAAGGAGGTCGTCAAAAACGACCCGGCGCCCCCGCCCAAGAAGGAACAGCCGAAGAAGGAACAGCCGCCGCCCACGCCGGAGCAGATGGTCCGCAAGGTGAAGGGCTCCACGGTTTACATCCGCACGTTCTTCCGGGACGGGACCGGCGCCACCGGCAGCGGGTTCTTCGCGGGCAAGCCGGGCTACGTGGTCACCAACGCGCACGTCATCGGGTACGGGCCGGTGCGGGTCACGGAGCCGGAAAAAGTGGAGGTCGTGGTGGACAGCGGCGAGCCGGGCGAGCGCGCCGTGACCGCGAAGGTGTTCGGGCTCGACGCCGAGCTCGACCTCGCGGTCCTGCGCGTCGAGATGCGCGACATGCCGCCCCCGCTGCCGTTCGGAAGGGCCGAGGGCCTCGTCGAGACGCAGGAGGTGGTGATCTTCGGCTACCCGTTCGGCGAGTCGCTGGGCAAGAACGTGTCGATCAACCCCACGACCGTGTCGAGCCTGCGGAAGGCGAACGGGTCGGTCGAGACGGTCCAGTTGGCCGGCGGGCTGAACCCCGGCAACTCCGGCGGCCCGGTGACGAACAAGAAGGGCGAGGTGATCGGGGTGAGCGTGGCGAAGTTCCGCGGCACGGACACGATCGGGTTCGCGATCCCGGCCGAAGTGGCCGACCGGTTCGTGGACGACATGCACGCCTGCGGCGGCGAGCTCCGGCTCGGCTACCTCAAGTTCATCCAGCCGCCGCCCAAAGGTCCCGGCATCGCCCCCGGGTCGAAACAGACCGGCTGGGCGCCGCTCCAGATCCCGCCGCCCAAGCCGGTCGCCGTCCGCCCCGTGCAGTTCGACGGGGACAGCACCGAGGTGCAGCTCGCCGGTACGGCCGACGGCGCGTGCGTGGGCGGCGGCGGGCGGTTCCTCATCTTCCGTCTGCCCGCCGACAAGTGCCTGGCCGTCTTCGACGTGTGCGAGGCGAAGGTGGTGAAGTCCGTCCCGGCACCCGAAGACGCGCTGTTCGCGGCCGGGATGAACTCGCTCGTGATCGTGGACGCGGAGAACGACACCGTCGAACGGTGGAGCCTGACGACGTTCACGAAAGAAGCGGAGGCCGACCTGCCGGTGAGTCCGAAGGCGACCGTGACCGCGGTGGCGATGGGCGGCGCGTCGAACGGGCCGCTGTTGGTGCTCGCGCGCGACGCCGGCCCCGGCGAGCGGTTCCTGTTCGACGTCACCGCGATGAAGGAAGTGAAGGGCTCGCGGGCGGGCACGAAACTGGGGGTGCAGTCCGGCGACGCGCTCCGGGCCGGCGCCGACGGCCGCACGTTTCTGCACGCCCGCGGCAACGGCGCGGCGGCCCTGATCGCGGTGACGGACACCGGCTACCACGAGGCGCAGTTGCCGGGAGCGGGTCCGCGGACCGCAACGACCCTCGGCGGGGACGGGCAGCTCGGGTACCAGCCGGACGGGACCCACGGCCGCGCCGGCCTGCGCGGCGGCCCGTCGTTCGGGTGGCCGTGCCTGCCGGCCGTACAGGGGCCGCTGGTCCTGGCGATGTCCGCGGAGGTCCGGGAGCGGGAGCGCGTGCTGGCCGTCCACGCCGGCCGCGACCGCGCGCCGCTGTTCGTGGTCCCTCCGGTGCCGGCGCTCACGGCCGTACTCGACCGCACGAAGGCGTCGCGGCTCGACCGGCACGTGTTCTTCGTCCCCGCGGCGCGGGCGGTGGCCGTGCTGTCGCCGGACGGGACCGCCATCACCCTGTGCAAGCTCGACGTGGACGCGGAGCTGGAGAAGGCGGACGACTACCTGTTCGTTGCCTCGGCGCCGCCTGCGGCGGCCGCGGGTCGGTCGTTCGATTACCGGATCGCGGTGAAGTCGAAGAAGCCGGCGGCCGGGTTCAAGCTGCTGTCGGGGCCGCCCGGCCTGACGGTGAGCGACGACGGCCGGGTATCGTGGGACGTGCCGGCGACGTCGACCAAGCCGGCGGTGGTCGTGGTGGCGATCACCGACGCGGCCGACAAGGAACACCGGCACGAGTTCGAACTGATCCCGGCGGCCCTGCCGGAGTAAGCACGGGCGAGCGAAGGCTTCCCGGCCGGCCGGGGAGCCTTCGGCCCATCATTTTTCCTGCTTGAACTGCTCCCGCAACTGCTTGAGCGCGGAACCGACGAGCTTTTCGCCGCTGCCCTCCGCGCACCGCGCGCTCACCACCTCGTAATTCCCCTGGGCGTACGCGGCGCGGTTCGGAACGTACCCCACGCTCCCGTTCGCCAGTTCCGCGATCACCGTCTGCCGGAACGGCGAGCCGTTCTTGATCTGCAACCCGAGCTCCACGAAGATCTCGCCCGGCAGGCTCACCCACGCGAGGTCGTCGCCCAGCGAGACCACCTGCACCTCCACCTGGAGCGGCTTGTTCAGCCGCTCGGCCACGTCCAATACCTTGAACGCCTGAACCTGATCGAGAAACTTCGGCGCCGGCTTCGCCTTCCCTTCGAGGTCCGCGAGCACCCGCTTCGCCGCGACCGCGTCCTCGGCCGTGACCGCGGGCAGCGCGAGTTCCACCAGTTCGCTCGACACGCGCAGTTGGCCGTCGGCAGCGGGCTTGAGCGCGTCGAACGTGCGGAGCACCTCCGCCGCGAGCCGCGTGCCGATGCGGGCCGCCTCGCCGTGCCCCTTCTGCGGCCGGTCGCTGTTCACGTTGACGTGGTTGATGTCGCCGCAGCAGCCGGTGGTGAACACCGTCACCACGTCCTCGCCCTTCACCGCGGCCAGGGCCTTCGCGAGCGTGTGCGGGTAGTCGGCGGAGTAGTGCAGCCCGCCGACCGTGTCGAGGTGCATCGCGAAGTTGACGTACACCGCGAGCGGCTTCGGCTTGTCCTCGTCGGTCTCGACGAACACCACCGGCACGCCCGGGTCGGTCGGCCCGGCGGGCTTGATGATCTTCGGGTTCTTCTTGCCGGGGTTCCACCCGACGGTCCCGTCCGTCATGTGGAACCGGCGGTTGAAGGCGAGTCCGTCCTCACGACCGGTGCCGAACGACACGCGGGCGGGTTTGCGGGCGTCGTCGGCCTTCTTCACCGCATCCGCAATCTTTTCGGGCAGGGCCGCTATGTAGTCCTTCGCGATCTTGTTGCCGTTGCCGGTGAGGAAGTCGGCCCGCGGCGATCCGTCCCAGAGCACCGGCCCGGTGTGCGAGTGCGTCGCGGAGATCATCACGTTGCGGCCGGGGATGCCCGTCTGCCGCTCGACGAGCTTCCGCGTCTCTTCGACGAGCCCGCGCGTGGTGGTGATGAGGTCGAGCGAGACGAGCGCGACCCGGGTCCCGTCCTTCTCGAAGACGAGTACCTTGGCGAAGAGCGGGTCGTGCGTCCCCTCGGCACCGCGGAAGGAGTAGTAGCCGGCCATCGGGCACCCGCGGGGCGGGGTGACGTCGACCGTGGCGGCACCCGCCGTGAGCGGGGCGGCTCGGGCGGGGAGTACGGATACGAGTGCGAGTGCGAGCGAGGCGAGAAGGCGCATGGAGTGATTCCGCCGGGGTAGCGTGAGGGCTGGGCGTCGGGGTATCATCCCAAAAATTCGTCCGGGAGGAAGCCGATGGTTGTTGCAACCCCACCCAGGCTGACGGTCGAGGAGTTCTTCAAGCTCCACGGGCACGAATCGAACGTCGAACTCGTCCGCGGCCAAGTCGTGAGGTACCTTGTGCCCGGCGCGGAACACGGCTCGGTCACGAGCATCGCGAACTTCAACTGAGGTCGTTCGCACAGGCGAACAAGATCGGCCGCGTGATGAGCAACGACACGTTCATCCGCATTTCGGCCGACACGGCTCGCGGTGCGGACGTGTGTTTTCTCAGTTACGCCAGACTGCCGGCCGACCAGCGATTGCCCGCCGGGGGTCTCGAAATCGCGCCCGAACTGGTGATCGAGGTGCGGTCGCCGTCGGACCTGTGGACGGACGCGCTGGGGAAGATGCTCGATTACATCCGCGCGGGGTGTCGGTGGTCGTGATCTTGGACCCGAAGACCGAATCGGCGTCCGTGTTCCGATCGGACACGCGGCAGGAGACGTTCGAGAAGGATGAAGAACTGGCTCTGCCCGACGTGCTGCCCGGCTTCACGGTTCCCGTAGCGCGATTCTTCGAAGAGTGAAACCGTACGACCGACAAAAGCCGACTCGCTTTCACTCCGCGGCCAGCGAGAAGCAGGCGATCTCCTTGTCGTTCCGCACGAAGATGCACTTGTTGGCGAACGCCGGATGGCTCCACACCACCTTGCGGCCGAACACCGCGCCGGTCGGATCGAGCAGCTTCGCCCGGCCCACCTCCTCGTACCCCTTCGGGCTCAACTTCGCTATCACCAGTTCCCCCGTCTCTGCGAACAGGAAATAGTGGTCGCCGTTCTTCACCACGAACGCCGTGCCCGACCCCGAACCCTTGAAGTCCTCCGGTTCGACCTTCCCGATCACCGGCTTGTGTGTGAACCACAACTTCTTGCCCGTTTCGAGCTCGACCGCGCGCAACATGCCGGGCTGATCGACCCCGTAGATCACCCCGCCGTCGATGAACGGCGTCATGTTCACCGGGTACAGCCCGCACTCCTTCATGCGATCGACGCTCTTCTCCGCCGCCTCCTGCCACACCACCGACGCCCCGGGCTTGTCCTTATCGAGCTTCAGCACCGCCCCCGCCCCGCCGATCCCGG
This sequence comes from Planctomycetota bacterium, assembly GCA_017306025.1. Lineage (GTDB taxonomy): Bacteria > Planctomycetota > Planctomycetia > Gemmatales > Gemmataceae > Gemmata. Next base: position 20,070 of record JAFKJJ010000029.1, read on the forward strand.
CCGCGAACAACCGGTCACCCGACTGGCGCGGCGCCATGATCGACATCGCGTACAGCGGCTCCAGCCCGACGGTCCAGTGAACCTTACCGGTCAGCGGATCGAGCCCATTGATCGCCTGGCCGTGCCAGATCACCACCTGATCGACCCCGCCGGCGTGGACGCGTGTCGGCGGGCTGTAGCCCGTGTCGCGGGCGGAGAGCGCCTTCCACTTCTCGGCCCCGGTGTCCTTGTCGAACGCGACCGCCGTCGCGTTCTCCCCGCCGACGAGGCAGACGAGCAGGTTCTTGTAGATGAGCGGGTGGCCGCAGAAGCCCCACGTCGGCACCTTCGCCGCGTAGTCTTTCGGGAAGTTCTTCGACCAGACCACCTTACCGGTCTTCGCGTCCAGGCAGTAGAGATCTCCCATCGCGCCGAGCGTATACACCTTCCCGTTGCTGACGGTCGGGGTACAGCGCGGCCCGGCCGGGTAGCTGATCTGGTACGGACACTCGTACTCGTGCTTCCACAGTTCGGCCCCGTCGGCCGCGTTGAGGCAGAGCACGCGCTCGGTGCTGTTCACCTTCTGCTTGGTGTCGAACGGGTCGGCCGGGTTCTTGGCCCCCTTCGCGAGCACGCGGTCGGTGACGTACACCTTCCCATCGGCAACGGCCGGGCCGGAATAGCCCCCGGAGACGTTCGCCTTCCACAGCCGCTTCGGACCGGTCTTCGGAAGGGCACGGGTGATGCCGGTCTCGGCCCACACGCCGTCGCGATTCGGCCCCATCCACTGCGGCCAGTCGTCCGCGCGAACGAGAGGTGAGAAACACGCGAGCGCGGCGAGCGATAACACGAGGCTGCGAGTCATGCGAGGTTCCGGAGGAGTGACGGGCGGAACTGTGAGCAGGATACCGTACGAGCTGCGCACACTTACGCGACCAGCGGGTCAAGAAAGTCAAGTCACACAACGATTAAGGACATTTCGCTCAACTTATCTCCTTTTTCCATTGCGACCATCGTTTTTGTGCCGCTATGATCCGCGGCACGACCGGACCGACCGGTCGTGTTGGGCAACAAGGGAGACCCGTTCATGTTGCGGAAGTTCGTGTTGGCGTTCGTCGGGGCGCTCGCGGCGACCCTGGTTCTCGGACACGCGACCGCGGAAGACAAGGCGCCGACGATCAAGGACGTGATGAAATCGGTCGCTGGGAAGGAAGGGCTGTGCGCCAAGTGCAACGCGGCGGCCAAGGGCGAGAAGTGGGAGGACGCTCAGAAGCTGAGCAAGGAACTGGCCGAGTGCGCCGTGGCGCTGACCAAGACCAAGTGCCCCAAGGGGGATGCCAAGTCGTGGGAAAAGCTGACCAAGCAGTACTGCGAACAGGCCGCGGCCGTTTCCAAGGCCGCCGAGAAGAAGGACGGTAAGGACTACCGGACAAAACCGGATCGGATGAAGATGACGCAGGCCGCGAGCTGGCACCACCCGAGGTAGTATCGGGCGTTGCGGTCGAGTCGTCGCCCAACCCGACCGAACTGGGCGAAGAAGTTGTGACACCGTTCGACGGCGTTG
>JAFKJJ010000030.1 GCA_017306025.1 Planctomycetota bacterium
ACCGCCCATGCTCACCCGCACCCCGGCCGCCTCGACCCGCTCGACCCACGCCCCGGCGGTGAACTGTACCCCCTGGTCGGTGTTGAACACCTCCGGCGTCCCGGTCGCCAGCGCCTCGTCCAGCATGTCCCGGCAGAACGCCCCGTCGAGCGTGTTCGACAGCCGCCACGCCACCACAGCCGATCGTCGCCGCCAGGTACATGAACCCCGATGCCAGCGGCAGGTATGTGATGTCGGCACTCAACACCTGCCCGACCCGGTCGATGTACCTGTCCACCACCGACCCGGCGCTCTCGGCCGACGCGGTGGTCGGCGCCTACTGCGGTCGCTGGAGCATCGAAACCACATTCCCAGAAGCCCGCTCGGCTCTCGGGTTGGAGACCACGCGCGGGTGGTGCAAGAAGACGGTGGTGCGCGCCGGCCCGTGCCCGCGGGGCCTGTACACGGTGCGGCTCTGAAGAAACTCCCCGAACCCATTCGCGAACTGCTGCTCGCCGCGCTCGCACCCGCCGCCTGAGCCACCAGAATCGGCATCAGCCGAGCTGAAGGGGTCGGGCATGCGCTGGAGCGAGGAGGGTGCCCACGCGCTCTGCCATGTCCGCGCCCTCTACCGGAGCGAACACAGCCAGTGGACCGACTTCTGGAGGCGGTCCACTGCCGCTTGACACAAACTTCCACCAACGAATGTGATATGTGATGCCTGCCCGCTCGCCGATGAAGCCGCGGGTCGGTTCCGTGACTGTCGTCTTGCGGTCGGAGCTGGGTTCAGCCCGGCGGAGCGGGCGGGGACGTGTCGGGCGCGGGCAGGGCACCGGGCGGCATCACGATCGAACCGGTGACGTCGTCGAGGGCGCCGGTCGCGGAGTGCGGCGCCGGGGCCGCACTCGCGGGCGGCTTCGTCGGCACAATGATCGGCTTGATCTCCCCCGTGGTCAGATCGAGCACGATACACGTCTTGGGGTTCGCGCGGAACAGCGCGCCGGGGTTCGCCACGAGCGTGCGGCCGGTCCGGTGCTGTTCGCGGACGTGCGTGTGGCCGTAGAACACGTAGTCGAAGTAGTCCGCGTTCTCCAACTGCCGCAACTGGTGCCGCTCGTGGCTGTGGACCCACGCCACGCGCTTGTCCGCCAGCGTCAGAAAGCCGAACGAGTCGTAGTGGGTGCCGCCGATGTCTTTGATCGTGGCGGAAAGCTTCGCACGGTCCTTGTCCCAGTTGCCGTAGACGAAGTGCGTCGGGACCGACTTGAACACCCGCACCGTCTCCGGCGATTCGATGTCGCCGCAGTGCAGGATCAACTCAACGTGCTGCTCCATCAGGAGACGAACGGCTTCCGCGACCGCCTCCTGGCGGTCGTGGGTGTCGCTGACGACCCCGATCCGCATGGTTCCCCCGCCGCGCCCCGGTACCGGTTTTGCACCCGCCCGATACTAGATTAACAAACCGTTCGCGGTTCGGGTATCTCAAGCGGAAACGCGGCGCCGAAGAGCGCTCGCCGCGGGGGAAATCCCCGCGGCGAGCGCTCTTCGGTTACTTCTTGGCCGAAAACGCGATCGCGTTCACCAGCTCCTTGTCGCGCGGGCCGACCGCCTTCACCTTCTCCGGCTTCATCGCGAACGTGACCGCGACCTGATCGCCGCCGGCGCCCGCGAGCAGGTGGAAGCCCTGCACCACCGGCAGCTCCTCCATCTTCCCCTCCGCCACGATCCGGTACAGCCACCGGCCGTCGGTCGTCGTCGTTTCCTGATCTTCGAGTACGCGGGTCGCGGTCCAGCCCGGCGCGGACGCCACCGCCTTCTTGAACTCGTCCGCCGGCGTGTGCTTGCCCGGCTCGGTCTTCTTCCACAGTGCCACCGTCGCCTGCGCGACGAACTCCCCCTTGTCCAGTAGCCGCAAGACGAGGTGCTGATCGGTCTGCCCGGTGACGTGCCAGTCGCGCGCGTAGACGAGGGAGTAGTTGCCCTTCGGGTCCGCGTGGCGGAGCAGTGTCATCGTGGACGGAACGTCGCCCCTCGGTACGGCCGCGAGTGCCGCGTCGGCCAGCTCCTTCGGCGTCTCGGCCAGGGGCACCCGCTTCAGCGTCACGGTCGCGTCCACCTGCGACGCGGGCGCGACCGGCCCCTGATCGCGGTCGTCCTTCTGCTTCCACGACAGCTCGACGATCCGCTTCGCGGTGAGGTCGAAGACGCCGGTCGCGGTGATCGCGAGTGAGACCTTCGCGCCGTGTTCGATGCCCTCCGCAGCGCCCTCGACGGTGAACCGCGCCTTTCCGTCGGCGACCGACGTGAGCTTGCCGGTGAGCGTGTGCTTGACGAGGCCGTCGAACTGGCAGGCCGCCTGCGCCGCGACCGGGCCGATCGGCCAGGTGTCGCCCACGCTCACCGCCTTGCCCGGTAGGAGCCCCGCCAGGCACTGCGGGTTGAAGTGCTCGGTGACGAGGTCGAGTTCGTCGCGCGTGAGCGGACCGGCCGGGCTGAAGCAGAACGGCCCCTCCGAACTGCGAACCGCGACGATCAGCCGCCGGTCCGCGGGCAGCGCGCGGCTCAACTTCTCGACGTCAACGGCCGCCGACGCGACCGCGTCCTCGTAGTGGCGCGCGGACCGGGCCGGCAGCCCGTCGGCGACGGTGAGCGTGCGCTCGCCGAAGACGTGCCGCGCCTTCGCTTCGAGCCGCACGGTCTGCTTCGCGTTCTCCTGCGTGATGAACATCTTGCCGGCGAGGTCGAGTTCGACGCTGTAGCGGAAGCACTCTCCGCTGGCCGGGGGTTCGCTCAGCGCGACCGGCTGTGCGGAGGCGAGCGGACTCAGGGCGACGAGTGCGACGAGTGTCGCGTGGCGGCGGAACATCGGCGTCTCCTCGCGGACGGGCGGAAACAGAAGCGGCCGGAGATACTTGCGAAGAGGGCACGCGGTCAAGTCGGAAGCGCGGGGGAAATTGGGGTTGAATCGTGAGGGAGGAGGGGTCCATAATCGAGGTTTGTGAGCCACGAACAAGGAGGTTCCGGGCCATGATCGTCACGAACACGTCCGTTCTGCTGCCCGAAGCGCCCGCGATCGACGTCTCCGAAGCCCGGTGGGCGGTCGAATATCTCTCCCTCATGATCGAAAAGCTCGGCCCCGAATCGTCGGTAAGCCTGGTGCTGATGCAGGCGCGCCGCGAGCTGGCGAGCATCGCGCACAGCGCAACTGTTGTCGGCCCGATCCGCATCGCGGCGTGAACCGTCAGCCGGAGACGATCCGCGCCCGGTCCCCGAACCACCGGCGCAGCAGTTCGGCCGCGTAGTCGCGCAACGGTTCGCTCGGGCGGAGGAGCAGCGCGAACGTCTCGATCCGGTCGCGGTCCACCGCTTCGACCACCCGGGGGAGCGTCGTACGGTCCACGGGCGAACCGTTCAAGGCGAAGTGACGGACCCGTTTCAGGAGCGCGGACCGGTTGAGATCCGCGGCGATCGTGCCGTTCAGGTCGACGTTGAGTAGCCGTAACTCGTCCAGCGCGTGCAATGCGTCCGCCTCCGCGAGCGCGGCGAGCGCCGTCTGTTGGGGCTGAAGGTCCAGCGTGAGCGATCGGAGACCGGTCCACCGTCCGCGGAGCACCGCGGCCAGTCCGTTCGGGTCGATCCCGCCGATCACGCTCAGTTCCTTCAGGTTCGCGAGGTGCGGTGACGCGGCGAGCTCGGCCAGACTTCGGCCGGTTTCTTCTCGGTCGTTGCCGACCGACAAGGTTAGCGACTCCAATTCCGTCAGGTTTTCCGAGCCCGCCAAAGCAGTGGCCGTGTACTCGCTCCAGACGCGGAGCGAGAGGCGCTTCAGTTGGCGAGTCCGCGTCGTGGCCAGCACGCCCGCGAGACCGATCGGGGAGAGCATCCCGTAGAAGTGGGACGCCAGGTCGGCGCCCCCCAACGGGTCTGGGGGACCCTCTTCGAGAGAAAGGCTTTCCAGTCGCTCGAACGCCTGTGATTGGAGGATGCCGCTCAGAATGGTGAGGTCGTAGCCGATAAGAGTCAGCGCCCGCACGTGGCGGAGGTTCGCGCGATCGAAGCGGGCGCCCGCGTCCCAACGGAGCGTCAGGCTCAACAGCGGAGACACTTCGAACCACGCGGAGAGCAGCGCCGGCGCGTTCAGACCGGGGCCAATGCAATCGGGAAAACCGCGACAGAACCGGACCAGCGGCCACAGCTCCCGCATGTCACCCGGTCCGATCCGTCCGACGGTGAACCCGGCGGCGAAATACGGCTCTCCGGGGTTCGGGCGGAGCCCCGCACGGGTCGCGAGCCGTCCGAGCCGGCCGTGCGGCCTGGGTACGGGCGGTTCCAGTCCCGTCGCGGCGCAGACCTCGCTCCACCACTCAGTCCAGTGCTCTGCGAACAGCGCCCGCGCCTGCGATTCCAGCGCCGCCCGCGCGCCGGAGTCCGGGTGATGGCGCTCGGCCTCGATCTGCAAACGGATGAACGCCGCTCGCGCGGCGTTCCCGTGCTCCTCCAGGCAATCCGCGTAGACGAGCCGGGCCACGTCGTCGGACGGGTCGGCCACGATCGCCGCCAACAAGGCCCGGAGGTCCGATGTCACGTCGGTTACTTCCCACCGCTCTTCACCTTTTTCAAGCTCTGCTCGACCACCGCCGCGTCCTTCGGTCGGTTGATCTCCTGCAGGTTCGCGATCGCCTGCTCGTGCAGCTTCACGCAGTACTCGCTCACCGCGTCGCCGCGCCGCGTCGGCACCTTCGGCAGGATCTCCAGCCAGAACTTGGCCATCAGCGCGTCACCGCCCTTGATGTCCTTCGACACGTCCTGCATCTTCGCGACCAGCTTCGGCACGTACCGCCCCTCGTCGGGGAACTTCCGTACCGTGAACGCCAGCCCGTCGAACGCCTTCTTGTTGTCCTTCGCGTCCACCTGGTACTCGGCCAGTTTCAGCCGCGCCTCGCACGCCAGGTCCGGCCGGCCCAGGTTCTCGTAGGCCGTCGTCACCCGGTCGAACATCCGGGTCCGGTACGCCTTGTCCTTCTGCGGGGTGAGCAGGCTGTCGACCAGGGTCCAGGAGAAGTCCGGGAACTTCGCGAACACGGTCACCGCCTGCTCCACCCGCCGCGTCGCGATCGTGACGTCGGTCAGCTTGCCCTCCTTGTAGAGCGCGCCCAGTTCGGTCCACGCCTCGCCGCACATCGGGTACAGCGCGAGCACCTTGTTCAGGTAGCCGACCTGCTGCTCGATCGTGTACCCCTTGATGTCGCGGACGGTCGGGTAGGCCCGCATGAGCAGGTCCGCGTGTCGGCTGCTGTGCGGGGCGTTGCCCACCGCCGTCAGCCGCCGCTCCAGCTCGCGGTCGGTCATCATCTTGCCCGTCTGCGGGTTCTGTAGCGTGCCGACGTAATAGTGGTCGCCGCCGTACCGGCCGAACGACTCCAGGCTGAACGTGACCGTGTCCTTGTTCACCGCCCGCACCTCGACCCACATCACCCACGCGTGCAGCCCGCCGGAGTTGGCCTGACCCCCGACGTACTCGGCCGGCACCAGGAGCGACTTCCCCACGCGGGCCGCGAAGTCGGCCTGCATCGCGCACACCCCGCCGTGCTTGAGGATGCTCTCCAGCGTGTACGGCTTGTCGTTCAGCTTGCACACCTTCGAGTTCGTGCGCAGCATCTCGTTGTCGTAGACGATGTCCTTGTAGCAGGTGCCGATCCCGCTCCGCCGCTTGAGGAACGCGCCGATCGCCCAGTCGCGCTCGTCGACGGGCGTGCGGTGGTTGACGACGTGGACCAGGAACTCCCACGGCAACTGCTGTTGCGGCCCTTTCAGCTTCGCCTGCCGGTCGAGCACGTACCGGAAGTTCTCCATCGCCCCGACCTTCATCACGCCGTCGGGCATGACGCTGTGGGTGCGGATCTGGTGCCCGCGGTAGTCGTAAACGGCCCGCGGGTCGTCCCACACCACCGCGATCGCGGTCGCTAGCTCGTCGTTCTTCTTCACGGCTTCCGGGTCGGCCTTCCACAGATCGCGGAACACTCGCAGCACTTTCCCCGGTTCCTCGTGCGCCGGGTCGATGGCGGTGAACAGCGTCTCTTTCACCTCCCGGTTCTTGTCGAGCCACTCGAACAACTGTTCGGCGTCGTCGCCCATCGCGATTTTGATCGCTTCGCCGTGCCGGGCCTCGAAGTATTTGGTGAACGCGGTGCGGATGTGCTTGTACTCGCCCTTGGTGAACGCCTTTTCGTTGAGCCCGCCGGTCGGACCGGTCACCAGGTCGACGAGAATCTGATCGGCGGCATCGGCCTTCACCTCGGCCCGGACCGGTACGGCCCCCCGTGGGGCCGGCCGAACCTGCGGTGCCGGCGCGGGGCGGGCGGTTTCGGGGGCGGCCGACGAGACGAGCGCGAGCTGCCCGGCGAAGAGCAGCGCAACCGAGAGACGGGCGAGCATGAACGCACCTCTGGGAAAAAGGGTGCGGGAATTGTACCAGCCGTTCAGCCGCACGCCACACTCACTCTCACCGGTCTTTCAGATTCTGCGAACCGAAAAGCATCCGTGACGTTCGCGAGCGGAAACGACTTTGTAACAAGTTCGGCGAACGGGAACCGCTCGTGCTTGGCCGCGAGGAACCGCACCGCGTCCGCGAGGTCTGGCGGCGCGTAGTTGTGGACGCCCGTCACGGTGAGACAACGTCTGACGATCGTCTCGGGAAGTACCGGCACCGGATCGGTAGGTGACACCGCCCCGGCCCATACCGCGGTGCCGCCAACGCGGAGCACGCCGAGCGCCGCGGCCGAGGCTTGCGGCGAGCCGCTCAGTTCCAGCGCGGCATCGGCGCCGCGGCCGTGAGTGAGCGACTTCACCAGTTCGGCCAGCGCGTCGGGCTTCGCGAGGTGCCGCGCGCCGAACCGTGTCGCCTGCGCCAGCCGGGCGTCGCTCACGTCGCACGCGATCGCGGTCGCGCCGAGCGATTCGAGCCACGCGCACGCCGTCAGCCCGAGCATCCCCAGGCCGAAGACGACGATGACTGAATCAGACCTAACCCCCCTACCCCCTTCCCTAAAAAGGAAGGGGGTGAACTCGGGAGTCGCCTCCTGCGATTCCGCAAACGTGAACGAAGGTGGAGTGCTTTTCTCCCCCTTCCTTTTTAGGGAAGGGGGTTGGGGGGTTAGGTTCTTCGCCCATGCCCGCAGCACCGCGGCGACGGTCGCGGTTGCGCACCCGGCCGGCGCCGCGACCGCGTCCGGTAGCTCCGCCGGCACCTTCACCACCGCGGTGCCCTTCAACAGATGGCAGTGCGTGGCGAGCCCGCCCACCGGGCCGCACTGCGGCGAAATCGCCTCGTGGCCGTACTTGCGGAGCGATTCACACTTCTGCGGAAGCCCGTGTTCGCAGAAGAAGCACGCGCCGCACGACACCGCGACCGCCCACACCACGCGGTCGCCCACGCGGACCGGTTCGCCGTCCACGGTGCGGAGGTCGTCAGCTACTTCTTCGACCACTCCGACCGGCTCGTGACCGAGCACGCAGGGCGTCTTCTCCTTGCGCCGACCGGTGAACGTGTGCAGGTCGCTGCCGCAGACGGTACACAGCGACACGCGCACCAGCGCCTCACCGTCGCCCAAAACCGGGCGAGCCACATTCTCGACACGAAGGGCCGCGCCGGGGCCGTCGAAGATCGCGGCACGGATGTCAGGAGTAGTTGGCATCGGTTTCGGGTTCGGGCGGAGGGGGCACATCCGGTGGGGTGCGGAGGGCATAAACGCCGGCCACGACCATTGTCACGACCGCGACGCTCGCCAGCGCCGCGAACGCGGTGCCCCACCCGTAACTGTCGGCGATCCGTCCGACCCCGGAGCCCGCCAGCGTCGCGCCGAGATAGCCGGCGGTGTCGATGATCCCGGCCGCGGTCGAGCCGCCGCGCTGGCCGCCGAGCTTCACCGCCAGAACGCCGGAGCAGAACGTGTACGGGGCCAACAGGAAGAACGCGACCGCACCGATCAGCACGAGCGCCAGCCAGGTCTGCCCTTCGAGCGGCAGCCACGCGAGCGCGCCGAGCGCCGCGACCAGCCCCACCAGCGATGACACCACGACCAGCCCGTAGCGGCCGTTGAGCCGGTCCACCAGCCATCCCGCGAGCACCGACGACACGGCCCCGAGCAGCGGGAACACCAGGCTCGCCATCCCGGCCGTGCCCGCGTCGAGTTTCACCACTTCCTTCAGGTACGTCGGGTTCCACAGGTTGAACGTCTCGCGGATCAGCGTCAGCCCGACATTCATCAGGCACACCAGCCAGAACGTGAAGCTCGTCAGGAGCGGTGCGAGCAGCTTGCCGAGCGACACTTTCTCGTGTCCCGCGTCGTCGCCGTACACGTTGCCGGGGGGCGGGGGCGGTTCCGGCAGGCCGAGCCGCGCCGGCCGGCCCTTCAGCGTGAAGAGGCTGACGAGGCCGATCAGCCCGAGCGTCGCGGCCGCGGTGAAGAACACGCCCTGCCAGCCGAGCCCGGCCTTTACCACCGCGCCCAGATAGAACCGCGCGACCGCGTCACCGAGCAGGTAGCTCATGCACAGCACGCCCATGACGGTCGCGAGCCGGCCCGCGGTGAACCAGCGCGCCGTGATCTGCACCAGCCCGCCCCAGCCCATCGACTGCACGAACCGGTTCGCGGCCCACACGCCGAAGAACGGCACCAGCACCGCGACCGGTAACCCGAACTCGCCCGCGACCCCCGCGAGCGGCCCGGCGATCCGCGGACTCAGCGCGAAGAGGACCGTGCAGGCCACCGACGCGAACATGCCGAACAGGAAGATGCGCTTGCCGCCGACGTACTCGGCCGCGACCCCGTTGAGCAGTTTGCCGATCGCGTAGAACAGCACGCCGACGGACGCGACGTCGCCGATGTGGGCCTTCGTCAGACCCGCGGCCCCGTACTCATCGAGGAGGAGCGGCGTCGCGACCGAGAGGTTCGACCGGCAGACGTAGTACCCGGCGTACCCGGTAAAGAGCGTGGCGACCGTGACCGCCTGCCAGCGGCGCAGGCGCGCGGTTTGGGCTTCGTCGGTCACTCGCGGCTCCGGAACACGGGAAGGATTCCCGGATGTGATAGGAACGGCCCGGCCCGAGCGAGTGAAATTCGGGTGAAGCGGCCGTCACCCGATCCCGGCGCCCTTGCCGAACGTCTCCCGCAAGAGCTTCAGGCCCTCGGTGGGGACGAAGCGCTCGTCGGTCGGAAGGGCGACGTGGCGGCACTTCCTCAGCGCCTTGCACGCGGCCAGCGCCTTTGCGCCGTCGAGGCCGATGGGGTTGTCGCGGAGATCGAAGTCCGCGAGATTCGCCAGTGCCGGCCACTCCGTCAGCTCCGCGACCCCCTTTGCGGTGATCTTGTTTTCGCGAAGGCTCAAGCACCGGAGCCGGTCCCACTGCGCGGCGCGAACGAGCGCCTTCACGCCGCTGTCGCCGAAGTTGTTCCCGCCGAGGTCAAGGCAGACCAGTTCGGTTAGCGCGGGCGCCGCGGCGAGGGCCTCCGCGGTCTTGGAGTACAGCCCGCAGTCCCCGAGCGAGAGCAACCGCAACGTCGGCCCGCGGCCGTCCGAGGCCAGCGCCTTCGCGTCGAGCGCGCGGCACTTGTTGCCGAACAGGTTGAGGCCCGCGAGCGCCGGGAATGCCGGCCCCGCGATCAGCGCGGCGAGCGCCTTTCCGTCGTCGATGTCGTTGTAGGTGAGGTTCAGGGTCGCGAGGTTCTTCAGCTCCTTGCACTTCGCGAGTGCCGTGGCGCCGGCGTCCCCGAGGCTACAAGCCATCAGATCGAGCGACTGCAACTCGGGAAAATCGCTCTTTTCGAGCCCGAGCCCCACCGCGCCCCAGTTCCGACAGCCGTAGATATCGAGCGCCTGCAACCGCGGCCACTTCATGCGCCCGAGTGCCGCGCACTGCGCCTCAGTCAAGTTCGTGAGGCCCAGCCCGAGCCGTTCGAGTTGTCGAAGGTGCTTCGCACGGAAGAACGCCGGCGGTAGGTTGGCCTCGTTGGCTTCCGCGTACATTTCCAGGTGCGTTAACCCGGCCCAGTTCGGTTCCGCGGCCACGGTCGCGAGGATTTCGGTCGTGTTTTCGTGCGGGTGAAGCATCAGTCGGCGGAAGTTCCGCGCCGCGGGGAGTTTGCCGAGTTTGCGGACGAACTCGACCGACTCGACGCGGAACCCGCGGAGCCCGCGGACGGCGCCGAACAGCCCCGAGGCGAGCAGTGCGTCGAGTTCCTCCTCTGTTGGTGAGTTGAGGTAGAACTCGTAGCCCGGGAGCGGTTCGCCCGGCCGCTTCTCCGCGAGGGCCGCGTACCGTCCGGTGTCGGGGAGGTCGATCAGCAGCGGGAACCCGCGCTCGTACTCGCGGACCGTCCCCGCCTTGCGGCGCGGCAGCGCGGCGTTCCAGCGGGTCCACGCCCGCTTCTCGTAGCGAAGTTCTTGCTTGCGGAACTCCTCCATACGCCCCACGGCGGGCGAGGCGGCCGCGCGGTCGCCGTACTTGTGCCACCCGTCGGGCGCATCGCGGTGCGAGAAGAAGTCGAACACCGCGGCGGCGTGCGGGTCGGCGGCGCGGGCCTGCGCCAGCCCGACCTGCGCGCGGATGTACGCGGCGCGGTGCGGGTCGTTGTGCTCGTCGAGCCAGTCGGCCAGCACCAGCCGCGGCGCGTCGTCATCGGGCGCGGCGCACACCGCCGCGTAGAGCGCGTCGTATTCCGGATCGTTCGCCATGCGTTCGCGGGTTAGAGGGGGAACGGTTCGGCGCGGCCGCCGGCCTCCTCGATGATCCGCGCCATTTCTTCGGCGATCCGGCGTTCGCTCCAGCCGCCGACGCGCGCCCGGCCGGCCTTCGGGTCGAAGGCGCACCGAACGTCCTCTTCGAGCCGGTGCCGTTCGATCAGCCGTTGCGCGTGCCCGAGCGGCGTGACGCCCTCGTTGTCCGGGGCGTTCGGGTCGGCGCCGGCCGCGAGCACCATGTGCATCGTCCGCAGGTGCTCCACGCGCAGCCACGAGGACCGGTTGACGATCGGTGCCACGAGGGCCGTGTGCCCGTCCGCGTCCGCGGCGTTCACGTCCGCGCCGTGCCCGATGAGCACCTCCACGATCTGGGGCCACCCCATCGCGAGCATCAGCGGCGTTCCGCCGTCGGGGACCGTGCGGGTGTTCACGTCGGCCCCGGCCCGCACCCACTCCTCGACGGCGCGGGCTTCGCCCCCGGCACAGGCGATGTGCAGGCCCGTCGCGCCGTCCCGACGGGCCTCGACGTTCGCCCCGGCCGCAACCAAGAGCCGAAACCGCTCGCAGTCGAACGGCGGGAACGCCGCGTGCATGAGGGCCGTCTGTTCCGCGTCGTCGGCGACGTTCACGTCGACGCCCGCGGCGATCAGTTCGCGCACGTCGGCGAGCGGGATGCGCCGGAGCAGGCGCCGGTCCGGTTGCCCGGCCGCCTCGGCCGCCGCCTTCTGTTCCGGCGATTCCTCACGCGAGAGGAGCCGGTGAATCGCCCGTTCGGCCTCTTCGACCGCGGCCGGATCGGGAGGTTCCGGTGGCAGTGAGGGCTCGTCCGGCATCAAGACGGGTTCCTCAAGGTCGTGCCGGAGCATGCCGGATTCGCCCGAGAGTCGGTCGCGCTCCGGAAAGCCGGCCGGGAGCAGTTCCGCGATGGCGCGGCTCAGTTCGGGATCGTAGGTTTGGACGGTACCGGTGCCGTTGGTCACCTCAAACGGGAGCATGAACGCCTGCTGTGCTCCGGAGCGGACCTCGACGCACGCCCCACCCGTGAAGTTGATCCGCACCAACACCCCGGGATGGTCGTTGGTCCAGATCGAGTTGTAGTGCCGCTCGATGGCCGCGGGCGGCAGGCCGAAGAGGGTGGGGTCGAGTTCGGGAACGGGCGGACGGCCGAGGACGGTCAGGAACCGCTCGACCGTTGCGGTCGGCAGGTCGTCGAGCGGCCCGGCGAGCCGCTGCGAGCGCACGAAACGGCCGTCGCGGCGCCCGACAGTGAGGATCGCCGCGACGGCCGGCGGGTAGAACCCGAACCACTGGACGAACACGTCGATGCGCTCGACGGCGTCGGGCGCGGGGACGGACCGCGACATGGTGTGACTCCGGAACGGCGGCGCCAGTCCCGATCATACCCGATTGCGGCCCGTCGGCGTGCGGCTCAGAACTTCAGATTCATGCCCTTCAGTCGGGCCGCGGTTTCGATCATGAGCGCGTCTTCCTCGGCCGCGTCTTTCGCCGTATACGTCACCGAGAACCGCAGGTACGCCCCCGCGTCGTCCCACGGCACGCAGCAGACGCTCTGCTCGTGGATTAGGTACTGCGACGCCTCTTCCGCGTTGGCGAACGTGCGGTCCCCGGCCGCCTTCGGGGCGGTCACGTACAGGAAGTACGTCCCGCCCGGCATCGCACAAGTGAACCCGGCCTCCCGCAGCGCCGAGACGAGCTTCATGAGCCGCCGCTTGTACTTCTCCCGCACCGCCACCGGAATTTCCGGCGTCCGCAGGGCCAGTGCCGCGGCGTGCTGGATCGCCATGAACTGTCCGCTGTCGCTGTTGTCCTTCACGTCGGCGTACGCCTGCACGATCTTCGGGTGCCCGCACACGAAGCCGAGGCGCCAGCCGATCATGTTGTACCCCTTCGACATCGAGTGTACCTCGACGCCGACCTCCTTCGCGCCGTCCACCTGGAGGAAGCTGAGCGGCTCGTCCTTGTAGCTGAGCAGGATGTGGGCCGCGTCCTGCACGATTACGATCTTGTTCGCGTGCGCGAACTCGATCACCCGCTTGTAGAAGTCCCTCGTCGCGACGGCGCCGGTCGGGCTGTTGGGATAGTTGATGACCATGAGCTTCGCGCGCCGCTTCACGTCGGCCGGGACGCCGTCGAGGTCGGGGAAGTAGCCGTTCTTTTCGAGCAGCGGCAGGCGCACCACCTCGCCGCCGAGGTAGCGGGTCCAGGTGCCCGCGACCGGGTAGCCGGGGACGGTCATGAGGGTGACGTCGCCGGGGTTGATGAACACGGCCGGGAGCATCGCGTAGGCGGGCTTGCTGCCGATGCAGTGGCAGATCTCGGTCGCGGGGTCGAGTTTGACGCCGAACTGGCGCTGCATGAACTCCGCGGCGGCGTCCTTGTAGTTCTGGATGCCGTTGTCCGCGTAGCCGCGGTTCTCGACCTTGTTCGCCTCGCGGGCGAGGGCCTCGCGGACGCCGGCGTCGGCCATGTCGTCGTTCTCGCCGATGCCGAAGTCGAGCAGTTTGCGCTCGGGGTGTTCGGCGAGGGCCTTCCGCTTGGCGCGCTTGATCTTCTCGAACTTGTAGATGTCGGTTCCCTTGCCGTAGTTGGCCCCGCCGATGCGGTCGGCGAACAGCGGCTGGAACCAGGGATCAGCGGACATTCCGGACTCCGTGCGTGTGGGAATACCCGGTGTTGTAGCGGCGGAAATGCGAAAGCCCACGGGGGAGCCGCGGGCCGTATCCCCGGGTCCCGCGCCTGTACCTCGCGATTCGAGGCCACGGGTAACCCCGTGGTGGTGCCAACACCGGAGCGGGGGGGCGGGTCGCGCGGGACGGGTAGACTGTTGCCGCGTTCGTGCTGGTGTTGAGCGCGCCGCCGCTCAGGGGAATGCCCTCGATGGTCCGATTCTTCGAAGCGGAGGTTGTCCCCGGTCGACGGCACGACATCGGCTCCGGATTCGGCGCCGCGGGTGACGGTTCCACAAGATCGGCCGGGCAAGAACCGGCCAACCGCGCCGAACGTTCACATCCCCGATTGAGACCGATTGAAGTCATTTGGCGATTATCATCACAGCCGCCCGCTCACCGGCTCGATCGCGAACGTGAACGCGTCACACGACACCACCGCCGGCAGCGGCAGCGCCGCGCGGTCCTCGCACGGCCGGTCGTCGATCGTGAACCGCCGGCCCGGCACCCGAACACTCAGGCCGTCCTTCGAGCGGTAGATGAGCACCGGCGCGTCCAGGCCCTTCAACTCGACGTGCGCCTCCGGCCCCGGGCCGAGCATCAACTCGTTGCCCATCAAGAGGACCCCGTCCACGGCCACGGGCAGCCGGTGCCCGCTCGTCAGTTCCAGCCGCAGGGACGAACTGACCGACACCGGCTTGTGGAGCACGAACTGGCAGCTCGCGCCGAGCGTCACGCGGTCGCCGGGCGACAGCACCGCGCGCTTCGTCTCGGCCCCGTTGATGCGGATGCCGCGGCCCGACTCGATCACGTACCCCTCGCCGTCGCGGGTCACCTCCGCGTGGGTCCGCGACACTTCCGCGAACAGCGGCACGTCCACCGGCCCCTCGGCCGTCGCCTGGCCGAACGTGACGCGGCTCGACAGGCATACGAGGTACCCGCCGACCCCGTCCACCCACAGCAGGAACCGCTTGGGCAGGGGCGCGCCGCCCGCGGACGAGAGCGCGGACGAGCCGCCCGCAACGGGGGTGGCGCGGGGCAGCGTTCGCGCCGGAGCGGGCGCCGAGACCGGTTGCGGCGGCCGCACCGACTCCCACCGCCCCCCGCGCGTCGAGAGCTCCCCCGCGGCGCTCCGGGCCAGCGCCCCGGCCGCGGCGCTGCCCTCGGACGGCAGCGCGAAGTCGGTGGTCTCCGGCGCCGCGACCACCCACGCCTTCCCGCGGACCGCCTTCGCCTCGCGGTGGTCCGGCGCGATCGCCAGCACCTCCGCCGCCACCGCCACCGCCTCCCGCCACCGCTTCCCCTCGGACGCGTCGTACAGCCGCGCCACCGCCTCGCAGAACTGAGTGTGCCGGCGCTCGACGTCCGCGCGGTAGCGGTCGAGGCCGGTGGTGGGCTGCGGGAGCTTGGGCGCGATGCGGTCGAGTTCGGCCAGCGCCCGGAGGAACTCGCCGCGGTCGGCCAGTTCCTGCGCGTGGACCCAGTCCTGCGCCGCGCCCTCGAGCCGTTCGAGATCGGGATGCCGCACGCCGCGGTCGCGGCACTTCGCGATCTGGTCGATGGTGTCGATCGGGCGCCCGGCTTCGAGCATCGCCCGCACTTGCACCAGCGACAGCCGCGAGAGGGTCTGGCGCAGTTCCGCGACGGCCTTCTCGCCCGTGTTGAGCGATTCGGCCGCGATCAGGTCGCGCCACGCGGCGTCGGGGTTGTGCTGGTCGAGCGCGCGGCGGGCGCGGGCGAGGTACGCCCCGACCACCTCGCGGGCCATCTTGAACGCCCGCCGGTGCCCCTCCGCGAGGAGCGGTTCGAGTTGACGGTGCGCGTCGTCGGGCCGCCCGGCGGACACCGCCTCCCGGGCCTGACGAAGCGCCAACCACACGGACGCGGCCATGAGGATCGCATCGGTACGGGAATGGGATCTCTATCAGTGTACCGTGATCGGGTCCGCGTGCTGAGTGTTCGGTGCCGAGAGCCGAGTAAACGAACGAAAACGGCCCGCGGATCAACCGTGGGCCGTTTCGGGCTCGGCGCTCGGAGCTTCAATCCGCGACCGGGAGCTTGGCGTCGGTCTTGCCCTCCGGCTTGGCGGGCTTGGCCGGCGGGGCGGTCAGCGGGGCCATGATGTCGTCCACCGACTTCGTGTCCGCGGCCGGGGTCGGGGACGCTTCCAGCGCCGCCGGCATCAGTTTCAGCTTCTCGCGCTCCACGTCGACCTTCGTCTTGAGCTTCCGCAGGTCCTCCTTGATCTTCGCCAGCCGGGTGTCGTCCGTCTGGTACTTGCTCTCCATCTGCTGGAGCTTCAGGGCGGCCAGTTCGGCCTCCATCGTGTCCACGGCGGCGGTCAGCTCGGCCTTCTGGGCCTTCATCGTTTCGAGCTGCTTCTCCAGCGCGTCGCGGACCTTGATCCGGTTGGCGAGCAGGGCCTGCATCCCCTCCAGCGACTTCTGGGTGGCCGTGTAGCGCTTCACGCCGGCCTCCAGTTCGGCCTTCGCGTCGGCGAGGCTCAGCGTGCGGTTGCCGAACGTCACGTGGCCCTCGGCCTTCTTGATCGCGTCGGCGCGGGCGGTGAGCAGCTCCTTGTCCTTGCTCTGCTTGGCCGCCAGTTCTTCGGTCTGGGTCTGGAGGTCGGTGACCGCGACCCGGTGCCTGGCGAGTTCGTTGATGACGGTGAGGATGTCCTTGTCGAGCAGCTTGATCTCGTTGCGAATCCGGGCGATTTCCCTTTCGGGCGGGATGTTGTTTTCCGCCCGTTCGCTGACCGAATTCCACTCGGAGCGGATGTAGGAGAGGACTTTGGTGCCGCGCAGCGCGACGACGGCAACGAAGCCGATCACCCCCAGAACCACCATCTTCTTGAGCATCGCAGTCTACCTCAATCGGCACATCAGAGAGGGCGGTTCGGCCGTCCCGAACACCGGGCTCCTGCCGCCGTAAAGAGTTGTTCGCCGACCGCGCCGCGGCATTTTTCGAGAACCGCGCGGATTTCCGGTGCGATCGGAAAAAGTTGCAAGATCAGTGCCAACCGAGGCGATCGGAGGTGCGTCAAATTCTCCTAACGAGTTACAGAAGCGAGTGTTACGGCTTCTCACCTTTCGGTGCGGCCAGCAGCAGTTCCGCGGCCTCCTTCACCCAACCGCTGTGCCAGTCGTGCTTGCGCGGCGGGCCGTCACGGTACTCGTGTGCGATTTTGAGCCCGTCCATCAGTTCGTGTGCCTGCTTGTGGTGATCGCGGAAGTTGCCGTAGCCGAGCAGAATCAGCCGCGGCCCCTTTTGGAACTTCGCGCGGCCGGCTTCGAGTAGCTTCGAGACGCGATAGTTCGCGAAGTTGTCAGTGGTGGCGAATATATCACCGCTGCCGTACTTGCCCGGCGCGTCCATCATCAACGGGGCGTCCCACGCGGCCGCCTTGCCGAACGTGTCGGGGTGGCGGAGCAGCAGGCCGAACGCGCCCCAACCCGATTTGCTGAACCCCAAGAGCAACCGCCCGCTCGGCTCGGCCCGCGCGGGGTACGCCCTCTCCACGAACGGCACCACGACCTTCAGAAAGTACGTTTCTTGACGGACCTCGGGCTTCGTCGGGTGGTCGGCGTACCACGGCAGGTGTGAGAACGTCGTGCTCACGAAGATCGCCTGGAGCGCGTTGTGCAGGTCGAGCTTCTTGACCTCTTTCATCCCGTCGCCGTAGCGGTTTTCGGTCCCGGCCTCGACCGGCAGCACGTACACGACGGGGCACTTCTTCCCCTTCTCGATCGTGTCGGGTCGCAGCACGCGAACCCTCGTCGTGCCAGACTGGTACGGCGACCGCACCTCGTGAACGAGAACTCCGTCTTCGGTTTTGGCGTCGGAGACGGATACGTCATCGCTCGCGCCGAGTGCGAGCAGAACGGAGAGCGTCGCGAGCATGAGCGGTGACTCCGCGGGGGTAGTGCCCCAGGATACAATGCGACTGTCACCGAAGCGAGGACCGCGGATGTCGGACGGACCGAAGTTCACGCTCGCGCTCCGCGTGTCGGACGCGGACGTCGACCGCCAGGGGCACGTCAACAACGTCGCCTTCGTGCGGTACGTTCAGGACGTGGCCGTTGCGCACTGGCGCAGCATCGCCCCGGCCGACATGCAGACCGCGTTCACGTGGGTGGTGCGGCGGCACGAGGTCGAGTACCTGCGGCCCGCGTTTCCCGACGAAGAACTGCTCCTACGAACGTGGGTCGGCGAGCCGTCCGGGGCAACGTGGGAGCGGTTCACCGAGGTGCTGCGTGCCGGCGAGGACAAGCCGCTCGTCACCGCACGCACCGTGTGGGTGCTGCTCGACGCCGCGAGCGGTCGGCCGCGCCGCGTCGATGCCGCGATGGTGGCTCACTTCGCGAAATGAAGGGACGGTGTGCCACTCGTATTGCGTTATCCCAACCCGGCCAGTTCGCACCAGCGGGCTTCGAGCATCTCCGCGTAGATCACCGGGTCGAGGCCGTAGCAGCCCAGCGCGAAGCCGTCGTTGGCTTCGACCAGGAGCGTGCGCCCGTCGGCCGTTACGCCGAAGTCGAGGCCGTACGCGGCCGGCGCAGCGGTGTAGGCCGCGACCGCGTTCCGGACGGTGGCCGCGGTCGGGTGCGTGAAGCAGTCGCCCTGGTAGTGCGCGGTGCCGACCACCTCCCCGCACAGCACGAAGTACCGCCACTCGGACACGAACGCGACCGGTTCGGCGGCCTGCACCGCCAAATCGTTGTCCAGATGACGCACGCGAGCGAGGTCCGCAACGGACGCGACGACCAGCCCGGCGAACTCCTTCGCGGACGCCAGCGGCTTCACGAACACCGGCGCCGCGGAACCCGCTTCGAACTGCTGTCGGAGTTCGCCGAGTGTGGTCGTCCAGAGCTTTCGTCCCGCGAACGCGGTGAGCGATTCGGGAACGTTCAGCGGCAACGGGATCGGCAACCCGAGCTGGGCGAGTGCCTTGTGGACCGCGACCGTTCCGCCGACGAGGAGCGTGTCGCGTGCGAGCGGCAGGTACCGGCCGACGAGTTCGTCCCATTCGAAGAAGTCGAGCGGGTAGCCCTTCGCACCGAAGCCCTTCCACGCGGCGTAGCACGCCTCGGAGGCGATCTCGCCGCCGGCCCGTTTGATGTAGACGCGCTTGAGCTTCATTTGCGGCCCCGCGTTGCTTGCACGTTCGTCCCCGACCCTCTATAAAAACAGTTCGACCTTCGCCGCACAATATGCCGGGCCGATACCGCATGTCCGTTAAAAGTCTGCCGCTCACCACCGCCCAGGCACAGGGGGCCGACGCCCCCCGCTCCGAGAAGGGCAATTACGCGTTCATTTCGCTCGGGTGTCCGAAAAACACGGTCGACAGCGAGCGGATGTTGGGCAAACTCGCCCAGGACGGCTACGCGCTTCAGCCCGACGCCGACGGGGCGGACGTGGTCATCGTGAACACCTGCGGGTTCATCGAGCCCGCGCGGCAGGAGTCGCTCGCGGTCATCCGCGAGATGCTCGCGCTCAAGAAGGCCGGGAAGGTCGGAGCGGTCGTCGTCGCGGGGTGCATGGCCGAGCGCCAGAAGGACGTGCTGCTCGAACAGGTGCCCGAGGTCGATCAGATCGTCGGCGTGTTCGGGCGCGAGGAGATCGCCGCTGTCGTCGATCGCGCCGTTTCCCAGCGGGACGAGCAGCGCAGCCTGTTCCGGCCGGCTCCCGTTCGCGCGCTTGAGGACACCGCGCGCCTCCGCATCACCCCGCGGCACTACGCGTACTTGAAAATCAGCGAGGGCTGCGACCGGCTCTGCACGTACTGCGCGATTCCGAAGATGCGCGGGAAGCACGTCACGAAGCCGATCGAGGAAGTGATCCGCGAGGCCAACGAACTCGTCGCCGACGGTGTTCGCGAACTCATCATCGTCGCGCAGGACACCACCTACTACGGAATGGACCTCTACGGCCGGACGCGGCTCGCGGAACTGCTCCGCGCCCTCGACACCGTCGACGGCATCGAGTGGGTCCGCACGCTGTACGCGTACCCCGAACACATCTCGGACGAACTGATCGAGACGTTCGCGGGGTCGAAGAAGATCATCCCGTACCTCGACATGCCGCTGCAGCACATCAACGACCGCGTTCTCAAGAGAATGATCCGCCGCGTGGACCGGGCCGCGACCGAAGACCTCCTCGGCCGCCTCCGCTCGAAGTGGCCCGACCTCGCGATCCGCACCACGTTCATCACCGGGTTCCCGGGCGAAACGGACGCCGAGTTCGAGGAGTTGAAGGCGTTCGTCGCGGAGCAGCGGTTCGAACGCGTGGGTGTGTTCCCGTACTCGCTCGAACCGGGTACGCCCGCGGAAAAACTCGACGGCCACCTGCCCGAAGACGTGAAGCAGGCCCGCGTGGCTGCGATCATGGAGATCCAACAGCAGGTGGCCTTTGATTGGGCCGCCGCGCAGGTCGGGAAGGAACACCCGGTACTGATCGACGGCCCGGACCCGGAGTTCGCGAGCCACTTCCGCGGCCGCACCTACGCCGACGCGCCCGAAATCGACTGCGCCGTTCGTGTGAAGGGAAAGAACCTCCGGCCGGGCGACTTCGTTCGCGCGAAGGTCACCGCGGCCGACGGCTACGACCTCGCCGCGAGGGCCATCGGCAAGCCGTGGTGACGTGGGCGGCGGCCGGTCGCGCCGCTAGAATGCCCGTCTTCGAT
>JAFKJJ010000526.1 GCA_017306025.1 Planctomycetota bacterium
CGCGAGGCAGGACTTCATCTGCGTCAGGTTCTGCGGCACGGCCGAGGCGGTGGTCACCAATCGCGACGCGGCCTGCGTGTACGCGGCCTGCGAGGGCGGCTTGCGGAACGTGATCGAATCGTCCGAGTACGGCCAGAGGGTCTCGTCGCCGAAGCCGTAGCGGCTCAATGCCCGGAACATGGTGGCGTTCGAGACGCCGCTGTCCTGACTCGTCGTCCCCATCAACAGGCGGGTCGTGTAGTAGATGAACAGCCGCGACGGCGGGGGCTGGCCCTTCTTCCCGGCCTTCGCCTCCGTGTACAGGATCAGCGCGGCCGCGCTGTTCGGGCCGCAGCTACCGAGCTGCCCCTGGTCGAAAGGGAGCGGGGCCGGCACCTCCGGGGTCGGCGCGGAGACCAGGTGCAGGGACTGGGGCAGGTGATCGACGACGGCCTGGGGGGCGGAGAAGGTCCGCTCGGGAACCTCGGTGGCGGCCGGGCGGGTCCAGCCGTAGGACCGCTTCACCGTCCCCGGTGCCGGCACGTCGTCGGCCGCGGGCACTTCCTTGATGACCTCGGTGACCACTTCGACGACACGGGGATCGACCCCGTATCGCGTCGCCAGTGCGGACAGACCCGCGGTGAGCAGCGCGAGTAGCGCGGCCGAGATCTTGGGGTACGAGGCCAGGAACTGCCGCCACTTCGGCGCGGAAGGGGCGGGGGGCGTCGGTGCGCTCATCGGTCGGCGTCCTCGTGAGTGGGGTACTCACTCACTGTGACGACGCGGACCGGAAGGCAGATAGAGCGGAAGGGCCACCGCGGGGTCGATTCGGCGGGAAAAGGACATATGTGGACACGGCCGGGCGGATCACCGCTTCCGGACCACCCAGGACGAATCACTAAACAGCCGCTCGGGACCGCCGAGCAGGTCGCGGACGGCGCGCAGCACGCCCTGCCCGTCCATCCAGGTGACGTGATCGTGACCAGCGATCCAGCCGCCCGGCCGCACCTTCGGAGCCCATGCCCGGATGTCCGCACAGACCGATTCGTAGTCGTGCATCGCGTCGATGTAGACCATGTCGAGGGAGGCGTCCGGGACGCGCGGGGCCATCTCGACCGACCGCCCCTTGAACACGCGGACGCCGGGGTATGGCTCGATCGCCGTGCGGAACAGCGGCTCGACGCGCCCGAACCGCGGCCCCTCCCACGAGTCGACGGCGATCACCTCGCGGGCGTGCAGCGCCCACACCTCCGTGGACACTCCCCGGTAGCAGCCGACCTCGGCCACGCGACCGAGAGGGCCGACGTGCGACAGCAGATCCAGGAGCCCCGCCACGGAGTTGACCTTCGCGTCAACGGGGTGATCCTGCTTGAAGAAGTCGCCCCGTGGCGTCCACTTCAAGTGCTCGATGCGGGGCAGCGCGGCCGAGAACACGGTCGCGATCCGCGGACACACCACGGGCTTACCGGTCCACCGGTGGATAAGCGCGGCTTGCTTCGGATCGGACTCCACGAAGAAGCCCATGCCCGACGGCCCGAAGTGGTCCGCCTTGTGCCGTGCGGCCGAGTCGGTGGTGAGCTCCACGCCGTCGGGGAACATGTGGAGTTGTTCCCATTTCGCACCCCACCTTCGCAACCATACTTCGGTTTCCGCGCGCATCCGCTCCGGGCGGCCGGTGACGATCATCCGGCAGGGGTGGGTGCGGGGCAGCAGGTGCGGCGTACCGGGCGTCGCGCCGCTCTCCGCGTCGTGGCAGATGATCCCGTCCAGGTCGCAGGCCACGCCCCGACCGTAGACGGGGTTCGCCGCATGGCCCGCGAACGGGCCGTTGTTGCAGAAGTTCCATTCGAGCAAGTGGGGCGACGGCAGGTGCCGGCCGAACACGTCCACCGCTCCGACGGCCTCGGGTCGCACGTACACGGCCGCGAACACCGCGCGCCGGCCGAGCTTGGCGACGGCGGCACGGGCCTTCGCCATCGCGGCCCCGCCGTACACGGTGTCATCGACGACGAGCAGGCGGCCCTCCTTCTCCGGCCCGAAGCCGAGTATCCGCCCGCGCGACCCGTGGCCGAGCCGATCGAGCCGCCCCTCTTCCGTGAGTTGGTAGAGGGGTAGATGGAGATGGGTGGCGATCTGCCAGGCCGGCCCCATCCCGCTCCGCGGCACCCCGGCCACGCCGACGATGTCCGGGGGGAGCTTCGCCATCAGTGCGGCCGTGTCCTCGATCAATCGCGCACTGCTCACCCACTCGAACCGCGGCGGGGGCGCGGGCGGGGTGTGGAGGGCCGCGAGCGGCACGCGGTCCCGCGGGGCACCGGTCGCGCGGTGAAGCTTGTGGCTCCATCCCGGGGCGACGGCGCTGGTCAGACACTCCGGCCCGTAATTCGCCAGGACCACGGCCCGCGGGTCGGCCGGGCCGGACAGCTCGATCGGTCCGAGGCGCACCCGCCGGAGCGGGAGCACGTCGGCCGCCGCGAACGAGCGGGACGGCGAGAACGTCGGATCGGGCGCGAGCAGGCGGCCGGCGGCCGCCCGGCCGCGGAGGTCGATGTCCACGGCCGGGAACGGCAGCGGGGCGACCGATCCGGTGGGGATCGGGTCGGACGGGTCGCAGACGCGGCAGACCGCGCCGTCAGAGTCGAACCGCAGATCCGGGAGCGCGGCCCGGAGCCGGTCCACCAGGTCCGCCGGCGGGTCGATCGCCAGGAAGTCGATGTCGTCGTCCCACGGCATCAGGTCGCCGAAGCGGACGAGTCCCAACAGGCCGCCCGCGAACAGGACGTACCTCGCGCCGAGGTCGGCGAGGGCACCGTCCAGCCGCACCGCGAGCTGGAAGAGCTTGCGGTGCTCGGTCGGGTTCAGGGTCGGCGCGAAGTGGGCGGGCGGGCCGGCCGGCCGTCGGGACGGGTGATCGTCACAGGTCGCGCACGACCGCGCCGCCTCCGTACACGCGCCGACCCGCGTCACCTTCACCCCGTGCCGCTTGCACCGGTAGAGCGCCGACGCGCACGGGCCGGGCAGGCGGTCCCCCAGGTCCGGGCACTGCGGCAACACGAGCGGCTGCGCGGGAATCGGTTTCGGCCGCGCTGCCGGGTCCGCGGCCTGGAACCAGAACGCGATCGCGTCGCGGTCCCCGCCCGATACCTCGGTCACCTCGTGCTGGTGCCGAACGTCGGTGAGGAATCCCACGAGCAGACCGGGAGCGGGCGCGATCTCCTGACCGATCTGCGGGAAGCG
>JAFKJJ010000527.1 GCA_017306025.1 Planctomycetota bacterium
GTGACGGCCTTGGTGGCGTTGCGGGTGTCGATGACGAGCTTGCTGTGCCGGACGATGAAGTCGTAATCGTAGGCGGTGTGGTCGGTGGCGATGAGCACGCAGTCCTGCGCCGCGAGGTACTCCGGCGTGAGCGGCTGACTGTGCATCGGTTCGAGGTGGGGCCAGTGGCGCATCCGCGGCAGGCTCGGGATGTGCGGGTCGTTGTAGCTGACGGCCGCCCCCTTCTTCAGCAGGTGGTCGAGCAGCTCGAAGCTCGGCGACTCGCGCGGGTCGTCCACGTCTTTCTTGTACGCCATGCCGAGGATCGCCACCTTGCTCCCCCGGACCGCCTTGCCCGCGTCGTTGAGCGCGTCGGCCACCTTCCCGATGACGTAGCCGGGCATCGCGGTGTTGACCTCGCCCGCGAGTTCGATGAATCGGGTCGTCATGCCGTAGTGCCGCGCGATCCACGACAGGTAGAAGGGGTCGAGCGGGATGCAGTGGCCGCCCAGACCCGGGCCGGGGTAGAACGCCTGGAACCCGAACGGCTTGGTCTTGGCCGCGTCGATCACCTCCCACACGTCGATGCCCATGCGGTCGTAGAGCACCTTCATTTCGTTGACGAGTGCGATGTTGATCGCGCGGTAGGTGTTCTCCAGGATCTTGCACGCCTCCGCCACTTCCGGGGTCGAGACGCGCACCACCTTCGGCACGATCGCGGAGTACAGCGCGCACGCGACGTCGCCGCTGGCGTCGTCGAGTCCGCCGACCACCTTCGGGATGTGGCTGACCGAGTGCGTCGGGTTACCGGGGTCCTCGCGTTCGGGGCTGAACGCGACGAAGAAGTCCTGGGACGCGACCAGTCCCGAGCGCTCCAGAACCGGCAGCATCACGCCGCGGGTCGTGCTCGGGTAGGTGGTGCTTTCGAGGATCACGAGCTGCCCGCGGCGCAGGCGCGACGAGATCGCGTTCGCGGAATTGACGACGTAGGTCAGGTCGGGTTCGCGGGCCTCGGTGAGCGGCGTCGGGACGCAAATCAGGATCGCGTCGGGCTCGTTCAACCGGGCGAAGCGGTCGGTGGCCTCGAAGCCCGCGGCGCGCATGGCGGCGACGGTCGCGTCGGGAATCTGCTTGATGAAGGACTTCCCGGCGTTCAGCTTCTCGACCTTCGCGGTGTCGATGTCGAACCCGAGAACGCGGAAGCCGGCCGCGGCGAACGCCCGTGCGAGCGGCAGCCCGACGTAGCCCAGGCCGATGATGCCGACCGTCGCGGTCTTGTTCTGAACGCGCGCGAGGAGCGCGGAAAACGTTTCCGGCATGCGTACCCCATCCGTCCGTGAACCGGGCGAGGATCCTTCCCCCCGCGCAGATGGTCGCGAAATCGGGCTCCGGGTGTCAAGGCGAACTGAACCGGCGGGTTCGCCCGGAGCGAGGGGCGGCTCCGGATTCTCCAGAATTTGCCACCAGACGGTTGCTCGCACCGCGGCGGCACTGCTACACTGGGGCTTCCTGCCCGACTCCAACCCCGGCCCGCACACCCTCCTGCCGAGGTTCGCTTTTATGCGGATTCGTTTCGCGCTCGCCGCCCTCTTCACATTCGCACTGTCGGCCGGCACCCGCGCCGAAGAACCGGCGAAGGTCAGTTACTACAAGGATGTCCGCCCGATCCTTCAGCAACATTGCAACGGCTGCCACCAGCCGGCCAAGCCGCTCGGCGGGTACGTCACCACCGACCACGCGAGCCTGTTGAAACCCGGCGAGCGCGAAAAGGCGGGTGTGGTCCCGGGCAAGCCGGACAAGAGTTATCTCGTCGAGCAGATCAAGGTTCAGAGCAACGGCAAGGCCGAGATGCCGAGGAACCGCGACCCGCTCAACGTCATTCAGATCAAGACCGTTACCGACTGGATCGCTCAGGGCGCGGTCGACGACACCCCGGCGAGCGCGAAGACGGTGGCGGTGGACGCCGCGAACCCGCCCAAATACTCCGCCCCGCCAGTCGTCACCGCCCTGAACTATAGCCCGGACGGCTCGCGTCTCGCGGTCACCGGCTATCACGAGGTCCTGCTCTACGACACCGAAAAGTACGCCCTCAAGTCGCGGCTCATCGGCATCTCGGAACGCGTGCAGGCGGTGGCGTACGCGCCGGACGGCAAGAAGATCGCGGCCGTCGGCGGCGCGCCGGGGCGATTCGGCGAGGTCCAAGTCTGGAACGCGGAGCAGGAGAAGTTGCTCGTCTCCGCGCCGGTCACGTTCGACACGCTCTACGGCGTGAGCTGGTCGCCCGACGGCTCGAAGATCGCGTTCGGCTGTGCCGACAACACCGTGCGGGCGGTCGATGCGCTCACTGGTAAGCAGATCCTTCAGATGGGCACGCACTCCGACTGGGTGCTGGGTACGGTGTTCTCGCAGGACGGGCTCCACCTCGCCTCCGTCAGCCGCGACATGAGCATGAAGCTGACGCACGTCGAGACGCAGCGCTTCATCGACAACGTCACGAGCATCACGCCCGGCGCGCTGAAGGGCGGGCTCATGGCCCTCGACCGTCGGCCGATGAAGGAGAAGAAGCTCCAGAAGATCCCGGCCGACACGCCCGGCGCGAAGCCGAACGTGTACGACGAACTGGTCGTCGCGGGCGCGGACGGCATCCCGCGGCTCTACAAGATGCACCGCGAGGTGAAGCGCGAGATCGGCGACGACTCGAACCGCATTCGCGAGTTCGAGAGGATGCCCGGCCGCATCTCGGCGGTGGCGTTCGACGCCGAAGGGGGTAAGTTCGCGGCGGTCAGCAGCCTCGACGGCAAGGGCGAAGTGCGGATCTACGACGCGAACACCGGCGCGAAGGTCGTGTGCGAGAAGGTGACCGGACCCGTGTACGCGGTCGCGTGGCACCCCGCGGGGAAGTTAATCGCGTCGGCCGGATTCGACGGAATCGTGTGGCTGCACGAAGCGGCCACCGGCAAGCTCGTGTCGAGCTTCACCGTACTGCCGAAATGACGTCCGCGAAACGAAGAAACCGGGGCGTCGCCCCGGTCTGAGCAATCTCAGACCTCCGGTCTGAAAACGACCGGCACCCCACAGGGGCAGGGCTTCCAAGGTGTTAGCTGTTGCGTTTGAGCAGAACCTTGTGAGTCGATACATGTCCGCCGTTGTTATAGACCTTGCGCGGCGCGGGCTTCTTGGGTCCGCGCGTCGTTTTGCGATAGCTCGTCAGGTCGATGGCTTTGG
>JAFKJJ010000528.1 GCA_017306025.1 Planctomycetota bacterium
CGAGCACGGCCCTTCAGCCGCGACAGTCCGGCCTCGAAACGCTCCTTGCCGTCCGGCATCTCGTCGTCCCGCAGCCCCTCGGACATCCCGCGGATCACGCCGTTTTTGTCCACGAGGACCAGGCGCGTGCTGTGGCCGAACTCGTCACCCGGCTTCACGTCCGGACCGACCTTTCGTTCCACCGCCTGCTTGAACTGCTCCTGAAGCAACTTGTGGACCGTCTTCTCGTCGCCGGTGAGGAACAGCCAGTTGTTCGGGTCGGCCTGCCGGTTGTTCGCGTAGTCGTTGAGCGCCTTCAGGTCGTCGCGTGCCGGGTCCACGGTGAACGTGACGAGCTTCAGTTTTCCGCCCTGCAACTCATCACCCAGATCGTCCTGAAGCTTCCGCATCGTCTGCGTGACCGCGGGGCACGGCCCGTTACAGCGTGTGAAGATGAACGACCCGATCCACACCCGCCCGCGGAGGTCCTTATCGGTGACCGTCTTCCCGCTGCGCTCGGTGAGCGCGAACTCGCCCACCGGATAGTCGAGATCGGGCTGCGGCGGGTCGGCGGGTGTCGGCAGGCGCGAACCGCCCCAGGCGCCGCACCCGAGAGCGAGGACGGCCAACGTGCCGCACCCGAGAGCGAAAACGACGAAGGGGAGGAGACGACGAGTCATGTTACTTCAAGAGGAGTGCGTCGATCATCAGCACCGCGAACACGCCCGGCAGGTAGAACAGCGACGCGTGGAGCACCCGGCGCGCCTTGCGGTCGGTGCGGTCGCACGCGAACTCGACCGCCCGGCGCAGGAACGAGAGGCCGAACACCGTCGCGCCAGCCGCGAACACCCACCCGCCGAGGCCCGCGGGCGCCGCGAGGAAACCGAGCGGAACGAGCGCCGCGGCCGTCACCACCATCACAAGCGCCGTGCGCTCGCCGCCCCGGTCGGCGCCGGGGAGCATCTTCAGCCCGCCGGCCGCGTAATCGGCACGGTACATCCACGCGATCGCCAGGAAGTGCGGGATCTGCCACAGGAACAGCACCCCGAACAGCACCGCCGCCCCTTCCCAGCCGCTCCAGCCGTCCCAGCCGCGGGCCGCGTACCAGCCGATCACCGGGGGCAGCGCGCCGGGCACCGCACCTACGGCGGTGTTCCACGCGGTGACGGTTTTCAGCGGCGTGTAGACGAACGCGTACAGGAGGAACGTGAGCGCCGCGGCGACGGTCGCGGGCGCGGGGACGGTCGCGGCGAGGAACGCCAGCCCGGCGCCCGACAGTGCGGCGCCGAACACCGCGGCCTCCTCGGCCGACACGCGCCCCGCCGGCAGCGGGCGCTTCATCGTCCGCTTCATGCGCGCGTCGATCTTCCGCTCGATGAGTTGGTTCAGCGCGCTGCCGCCGGCCGCGACCAGCCCCGCCCCGAGGAGCGTACAGGCCAGGACGCGGACCTCCGCCGCGGGACCGGCGCCGAGCAGGTACCCGGCCGCGACCGTGAAGAGCGCCATCACCGCGATCCGCGGCTTAGTCAGTTCGAGGTAGTCAGAGAAGCGCGTCGGGGCGTGAGCCCGCGGCCGGGGTGCGGTCAGCACCGGTGCCGCGGGCGCGAGCGGTACGAGGTCGGAATCGGCCGTGAGAGTCGCCTTCATCATTTCGCGCCTCCGCTCAGAACGCCCACGGCGGCCCGCGGCCCGCTGCCGGGCCACGCGGGATCGACGGGTTCCGTTGTATTGGTTGGGACGCCCGCCGGCCGGAGCCGAATCGCCAGCACCAGCGACATCGCCCACACGCCGCTCCCGACGAGCGCGTGCAGCGTGCGAATCGCGCCGGTCTCGGCCGTCACCGGAACGAGTTCCGGCGGCCGGTACGCGCCGAACTTCGCCAGCCACGCTTCCACGCCAATGTAAACTTGAAACGCGATCAGGCCCGCGAGCACCCCCGCGGCCCGGCCGGCGCGCCTCCGGGCGTCGGGGTTCGCGAGCACGGCGCGGATCAGCCACGCCGCGACGGCCGTCGCGAGGAAGGCGGTCAGGAAGTGGAGCCGCTGCGGGAGCGGGGCGGGGAAGTGCCGGACCCAGGCGCCGAACACCACCTGAAGGAAGATCAGGTGCGCGAACAGGACCGCCCACCGCCAGAGCCGCCGTGCCGCGGCCGGGTCGCCGGCGACCGCGACGGGCCGCGCGGTGTAGGCCGCGAGCACCGCGAGCAGCCCGAACACCACCTGCGCGAACACCCCGTGGAATGCCGCGAGGTCGGCGCCGACCAGTTCGTTCAACTTTACGCGGAACCCGCCGAGCAGCCCCTGGATCATCACCGCGACCAGCGCCAGCGAACCGAGCACCCGGATTCCCGCCCCCCGCGCCCCGACGAACGCTCCGCTCGCCGCGGCCGCGATCATCACCGCCGCGGAGGCGATCGCCTTCCACATC
The DNA here is from genome assembly GCA_017306025.1 of Planctomycetota bacterium. GTDB lineage: Bacteria > Planctomycetota > Planctomycetia > Gemmatales > Gemmataceae > Gemmata. The sequence goes on from JAFKJJ010000528.1 coordinate 2,407, forward strand.
GGACCGGCCGGGAGCGTCACCGCGCGCGGCGACACGTCCCTCTGGGCCATCAGCCCGCGGTGAAAGTCGCCGTAGCTCGCCAGCAACAGGACCAGCGCCCCGATCGAAACGAACCGGACCACCTTTCGCGGTTCGGTCCACAGGAGGCCGACCGCGAGCACCGACACGAGCCCGCCGACCGTCCAGCCGGCGATGCGGTGGGAGTGCTCGATGAAGAAGCCGAACTCTTCTTTGAAGCGGGCCTTTTCGGTGTCGGTCGCGGTGTGGAACACGTACCACGGCTCGGTGGGCCACACGCGATCGGCCATGCCCGCGCCGAAGCTCGTCACCATTTGGCCGATGGCGAGCAGAACGAACGTGGCCGCGACGGCAAGGACGGCCCAGAGGTGCCAGAATCGCGGGACGGGGCGCGGGAGCGGGTCGGTCATCGGTGCGGAACTCGAAGCGGCGCGGCGAAGACTGTCATGTTAGGGCGCGGGCGGCGAGGGTGTAGCGGACCGGGCTCTAGCCACAACCGAACTGCCAGTCACACGGCTCAACGAACCGCACACCGGTGAGTTCCCGCTCCGCGATCCGATCGGCCACGCGGTCGCTCGCGCAAACGATGTACTCGCCGCCCTTCGCGATGCGGAACAGGTCGTGCCCGGCCGCCTTCTCCTCGTCGATCGCCAACCTCTTGATCGCGTCGACGTGATCGGTGAAACCAGTCTTTTCCCAGTACGTGTACTCACCCCGGTCGTGATCGAGGCACTCGACGACGTCCAGAATGTTGCAGTAAT
>JAFKJJ010000529.1 GCA_017306025.1 Planctomycetota bacterium
CCAGCCCCAGCACCGCGACCGCGCCCACTGTGACCCGCATGGCCTCGTCCCTTCCTGGGTGCGGAAAAAGCGCCGAGAGTCCCTTCCCGGCGGTATTCACCGAGCACTCAGCACACAGAACTCGTGACTTCGTTCAGCGGCCCGGCGGCCGCGTCGTCCCCACGCCCGCCAGCCCGGGGCGCATCCCGCCGCGGTTGCCGAACGGCGAGGGAAAATAGCCCAGCGTGTTGTTGAACACCACCGGGTGCCCGGCCGGTGGGAGCACGTCGCCGACCCCGGCCTCGCGCGGCTGGAGCGGGTCCGGTGCGGTCGCCAGTTGCGGGAAGAACACCGGCCGGGGGCCGCCGAAAGCCGTGAACGGCGCCCCGATGCCCCCGCCGAACCCGCCGGTCGTGCCCGGGCGCACGCCGTAGTAGTAGTTCACGCTCGGGTTGCCGCCCCGCAGCAGGTTCAGGTACGGGCTGAGCGGCTGGTTCTGCGGGTTGTACACGTTCGGCATGAAGGGCGACTGGTTGTACCCGCCGAACCCGCCGGCCCCGTACCCGCCGTACCCGCCGTAACCCCCGTAGGGCGGGTACTGTGCGGACGCGGTGCCGGCGAGGCCGAGTATCGCGGTGGTGACGATCAGGTGGCGCGTCATGTCGAACTCCTCGCGTGGGCGACTTCCCCGAAGGAACCGGCCCGCCGTTCCGGCGCGGGCCGACTACACCAACCATACACCATCCGCGTCACTGGTTGTTGAATCCCAGCCCGACGCCCTTGATCTGGTTGACCGTGCTCGACCCGAGCAGCGTGATGCCGAAGGCGCGCTCGACCGGCGAGATCAGGCGGGCGAGCGTGCGGTCGATGGAGACCAGCCGCTGGGCCTTCACGTAGATGCGGTCGCCGGGCATGATCTGGTAGTTCGTGTACGTGATCCCGTGTTGCGTCATCCCGATCCAGTCGACCGGCAGGATCTGCCACGGCTGGCCGGGGTGCGGGGTGCGCCGCGCGACCCAGATGTTCCGCCGGCTGGACACGTCGGACAGCCCGCCGATGTTGGACATCGCGTCCATCACGGTCTCGCTGCCGGTGATGGGGAACGACACCATCTGCTCGCCCGCGCTCGGGCCGCCCCCGTCGATGATGATGTAGTACCGCTTGCTGTTGTACGCGATCACGTCCACGATCACGGTGAGGCTCTCGAGCCGCGTGCCGAACTGCTTCAGCGTGTCCTGCTGCAGCAGGTGCGCGCGGACCGCCGCGGCCGCCTGTTCGAGCGTCAGCCCGGACACGGGGACCGAGCCCCAGAAGCCCAGGCCGACGGTGCCGTCGAGCCGCACCTGGAACTGCCCGGACACCGGCTGCACCGGGAGCCGGTCGGTCACCGTGTCCATGATCGTCTCGCCCTTCGCGTCCTTCTGCTCGACGCCGTTAATCAGCTTCGGCACCTTGCTCCGCTGGATCACCTCGATGAGGAGCTGGTCCGGCGCCTCGATCACGTAGGGCGGCAGCGTGATCTTGTCGAGCTCGCGGGGCACCGCCCCGGGCGGCGGGACCGCGATGGCCGGCCCGTCGGCCACCGGCTCGTGCCCCAGGTGCCCGTGCCCGCCGTGCATACAGCCGGCGCCGCCGATCGCGATCCCGACGGCCAGCGCCAACACGCCCAACCGGCGATTGCCCGACATGACCGCTTCCCCCTCGGCCCGACGAATACCCACCGACAACCGCCGGCATCGCTGGTGTTATCGGCGCCGTCGGAACCGGTCCTGAACCAAACCCCCGAATTCCGCGCGGTTCGGTTCAAGTTCGGGAACGCGGGTCAGATGAGGAGCCTGGCCAGGTTGAAGTAGGCCAGGAGGGCGATCACGTCGGCGCAGGTCAGCGCGATCGGGCCGGCCGCGACCTGCGGGTCGCGCCTCAGGAGCCGGAGCACGTGCGGCACCGTCATCCCGACGAGCGCCGCGCCGGTGACGCCGATCGCGATCCCGCCGAGCAGGATCGGGAACAGCGGCGCGAGCCCCTGCCACGCGCTCGCGATCGACGCGACGAGCAGCCCCGTGGCCAGGCCGAGCAGCGCGCCGGTGGAGAACTCGGGCCGCAGCCGGCGGACCAGCTCGCCCCACGACGGCCCGGCGTCGCGGAACGCCTCCAGCGCGAGCGTGACGGACTGGATCGCGACGCTCTCGGCCAGCGCCAGCACCACCGGGATGAACAGCGCCAGCACCGCGTGCTTCCAGTTCAGCTCGTCCTGGTAGACGCCCGCGAGGACCGCCGCGAGCGTGCCCCCGGCGACGTTGCACAGGAGCCACGGGAACCGCCCCCGGAACGCGACCAGCGGCCGCGCCTGCTGGGAGCGCGTGAGCCGCACGCCGATGAGCTGGAACACGTCGTCGCGCGGCCCGGGCGACGCGGGGGCGCTCGCGTCGCCGGTCTCGGCCAGCTCCTCCGCGTACGCCTCGATGTCGATCACCCCGACGAGCCGGCGCTCCGGGTCGACCACCGGGAACGCGAGCAGCCGGTGGAGCGTGAAGAACTCGCACGCGTCCAGGAGCGTCGCCCGCGCCGGGATCGCGATGACGCCCGCGATCATGACGTCCCGCACGGGCGCGTCGAGCGGCGCGAGCAGCAGCCGCCGGGTCGGGACGACCCCGACGAGCGTCTGGTTCTCGTCCACGACGTAGAAGTAGATGATGCGCCCGGGCGGCGGGTGCTGCCGCATGTGGGCGAGCGCCTCGCCCGCGGTCCACGCCGGCCGGAGCGTGGTGTAGTCGGCGCGGACGTACCTCGTCACCGGCTCGTTGAGCTGCGCTTCGGTCAGGTGCAACGGCATCCGCTACTCCACTCGCACGTCGGTCCCGTCGGAAAGGGCGCCCAGGTTGCCCGTCACGACCCGCTCGCTCCCGTCGAACGCGACCCAGGGGCCGGCGGTCGCGGTCGCCCGGCGGCGGCCGAGCACCTGCACCGTACCCGGGTCCGTGCGGCCGAGCCGCACGCGGTACTTGACCGCCCGGTCGTTCTCGACCGCGTAGACGTAGTGCGCCTCGTCGGCCGCGAGCACGCACGCGGCCGGGAGCACGATCGCGTCGTTCGCCTCCGCCGCGATCCGCACCGTCGCGTACTGGCCGGGCCGGAGCGCGCGGTCGGCGTTCGCGAGGCCGACCTCCACGCGGAGCGTCCGCGTCGCGGGGCCCACGACGCCGG
>JAFKJJ010000031.1:0-19091 GCA_017306025.1 Planctomycetota bacterium
GTCGCCAGCCCGCGCCCCCACGCGGCGCGGCGCAGGCGGTAGCCCAGTTCCAGATCGCCCGGGCGGGTCCAACCGGCCTCCGTCGCGAACTTGTAGTCCGCCGCGGGCCGCAAAAAGAACCAGCCGACGAATTGCCCCGTTGCCTTATCGAACGCCGCGGCGAACGCACGCGGCGGGTGCTCGTAATACGGCAGCCAGACGGCGCGGACGCGCTCGCGGTACGCGGCGGCGTTCGGTAGTGCGAACGGGCCGATGTACCGCATCACTTCCGGGTCGGAGTCGAGTTCGAAGAGGAGCTCGGCGTCCGCGTCGGTGTCGGCGAACCGACGGAGCCGGAGCCTGTCGGTTTCGAGGATGAGATCGGGGCTCACGCGTCACCGCTTCTTGGTGGACTTCTTCGCGTTCGCCTTCGGTGCAGACTTGTTGGGCTTCTTCGCGGCGGCTTTCGGCGCCGGTCGCGCCTTCGGAACCGCGGACTTCGTGTCGGCCTTCTTGGGTGGTGCCTTCGTGGGGGCTGCTTTCGCCGGCTTCTTCGCGGCCGGCGCGGCGACGTTCGCACCTTCGAACTTCTTGAGCCTGTCGTGTTCGTCGAACGTCGCCGTGAGTTGCCCCTTCCCGTCGGTAATCGTGAGGATGCCGCCCTCGGCGGTCGCGGTCAGGCCGTAGTCGCGCGCGTAGGCGGTGAGCGCGGCGCGGTGGTCGAACACCGGCAGCGTCTTGACCGCCTTCGGGAACACCGTGAGCACGCGGAACAGTGGGTGTCGCTCTGCGGCCCTCAGCCGGTCGTCGCGGACGAGGATCGCCGAGTCGTGTGCGCCCTCGTCGGCGACGAAGTGCGCGTCGAAGTCGAGTTCGCGGGCCAGCACACCGCCCAGGACGTCGGCCGCGTGCTTCGTGAGTTCGGGGCCGAGGAGCGGTTCGAGCGAGAAGCCCGCGTGCGCGAGCGTCGGGACGCCGAGCCGGCCCGCGGTGACGCGGACGAGGTCACCCAGAGCGCGGTTGGTGAGCGCGAGTTTGAGGTTGCGGTTCGACCACGCCCACAGCCAGGAGTCGTTACCGCGGGCGTGCGTGCCGAGCAGCGGGGCCTCGAACTTGAGCTTGCCGAACGCGAGCGTCGCGGTCGCGACCGTGTACTGCCATTTCGCACCGCCGGCTTTCAGTTCAACGAGTTCCGCCAGCCGCAGTTTGCGGTCAAAGGCCGTGGCGACGTGTCGGTGGTAGAGGGCGACCAGTTGCTCGTCCGCGCCAGCCCCCTCCATGTCGCTTCGGCACCTCGCGGGACCTAACCCCCCGTCCCCCTTCCCTAAGAAGGAAGGGGGTGGCGCCGGGAATGATGGAGCACGTCGGTCGAGGAGTGGAGCCACGTCGCACCCGCTCCTCGACCGACTCGGTCTATCGGGCCACGCGCCACCCCCTTCCTTCTTAGGGAAGGGGGACGGGGGGTTAGGTCCGCCCGCTCACACGTTGTAGGCCTTGCTGGTGGTGGTGCCGCCGCGGCCGGTCCAGTTAGTGTGGAAGAACTCGCCGCGGGGCTTGTCCAGCCGCTCGTAGGTGTGCGCGCCGAAGTAGTCGCGCTGCGCCTGGAGCAAGTTCGCCGGCAGCCGGCCGGTGCGGTAGCCGTCGTAGTAGGCCAGCGCGCTGGAGATCGCGGGAAGGGGAATGCCGCTGGCGGACGCGGCGGCCACCGCGCGCCGCCACCCGTGCTGCGCCTTGCCCAGTTCCGCCGCGAAGTACGGGTCCACCATCAAGTTGACCAGTTTCGGGTTCTTGTCGAACGCCTCCTTGATCTTGCCGAGGAACGCGCTGCGGATGATGCACCCGCCGCGCCACATCAGCGCGATGCCGCCGTTGTTCAGTTCCCAGTTGTTCGCCTTCGCCTGCGCCGCCATCAGCGCGTAGCCCTGCGCGTAGCTGACGATCTTCGCCGCGTACAGCGCCATCTCCACGTCGGCGATGAACTGGTCCTTGTCGGTCACCTTCTGCACGCTCGGACCGGCCAGCACCTTCGACGCCGCGACCCGCTCGTCCTTCTGCGCGGAGAGGCACCGGCTGAAAACGGCCTCGGCGATCAGCGTCAGCGGCACGCCGTTGTCGGTGGCCGCGTCCACGGTCCACTTCCCGGTGCCCTTCTGACCGGCGGTGTCGAGGATCACGTCCACCATCGGCTTCTTCGTGTCCGGGTCGACGTAGGCGAGGATGTCGGCCGTGATCTCGACCAGGTAGCTGTCGAGCACGCCCTTGTTCCACTTGCTGAACACGCCGCTCATGTCCGCGGGCGACAACCCGGCGAGGTCCTTGAGCAGGTTGTACGACTCGCAGATGAGCTGCATGTCGCCGTACTCGATGCCGTTGTGGACCATCTTCACGAAGTGCCCGGCCCCTTCCGGCCCGACCCAGTCGCAGCACGCCGCTTCCTTGCCGTCGGTGTCTTTCACCTTGGCGGCGATCGCCTGGAAGATCGGCTTGACCTCCGGCCACGCGGTCGGGTCGCCGCCCGGCATGATGCTGGGCCCCTTCAGCGCGCCCTCCTCGCCGCCCGACACGCCCGAGCCGACGAACCGGATGCCCTTCGCGGCCAGGGCCTTCATCCGCCGCGTCGTGTCCGGGAAGTGGGTGTTGCCGCCGTCGATCAGGATGTCGCCCTGCTCCAGATACGGGAGCACGCTCTCGATGGTGTCGTCCACGGCCTTGCCGGCCTTCACCATCATCATGATCTTGCGCGGCCGCTTGATGCCGGCGACGAAGTCTTTCAGATCGTGCGCGCCGACGAACTTCTTGCCCTTGCCGCGGCCGTTGACGAACTCGTCTACCTTGCTGGTCGTGCGGTTGTACACGGCGCAGGTGAACCCGTGCGACTCCATGTTGAGGACGAGGTTCTCGCCCATGACGGCGAGGCCGATGAGTCCGATGTCCGCGGTGGGGCCGGCCATGACGTGGTCCTTTGGGGTTAGGATTCGGTGGCCGGGACATTCTACCAACGCCCGCGCCGGGCGAAAGAGACTGCCGGGAAATGGGTTCCCGGGCCGCTCCGGGGTGCGGAATCGGCCGTTTTGAGCGGCGCGAACGACTTCGAGCGAACTTCGGGAACTTTCCGATTGCGACGTCCCGGCGCTCAAGCTACTATCTGAAATGTTTGGAGTCCCACGCTGCCCGAATTCCGCCGGCTGTCAGCCTTCCCACCCTCCTGCCCGTTCTCCACTCGGAGCCTGTCATGTTGACGTTCTGGGGCCAGCGCCAACGGTACTGCGACGGCATCAGCCGTCGGAACTTCCTTCAGATCGGCGCGTTCGGAGCCGGTCTGACCCTCGCGGACGTGCTCCGCGTGAAGGCCGGTCAGGACCCGGCCGCCTCGCAGAAGACGCCGCAAAAAGCGGCGATCATGATCTACCTGCCGGGCGGCCCGTCGCACATGGACATGTACGACCTCAAGCCCGAAGCGCCGATGGAGTTTCGCGGCGAGTTCAAGCCGATCCAGACGAACGTGTCCGGCGTGCAGATCTGCGAACACATGCCGCTTCAGGCCCGCATGTGGGACAAACTGGCGGTCGTCCGCTCGCTCGTGTCCGTTGATGAACACTCCGACTCACTCGTGATGACCGGCTACAGCGAGAACACGAACCGCACCGCGTCGCACCCGAGCTTCGGGTCGGTGGTGTCGAAGCTCCGCAGCGGCGGGCCGAACGACGTGCCCCCGTTCGTCAGCCTCCGCGGGGGCGGCAGCGTCGGTACCGAACCGGGCTATCTGGGCGTTTCGCACCGCCCGTTCACCCCGAGCGGCGCCGGGATGTCGAACCTGCGGCTCGCCGGCGGCGTGACCTCCGATCGCATGGACGACCGCAAGGATCTGCTCGGCAAGTTCGACACCGCGCGGCGCGAGATCGACGCCAGCGGCACGATGAAGGGCATGGACACGTTCACCGGCCGTGCGTTCGACATGGTTGCTTCTGGCGTGGTTCGCAAGGCGCTGGACCTCAAGAACGAGGACCCGAAGACCCGTGACCGCTACAAGGGCGTGGAGGACTTCCTCACGGCGCGCCGGCTGGTCGAGGCGGGCGTCGGCTGCGTCACCCTGAGCTACGGCGGGTGGGACACGCACTCCGGCAACTTCAAGGAACTGAAGCGCCAACTCCCGCACCTCGACCGCGGTATCGCGAACCTCATCAGCGATCTGCACGACCGCGGGATGGCCGACGACGTGGTTACGGTGATGTGGGGCGAGTTCGGCCGCACCCCGAAGGTCAACAACTCCGACGCGGGCCGCGACCACTGGTCGCCGGTGATGAGCGCGCTGGTTGCCGGCGGCGGTCTCAAGATGGGCCAGGCGATCGGCGCCAGTTCCGCGAAGGGCGAATACCCGAAGGACCGGCCGTACAAGGTGCCGCACCTGCTCAGCACGATCTACGGCGCGATGGGGATCGACGCGGCGTACACCTTCCCCAGCGGGAGCGGCCGCCCGATGTACATCCTCGACGACCGCAACAAGGTCGAAGAGCTGCTCTGACCTTCGCTGCGGGCCGAAGACGAGCGACAATGAACCGGGAGCCAGACGGCTCCCGGTTTTCGTTTCGTGAGGGACGAGCGATGCCGCTTTCCGCGTTTACCATCGGCTACGGCGGCCGCAAGCCGGACGACTTCACCAAACTGCTCACCGATAACGGCGTGAAAACGCTCGTCGACGTGCGCCTGAGGCCCGACCGCGCGAGCATGGGCGTTTACGCGAAGGCCGCCGACGCGACGAAGGGCATCGCGGGCCTCTTGGCGAAGGCCGAGGTCGGGTACGTGTCGCTGCCGGAACTCGGCAACCTGTTCCTCGACTACGACGACTGGCCCGAGCGCTACGAGCGCTTTCTGGCGCTCGCCGCGCCGGTGCTGTTCGACCGCCTGGAAGGGATCGCCGGCCCGGTGTGTCTGATGTGCGCCGAGAAGCGTCTGTGCGAGTGCCACCGGCGACACGTCGCGGCACACCTGGAGAAAACGAAGGGCTGGACGTTCACGCACATCGAGTGATTTCAGAGTGGTCCGCTCGCTCCGCGAGCGGTGCGAAACGACAGGACCGCCGGTACGGCCAGAGCCTTCGCTCAAGCGCTCGCGAAACAGCCGCTCGCGGAGCGAGCGGACCACTCTGAAATCACTGCCCCGCGAACGTGATACCCGCGGCGCTCATCGCCTTCTGGACGTACTCCATCATCGTTCGCATCGCCGGCACGTCCATCCCGCGAACGTTGTCCTCGTTCGCGTACATGCTGCTCAGCGATTTGAAGATGCCGGGGTCGCCGCCGGTGAACTCGTTGACCAACCCCACCCACCGCCGCGCCAGGTCCTGTACCTTCGGGTCGGCGGGGTCGGTGCCGGCGTCCATCGCCGTCCGCACCTCGGCCATCAGCCGCGGCCATTCCGCCTCCACTTCCTTGATGCGGGCGTCGCCCACCTGCTCCTTCCGCTGCTTGAGCTGCTCCAACTGCTCCGGAGTGTAGTACTTCTCGATCATGGTCATCACCTCGATCGTTTCGAGGAACGTGTCGGGGGACACCGCGTCCGCCGCGTCGAGCGTGTTCGCGAGGGCTTCGAGCCGGTCGCCGAGTTCGGCCAGTTCGGCCGCCTGTCGGCGCACTTTTTCCAGGTGAAGGCGCACCACGGCGCGCGGGTCGTAATCGGCCCGCGTCATGTACTCCTTCACCTGTTCCAGACTGAAACCGAGCTGCTTCAGGCAGACGATCTGGTGGAGGCGCGTGACGTCGGCCGCTATGTAGAGCCGGTGCCCCGACGCGTGCGCGGAGCCGGTCCGCCCGGACGGCGACAGGAGGCCGATGGCGTCGTAGTGGTGGAGCGTGCGCACGGTGAGGCCGGTACGCGCGGCCAGTTCGCCGACCTTCCAGAGCCGATCCGGCATGGGAGAACCCTCACGGAGCAACGTTCGACGCGGGCATGGTACACCCTGACGTAACGTGAGGTTCAAGGAGGAAAGTGCGGAAGCGGGGCGGATACCCTGGGACCGCGGCCGTCCCGGCCGCCGCGAAGTAGTCCGTAAAGCCCGGCGAAGTTACGCAGAACGCTCCGTCGGGTGCAACGAGCGGCCGGGACGGCCGCGGTCCCGGGGAAAGTCGGTCACACCTTCAGTCCGACGGCCCTCATCAGCGCGAGCCCGTTGCCGTGCGGCACGACGCCCGGGCGCATCGTGTAGTCGAAGTGCAGTTCGCCGCCCGCGAAGCCGTCGCAGAAGTGGACGTTGACCGCGCCGGGGATGGTGTCGGTGACGGCGGTCAGGCTCAGGTCGTGCGTCGTCACGAACCCGATCGCGCCGGCCGCGACCAGCGCCCGCACCACGCCCTCCGCACCGGCCACACGGTCCGCCGAGTTCGTACCCGCGAACAGTTCGTCGAGCAAAAACAGCAGCGGCGGGCCGTTCTCACGGGTCGCGATGTCGAGCAGCAGGCGCACCTTCGTCACTTCCGCGAAGAACCGCGACTTCCCGGCTTGCAGCGAGTCCTGCACGCGCATCGTCGCGCCGAGTGCGAACGGCGTGAGGGAAAAATCCGCCGCCCGGACGACCCCGCCGGCCAGCGCGAGCACGCAGTTCACACCCACCGAGCGCAGGAGCGTACTCTTTCCGCTCATGTTCGAGCCGCTCACGATCAACACGCGCGGCCCGTCCGTGTCGTCGGTCGGCCCGCGTGGCCCGTCGCCCGCGGAACCGGGCGTCCCCGTCCCGACCGCGGCCGCTTCTGTTGGCCCTCGCGACCTGTCGTCCGCAGAGTCGGGCTTCACGGCCGCTCCTGTTGGACCTCGCGGCCTGTCGCCCGCAAAGCCGGGCTTCACGGCCGCTCCTGTCGTTTCTCGCGGCCTGTCGCCCGCAAAGCCGGGCTTCACGGCCGCTCCTGTCGTTCCTCGCGGCCTGTCGCCCGCAAAGCCGGGCTTCACGGCCGCTCCAAGCGAAACGTCGTTCCGCACTGAGCGATCGGGCGGCAACAGCGGGTGACCGACGCCCACCGCAGTCAGTCGCGCCGGACCGGCTTCGACCGTCGGGAAGATGTCCGTCGGGTTCTCATACTTGTAGCCTGCCAGTGACGAAAGCGCTTCCAGTTCACCCGCGGCGCGCAGCCACTTGCCCACCGCGGCGCCCGAGCGGGCGCGCCACGCCTCCAGCTTGAACGCGAACCGCACGTTCCACATCCGCAGCACGGCCACCGGCGCGAAGAACGCGTTCTTCAGCGCGTTGTACCCGTACAGGATCGCGCGCAGTTCGCGGATCTGTTCCGACGCACTCAGCCCGTCGGCGGTCATCGCCGCCTGTAGTTCCATTAATCGCGCCGCGCTGAAGCGCTCGCGTTCGATACGCCCGAGGAGTGATTCGAACAACGACAGGTTCTCGACCGTCCGTTCGAGCGGTTTGAGTACCCCCTGTGCCCACCGCACGAGCGGTACCGCGATCGTGAGCGACGCAACCCCGAACGCGAACACCGGCAAGGACGTGGTGCCGACGAACAGCCATCCGATCCACGCCAGCACGTTGGCCCAGCCCAGAACCTCGACCGCCCACCGCTTCCACTGCGGGACCGTTTCGCGCGGTGCGGCCCCCAACTCCGCGAGCGGACGATAATCGGCCGCGGGCGCGTCCGCGCCGGCCACGGCGATTCCCTCGCGCAGATCGAGCCGCGGCGCGAGGTCGGTGACGGCTTCCTGACGCGACCGGACCTCGGCGGGTTCAGCCGGGCCGAGCAGCCACGCGGCCAGCGTGTCTTCCCCGGTGCGGGTGCGGCACGCGGTCAGGCGCTCGAACACCGAGCCCGGCCCGAACAGGTCGAGGTCGGCCGCGTACGGGTGCGCGTCGTCGGCGAATCGCGCCCCGTCGCCAGCACCCCCGGACTTGCCCGCGAGCCGATCGAGGCCGCCGGAGTAGAACTTCGCGGCGCGTTCGGCCCACGCCTTCCGCCCGCGCGTCGCCTCGAACTTCGCCACGAAGTAGAAGAACACGACGAGCGGCGCGAGTGCGAACCACGGCGAGAACAGCTCCGCGCCGAAGCTCAGCCCGGCGCCGGTCAGCCCGACGAGGAACGCGCCGAGCCGGGCGTAGCTGATGGCGTCGAGTCGCTCGGCCAGTGCAGCCGCGGTCGCCCGGCGGGCGGCCAGTCGGTCGGCGTAAACGGAAGCGGGTGTAGGTTGTGACAATCCACTGTCACTCATTTGGAGCGGCCGTGAAGCGGCGCTTCGCCGCGACAGGCCGCGAGGTCCGATGGAGCGGCCGTGAAGCGGCGCTTCGCCGCGACAGGCCGCGAGGTCCGATGGAGCGGCCGTGAAGCAGTCACCGTCTCGACCGGGTCGCTGCGACTGGCCGCGAGGGCAGCCGAGAAACGGATCGAGGGCCGGGAGCGGCCTTCGTCGTCAGGATACGAAGCGGAGGGCGAAGAACCTAACCCCCGTCCCCCTCCCGAACAGCGAAAGGGGACGGGGGTTAGGTCCGGGTGTAGGACCGGGTTTGTAAGTTACGCGGCTTTGATTCGGCGCTGGAACGGGTAGCCGGGTCTTGCGGCGAGGTGTTCGGCGAGTCGCTCGTCGTCGCACAGCGCGGCGGCACGCACCGCCCGCCCGCTCTCGGCTCCATGCTGGTTCCAGAACTTCTCGCTGCCGTTAATCCGGTAGTTGATCTCCTTGATCAACGACTCCACCCACGAACGGGTCACCGGCAGACCCGCCTTCCGGTACTCCGGGTACTTCATCCGATCCGCGTTGTCGTTCGAGTACCCACGCGCCCGGCTCAGCACCACACGCGGGTCGGTCGCCTCGGCGTCCTCCGGTGGCTCCCCGATGCGTCCTTGCTCGTGATCCAACTCCACGAGTACCTCCGACACGCGACCTTGCCAGCAGACCCGCACCCAACGCGCGTACCGCTCCCACTGCTCGCCTTCGCTACCGCCGGTTGCACGCGCCGCTTGCCACACGTAGCCCAGCACATGAATGAAGTCCACCACCGGCACGTACCGCGCGAACCAGCGCGTCCTGATCGACCCGTTGTGTGCCGGACCGTCGCCCAAAAACGCACGACGAGCCGCCGACTCGAAGTTCCGCGCCTTCGCTTCCGCGCCGACCAACCGTCCGAACTCGTCACGGTCGCGCGTCGTCGCCACGCACGTTCGGACCAATCGCTCCGGTTGCCAGTCGATCGCGGTGGGCCGGGAGTCTGGCTTCGCCTCGGCTGATGCGCCTACGATTTCAGGCCCGCCAGCGGCTGGGCACTGCGTCAGGCGTCCAACGTGCTTGCGTTCGAGGAAGCACTCCGGCGGCCCCGGTTGCGGATCGCGGTCGTGTGTCCTGCTGGCAAACGTCACCAGACAGGCGACCTTGTCCTCACGCCATTGTGGGTCTCGTGCCCCGCAGCCTTGTCCCTCAGCGCGACGCTGGTAGCGACCGCCGTCGACCTCGACGGCCACCACACTCGGCGCGTTGGGAGCCTGCACGCCGAGTAGGCGCGTGCGATGAGCTTCGGCTCGTTCGTCGCGCCGGGCAACCAGTTCGGCACCGATGACGTCGGTCAGCCTCCCGACGTGCCGACCGCTGACCGACACCTCGGCCAGAAGTCGAAGCGTCTCGGCGGCTAACTCAAACGACGGGAGCACGGCACCGGCGCGAACGCTCTTGGCGCGTATCGAAAGACTGTAGCCGTGGGAATCAAGCTTGAGGTTGGTCCGTCGAGGGGAAAAAATCCCTCCGACACGCGGGGCCGTGAGCAACGGGTTCTTGGAGCGTGATCGTTGCTCCACGTGCGACGACCGGGCGTGAGTGTGTTTCCACCGGACAGGACGTCTGGCAGGTGGGGCAGGGAAATTCGGAAGGGAGACGTCGGGCTTGTCGGCGGGTGGGTTGTTCGAGCGTGCCGCGTGCGAGTCCGCGTGTGACAGCAGCGGCGATGTGCTCCATCTGATCGAAGTCCACGTCGAGGTCAGGTCCGTCTTCTCCGGGGGCTCGATGGGCGACGATTTTACCCCACTGCTGGGCCAGTTCCTCCAGAGCCGCCAGTTGCTCAGATGAGAGCTTGCGTCTGGGCATCGGTCGTCCTGCCTTGCACTTGGGGCGAACGGCGGAAGTGATTTGCTCACCGCCGTTGTAGCCCGATGCTGACGCCACGCAAACCCGGTCCTGCACCCCGATTCATCGAGTGCATGATCGGGTTTGCCTTTCGGTCTACGCGGCAGCCCGGCGGGTGTATCGGTGTGGGGATCCGGTGCGTGAGGCCAAGAACCGAGCCAGCCGGTCATCGTCACAGAGCATCGCGGCCCGCACCTGCAAGATCGCCTCGGCCCCGTCCGGGTGGTTCCAGAACTTCTCCGTACCTATGGTGGACCCCGAAAACTTGACCACTGGATAGAGTGTTATCAGGTGGTCCCATTCGAGGGTTTCAACGGTGGGCAAAACGAACCGCACGCACACTCCGGCGTTCAAGGCACAAGTCGCATTGGCGGCGATCAAGGGCGACCGCACCATCAGCCCGGTCGGGGCGCACTACGAGATCCACGTGAACCTCGTGGCGCACGGGAAGAAGCAACGGCTCGAAGGGGCCGCGACGGTGTTCGACCCCCAGGGCCAGCCCCCCCCGCCCGACGATCCTAAACGGGCCGAACTGTACGAGCAGATCGGGCGGCTCCAGGTGGAGCTCGCCTTCGTGAAAAAAATCTCCCGGCCTCGGCTGAATGGAAGCGCGAGCAGATCGAGCCGGACCACCCGCAACTGAGCATCCGTCAGCAGTGCGAGTTGCTGGAGCGGAATCGGTCGAGCTTCTACTACGAGCCGGCCCAAGCGGACCCCGAGGACACGCGACTGATGGCCCGAATCGACCGACTACACACCGAGAGCCCGTTCTTCGGCTCGCGCAAGCTGGCCGTCGTGTTGAGCACGCCGGAGGCCCCGGTGAACCGCAAGCGGGTGCAGCGACTGATGCGGGTGATGGGCCTGGAAGCCCTGTACTGCCGGCCCAAGACGACGGTGACAGGTCGGGACCACAAGGTGTACCTATACCTGCTCCGGAACGTGCGGATCACGCGCCCGAATCAGGTGTGGAGCGCGGA
This sequence comes from Planctomycetota bacterium, assembly GCA_017306025.1. Taxonomy (GTDB): domain Bacteria; phylum Planctomycetota; class Planctomycetia; order Gemmatales; family Gemmataceae; genus Gemmata. The sequence continues at coordinate 11,058 of JAFKJJ010000031.1, forward strand.
TATTACCTACGCGTCGATGCCTTCGGGGTTCATGTACCTGGCAGCGACCATCGACTGGTTCAGCCGGTTCGTGGTATCGTGGCGGTTGTCGAACACGCTCGACGGTTCGTTCTGTCAGGAGATGCGGGACGAGTCGCTTGGGCGGGGCACGCCGGAGGTGTTCAACACGGATCAGGGGGTGCCGTTCACGGCCCGTGCGTGGACCAGCCGACTGGCGGGCGCGGGCGCGGACGTGGCCGTGAGCATGGGTGACAAGGGTCGGTGCCTGGATAACATCTTCGTGGAACGTCGGTGGCGCAGCGTGAAGTACGAGTACGCGTACCCGTGCGGCCCGGCGACGGTGTCGGAGTTGGAGCACGGGTTGAGGGACTATTTCGGGTTCTACAACGAGCGGCGGATTCACCAGTCACTGGATTACCGAACGCCCGCAGAGGTGCATCGGCCGGAAAACCGAAGACCCCTGGAGAGGTAAGATGGGTTCTCCCGTACTCGGCACCGCAAAGTAGGTCATGCACTTCGGCCGACTGCCAAGCTGGCACACCCCCTTTGCGATCGGGTAGGATAGCGCGCGTCCGACGCGAACCCTCCTGTTTGCGCCGCGGTCACTCTGGGCGCCTGCGCTTCACCCGCGCCGAACCAGACACAACCGGGAGCCCGACCGTGAAGAACCCCGATTACAAGAAGCTCGTGGAAACGGTTCACGAGCGGATCGTGCAGAAGCTGGGTCCCTACGGCATCCTCGTGGAGCACACGGAGCCGGACACGTCGAGCCGCGCGCAGACGATCTCCGAGTTCACGCTCAAGATCCCCGAGCAGGACCGGTCGAAGCCGGGCGTGTACCAGGAGCTGATCGTCCACTTCACGAACCAGGACGCGTGGCAGTGCCACCAGGACCCGAAGAACCTCGACTGTCTGCCACAGGCGTGGGCGCGGATCTGCGCCGACTGGGCGCCGGCACTGTTCGACAACGCCCCGCCCCCGCCGGCCGACGACGTGGACTGGCGCCCCGACGAGACGCTGCCCGAAGACTTCTACGCGGCGTGACGCCATGAGCGACGAAGACGCGCTGCTCGCTGCGATCCTCGCACACTCCGACGAAGACACCCCGCGCCTGATATACGCCGACTGGCTCGAAGAACACGGCCAACCCGAGCGCGCCGAGTTCATCCGCATTCAGTGTGACACGACCGCAGACGAAGCGGCCGAGGAACGGGCCGCGGAGTTGGAGGAGCGAAACCGGACGAAATGGCTCACGGGGTTGCCGACATTTTCCGGCGCGCGGTGGGTATTTCGCCGCGGATTTCCGGAACGCCTCGACGTACCAGAAGAATTGTTCCTGGAACGGTACGATGCGTTCGCGCGCGTACCGTGGGTCCGGTCCTTAACGGTGCATGAACTGCACAATCGGGCCGTCCGAGACATCGCCAATCGGCCGTGGAACACGCACTGGATCGAGTTGGAACTTCAAGCCCATCCCAGCGGTTTGCTGTTTGAAGACGACAACGATCACACTCCAACTTTCATTGCGATCGCAAACTGTCCGCAAGTCGCACAACTTCGCCGACTTCACCTGTCGATGTTTGATCCGACCCCACAAGCGATCGACGCGCTGGCCGCGTCACCTCATTTGGCCCGTCTCAAAGAACTGCGACTGAGTTTCGTCTACGAGGGAGATTTCGGCCCACTCCGAGACCGCTTTGGCGACCGTTTGACGATCGACTGGTGAACGACCGGCTCTCAACACGCCCGGCCGAGGATGTACCGGCCCGGGTCGACCTCCGTTCGCAGGATGTGGAGCTGCTCCGCGTTCGGCTCGACGGTCGTTTCAAGTGGGTCGCGCGTCTCCAGCGCGAAGCCCGTCGCGGCCTTCACCTGCTCCAGCGTCTTGCCGGGGTGAAGGCTCTTCACCCGCATCCGCTTCGTGGTCGGGTCGAAGTCGAACACGCACAGGTCCGTGATGACCCGGTGCGGGCCGGTGTTGGCCGGCAACCCCGCGGCCTCTCGCGCGCCGGGACCGGTCAGGTAGCCGGGCGTCGTCACGAAATCGAGCTTCTCCACGAACTTCTTCGCGTCGTGCTTCATCACGATCAGCGTGCGCCAGCAGAACGACGCCAGGTCGTTCGCGCCACCGCTCCCCGGTAGTCGAACCTTCGGCTTCGCGTGCGGGCCGATCACGGTCGAGTTCAGGTTGCCGTACGCGTCGATCTGCGCCCCCGACAGGAAGGTGTAATCGACCATCCCGCGCTGACAGAACTGCATCACGTCGGCCATTGAGGTGGCCATCAGCGCGCGGTGGAAGGTGGTGCTGTCGCCGACGCTGACGGGCATCGTGGGGAGCAGCGGCGCCACGCCGCCGGCCTCGAACATGATGACGAGGTTCGGCGCGTGGGTCCGCTGCGCGAGCATCGCGGCCGCACACGGCAGCCCCGTGCCGACCGCGACCGATTTGCCGTCTTCGAGTTCGCGAGCGGCGCTGCAGATCATCAGTTCCATCGCGCTGAACGACATCGGAGAGGTTCCCGGAGCGGGCGAGGTCGAATCCGCACGGCCCGCGGGGGCGAATTGCCGCAGACAGGGGCGCGTGCGCGTCTTATTCTGTCTGAATGCTCCCGGGCTCGCAACCCGCCTCATTTTGACGTCCCCGAGGACACTCCGTGAGTACGGTTCCCGCCCCCACTCCCGCCTCCCCCGCCCCTTCGCCCGAAACGCCCTCGCACGCCACCCTCGCACCGACCGCCCGCGCGAAGAAGCGCCGCGTGTTCTGGTTCCTTGCGGCCATCGTGTCGGTTCACGTTCTGGTGCCGTTCGCGTTCCTGCCGTACACGTTCGTGTGGTGGGGTATCCCGGTGTTGCTGATCGGGAACTTCATCTTCGGATCGCTCGGCATCAACCTCGGCTACCACCGGATGCTGACGCACTCGGCCGCGAAGTTCCCGAAGTTCCTCGAACGGCTGTGGGTGCTGTTCGGGGTGTGCAGCATGGAGGGCTCGCCGCTGTGGTGGGTGTGTACGCACCGGATGCACCACCAGCACAGCGACGAGGAGGGCGACCCGCACAGCCCGCAGGAGCACTTCTACTGGGGCCACATGGAGTGGATCTACACCGCCGACGATCGGCGGCAGAAGCTCGACACCTACGCGAAGTACGTCCCGGACCTCATGGGCGACAAGTTCCTGCGCTGGCTGCACCGCGGCGAGAAGTGGCTGTGGGTGTGGGCCGCGCACGTCGTGTTTCTCACCGCGATCGGGTTCGGCGCGGGGTTCGCGTTCTTCAGCACCACCGAGGACGCGGTTCAGTTCGGGGTGCAGTGGTTCCTGTGGGCGGTGGTGGTCCGGACGGTGTACGTGTGGCACATCACGTGGCTGGTGAACTCCGCCGCGCACCGCTGGGGCTACCGCAGCTACAAGACCAACGACCACAGCACGAACAACTGGTTCGTGGCGCTGCTCACCAACGGCGAGGGGTGGCACAACAACCACCACGCGGCCCCGCGGGCGTGCTCGCAGGGGCACCGGTGGTGGGAGGTCGACTTGACGTTCACCTTCGTCCGGGCGCTGCAACTCGCGGGTCTCGCGTGGGACGTGGCGCCCGTGAAGGTTCCGAAACACATCGCCGAAGGAACGCCGAACGCCGAGCCCGTCAACGGCCCGTAGTGTTGTTGTGCCGTTCCTGGGACCGCGGCCGTCCCGGCCGCTGCTCAGCGGGTGGTGAAGTGCTGTGACGATGTGCCGGGCACAACCACACGCACCGCAGCGGCCGGGACGGCCGCGGTCCCGGGAACGGCCGCGGAGGGCGACCCATGACGTTGCACCGGTTCGTCGTCCCGATCCGGAACGTGAGCACGTTCTGCACGTTCCTCGACGGCCAGTTGCGCCCCGAAAATCCGCTGCCGATGGTGGCGAACGGCGAGCACGCGATCGACGCCGAGTTCGGCTGGGTCGCGTGGGTCGCCGAGGACGGAGCGGCCATCGGCCGCACGCACCTCGACGCGGTTGAAGGCGAAGGCGGGTTCGCCCCGCTGGTGATGCCCGAAGGGTACCGGGCCGCGTGCTTGCTGTTCCACCGGCAGGTACTGTTCGTCGGCGGCAACTGCGGGAACGAGGTGATCGGCGCGTTCGACCTCGCCGCGCCCGAACCGCGGTGGGTGCCCCTCGACGTCCCGCCGCAGTTCCAGCGGTACGGCAAGGAAATCGACGATCTCCTCCTCGACGGCGACCGGCTTCTCGCGGTGGACGACATCGTCTCGCCGAAGTACCTGCTCCGCTACGACGTGGACGACCCGCGCCGGCCGCGGCTGATGGACGTGCTCGAAATCCCCTGGCACAGCAGCTACGAGACGATCCACTCCGGCGCGCTCGGCACCAACTGGGTCGCGCTGCTCTCGTCGAGTGTGAACCACGGCTGGGCGGCGGTCCACATCGCCCTGTTCGATCGGGTCACGTTGGAGGAGCAGGGCGCGCTCACAAAGACGCGGAAGGGTTCGTACCGCCGCGCCGAGGAGCCCGACACGCGCGACTGGCGGGGGCTTGCGTTTCACGGCAACGTGCTACTGGTCGCGGCCGGCGCCGACGGCGTGGGCGTTCTGGATCTGGACGCGTTGAAGAAGCCACCGGTGCAGTTCCGCGGGCCGGACGCCAACGACTGGTCCGCGCCCCCGGAGATCCGGACGTTCAGCGAGCAGTGCATGAAGGCTCTCCGGCACCAGCCCCTGCCGGTCCCGTATGCGGGCCGACCGGTGACCCGCGTTGTGCCGGTCACGGGCACGCGACACTTCCTCGCCGTCGTGGGCACCGACCCCGGCTTCGACACCGTCGTGATGGAGCTGTCGTGACGTACGTCGAGGCGCTCGCGGAGTTCGACGGCCCCGGGCCGAGCCTGTTCCTCGCGGGCGGCATCAGCGGCACGTTCGACTGGCAGGTCGACATCGTCGGTCGGCTCGCGAACCTCCCGCTGACGGTCCTCAACCCGCGGCGCCGGAACTTCCCCACCAACGACCCGTCCGCGGCACCGGCGCAGATCGAATGGGAGTTCCGGCACCTGCGCCGGGCCACCGCGGTGCTGTTCTGGTTCCCGCACGAAACGCTCTGTCCCATCGCGCTCTACGAACTCGGCGGCCGCGCCCTCGTGAGCGAGCAGGCGCTCTTCGTCGGCACCCACCCCGACTACCAGCGGCGGCTCGACGTCGTCGTGCAGTTGAAACTCGCGCGGCCGGAGGTCGCGGTCGTCTCCGACCTCGCCGTGCTCGCCGAGCAGGTCCGTGAGTGGTTCCGCCGGTCGCACGGCGGCTGATTGGCACGGCGCGTGCATTAGCCACATTCGGCATGGCAACCCCGACGGTGTCAGCGGGATACCGTCGGAGGCTTGGGCGGAACGAGCCGTTGGGGGTGGTCCCCAACGGCTCGTTTCTTTTTCAGGCGATTTCGGCACGCTCACTTACCCCGTCTCACACACTTCGTCGGCTTTACTTCGGGTTTTACTGCTGGTTTCCCCCCGGCCACAATGATCGCGCCACGGTCACCGATCCCCCCTCGCGGCCCCTGTTGCGGTAAGCTGAAAGAGATTTTTTCGGGGCGCTCCCATGTGGGTTCCGTTCAACACGTACGGCGAGGTGAAGGGCCGCGTCCGCGGCGTGTCGGTGCCGCAGGCGAACGGCCAGGTGCTCGTCTGGACCGATCGGGGACTGTTCTCACTGTGGGCCTTCCGCTCCGCGTTCGTCAGCACGGTCGCGAGCGCCGCCGAGGCGCACCGCCTGTTCGACCCCGCGACCGGTACCCTGACGTGGAACGGAACCGCCTACCCGATGCTCGGCGGGTGCGCGCCCGACAACGACCCGCGGCCGTTCACCCGACACCCGGGCGGCGAGCGGGTGGCACTCGACCCCGACGAGGACGCCGCGCGCGTGCTCGACGCGTCCGGGGCGGTGCGGCAGACGATCGCGGGCGTCGGGTCGGCGTCGGAGCCGTGGGCCGTCGCCTGCTTCGGACCCGACGGCAAGGCGCTGGTCCTCGCCGACCCCGGCGGCGTCCGCGCGTTCCGCTACGCGCCGACCGCGGGGGCCGAGCAACCGCGCTGGGCCGCGGTCGCCGGCGCCGGCGACCAGAGCCGGCTCCTGCGCGCGATCCTCAACGACCCGGAGGACGACACCGCCCGGCTCGTGTACGCCGACTGGCTCGACGAGCACGACGACCCGACGCGGGCCGAGTTCGTGCGCGTGCAGTGCCGGCTGGCCGAGCGGATGGGGCGCGAGGCGGTCCCGGGGGGCGACCCCGACCAGCGGCGCGACTACCAGTTGCGAACCCAGATGGGCGAGCGGTGGCTGGCCGAACTGCCCCCCGTTCGCGGGGTGCGGTGGAACGGGTTCTGGCGCGGGTTCGCGGCCGTATCCGTCGTGAGCCCGACGACGCTCGTCCGCGCCGCGCCGAAGGTGTGGGCCGCGGCGCCGGTCCAGGCGGTCACGATCACCGGGCTGAACGCCACCGGGGGGCGCGCCCTGGCCGCGTCAGAGGTGCTGGAGCGGGTCCGGGTGCTCACGCTCGACCGTTACTCCACCCGGCGCGACGGCGCGCGCCCGCTGTGCGATCTTCTGTACTCGCCGCGCGTCGCCGGGCTGCGCCGGCTGACGTTGACCTACGGGATCGGGGAAGAGGGGCTGGTCGCGGTGGCGGAGAGCCCGCACCTGACCGGCCTGGAGTGGCTGGGTCTCGGCGCCGGCGCGACGACCGACGCCGTGGCGGAGGCGGTGCTGGCGTCGCCGGCGCTGCGGAACCTGCGCGGCGGGTCGTTCGTGTCGCACCTGCTGAGCGACCGGTGGCGCGAGCGGCTGAAGGCTCGGTTCCCGAACGCGAGCGTGTGAAACGGGTCGCGCCCTCGCGGCCGCGACCCGTTGAACGCGATGACCTCACGCGACGGGGATCGTGGACAGCAGGTCGTCCTGCCACGCAGCGGTACGCGCTGCGGGCTGTGCGTCCGCGCCGGGCAGTTGGGACAGCCCGCGGCACAGGGGGCACGAGCAACCCTTCTTGGCCGGGTCCGCCGACACGGTGTACGGCGCGGGGGCGTTCGCGCCGGTGTCGGACTCGACCGGGGCCTTCGGGGCGTCCGTCGAGGTCGTGGTGTTCGTGCGGGCCGAGGGGTCCGTCGAGACCACGTCGCCGTAGCCGGTCCGGTCCACTTCGCCGGACGTCGTCAGCGCGGCCCGACCGGGTGTGCCGAACGCCGAGAAGGCGACGTCCGGGGCGATCGTACCGCCGGTCACGTTGTACACGTAGATCCCCAGCGGGGTCCCTTCCGCGGTGATCAGTTCGGCGTTGCCGTCGCCGTTGATGTCCGCGGCGACCATCACCGCCACGCCGCCGAGGGACAGGACGGGGCCGCCGATGTAGTGCCCGTCGGCCCCGCTGATGACGGCGATGATGCCCAGCCCGGGACCGGTGGTCGCCACGGCCACGTCGAACGTCCCGTCGTGGTCGAAGTCGGCGTAGGCCGTCTGGAACTGGCCGCGGTAGCCGGGGAACGGCGAGTACACCGCCCCGGTCGCGACCACCGTTCCGTTGATGACCGCGTACTGCTTGATGGTCCCGTCGGTGCCGGCCACCGGCACCAGCGTCACGGTCGGCGTCACGGAGGCGCCCGGAGAGGAGGCGGCCGGGACCGACCCGGAGCCCCAGCCGAGGTCGTTGAGTGCCGCGGAGTCCAGCGCCGAGAACGTCACCCGGCGGCCGTAGGCGAGCGACGGGTCGAGGCTGGCCGACTGGCCGTTGAGGGTGAGCCCGTCGGCCCAGTGATCGCCGGCCGCGTTGACCGGCACCGCGCCGCCGTAGACGCTCACCGCGCCGCCGCCGTGGAACGCGCCGTCCGACACCAGGCTCTTCCACTGGGGCGCCGTGCCGATGCCGAGGACGTGGCCCAGTTCGTGCGTCGCCACCGAGTAGAAGTCCAGCTGGTTGGAGGCCAGCCCCGACGCGGACGACCCGAAGTACCAGTTCTGGGTGGTGTCGAAGGTGACGCTCCCGCCCCACGGGGAGAACCCGCCGT
>JAFKJJ010000031.1:19126-32173 GCA_017306025.1 Planctomycetota bacterium
TGGACCGTGTCCAGCCACGCCTGGGTCCCGGAGATGCTGTACCCGCCGTACCCGCCGAACCCGGCCTCCGAGTTGCTCATCGACCGGGCGCCGACGAACACCTTGATGGTGTTGGCGCCGATCGACAGGTTGGAGACCGACGTCTGGCCGCCGGTGGCCGGGTCGAAGAAGGTCGCGGTCCAGGTGTTCCCGCCGGCGGGGGTGATGGCCGCGAGGCTCGCGTCGAGGCTGTTGCCCAGGTCGCTCGCGACCTGCTCCATCGTGGCGCGGGCCTCGGGGTTGTTGAAGAACCCGGAGACGTCGTGCGAGTAGTCGAGCTGGATCAGGATCGCGGGCACCTCCCGCGCCTCGAGCGCTTCCAGCCGCAGGACGGTGCGGGCGGGCTTCGCGGTACGGGTCGAGCGGGTAAACATGATGCGGTACCTTGGCGTCCGGTTGTTTCGTGCGGGCGGCGTCGTGCCGGTTCAGTGGGTTCCGTTCCGCGAGCGATCCGTGACGCCGTCGCGACCGGCCCGGTCCGTGCGGCCCCGGCGGCGCGCGATCGGTCGCGCGCCGGTGCCGGGTGGCCGGTTCCGTGGGGTGTCGGTCGGTGCCGCCTCCGCGGCGGCAATGGGGTCCCGGCGGCGGCGTCGGAGCCGTCGGGGCGCGTACCGTCCGCGGACCCGATGCGAGCCGGGCGGCGCGGCGGGTCGCGTGTTCGCGACTGTGGGCCGATTGGGGGTCAGGCGACGACGGGTCGGGGGGAGACCTGCGTTACCGAACTCGGCTGGTGCCGCGGGTGAGTTCGAGCGGGGGTCGAACTCGTCTGTCGGGCACCCGTGTGCCGGGCGATCGGGGAGGGCCGATCGGGGTGCGGCACGCGTTTCAGATATCAATCTCTAGGACGACTTCGCGGAGCGCGTCAACTTCGGGGCGCGCGAGTTTCCCCTGACTTTTCAGAGGTTTGCGCGTCACACGAAAACCTTCGGACGCTACCAGCCGAGTATTCAGGTCGCGTCACGGGGGGTGTAAAGGGGCGCTAACGCGCGTCCGCTCCGAGGCGCGCGCCGGGCGCGAATCGCGCGCTTGTGACGTGCCGCGAACGCGGGTAAAACGGTAGGACCGATCCCGCACGATCCGGAGGCCTTCCTCGTATGGACCCCCGCCCGGCCGATTCGACCTCGGAGCCCGCGCCGCCGCTCAGCGCCACCGGGGTGTCGCGGTCGGAGGGCGACACCGCCCCCCACGCACCGACCGGCCCGACGGACCGCACGCCGCACGCGTTCCTGTCGCCCCCGCAACGGGGCGACGAGCTCGGCCGGCTCGGCGCGTACCGCGTGCTCGCGGAACTGGGGCGCGGCGGGATGGGCGTCGTGTTCCGCGCCGAGGACACGCACCTCAAGCGGCTCGTCGCGCTGAAGGTGATGCTCCCGGACGTGGCGGCCGACGCCCGCGCCAAGGCGCGGTTCCAGCGCGAGGCCCAGGCGCAGGCCCAGGTCGAACACGAGAACGTCGCCGTCATCCACCAGGTCGGCGAGGCGAACGGCGTCCCGTTCATCGCGATGCCGCTGTTGAAGGGGCTGACGCTCGGCGCGGCCCTCAAGCAGAACCCGCGCCCGCCGGTCGGCGAACTGGTCCGCATCGCGCGCGAGATGGCGGAGGGGCTGGCCGCGGCGCACGCCGCCGGGTTGGTCCACCGCGACATCAAACCGGGTAACGTGTGGCTCGACGGCCCCAAGCGCCGCGTGCGCATCCTCGACTTCGGGCTGGCCCGCGCCACCGCGTCCGGCCCGAGCGAGGACTCCGAACAGCTCACGGCCCGCGGCGCGATCCTCGGGACGCCCGCGTACATGTCCCCGGAGCAGGCGAAGGGCGAACCGGTCGACCACCGGTCCGACCTGTTCAGTCTGGGCGTCGTGCTCTACCAGATGGCGACCGGGAACGTGCCGTTCACCGGCGCGAGCACGTTCGCGGTGCTGCTGGCGGTGACGGAGCACCACCCGCCCGCGGCGCACGTAGCGGCCCCCGACGTTCCGCAACCCGTCTCCGACCTGATCGGCCGGCTGATGGCCAAAAGCCCGGACGCGCGGCCGCAAACGGCTCAGGCCGTGGCCGCAGAACTCGAAGCGATAGAAAGCGCCCTCAGCATGCCGCGGGTTCAAGTGATCGCGCTGCCGTCGTTCGCCGAACCGACCGGTCCCGACCCGTGGGCCGACATCGACCTGACCGAGCCGAGCGAATCCGAGCCGGAGGAAGAGGACGCGACCGAACCGCCGACAGCGCCGAAGTCGCGCCGCCGGCTGCTGTGGGCGGGGTTCGGACTGGTGGTGCTGACCTGCGCCGCGGTACTCGCGGTCCTGTTCGGCGGCGGGTCGAGGGGGAAGTTGGTCGTCGAGGCGGACGACCCGACATGGGAAGTGGTGGTGAAGAGGGACGGGCGGGTGGTCCGCGACCGGACGCGGGACCGCGAGTTCGTGTTGCCGCCGGGCGAGTACGCGGTCGAGCCGGTGAACCCGCCGCCGGGGCTGAACCTGCACCCGCCCCGCGTGAAGCTCGGGAAGAACGGCCGGGAGAGCGTGCGGCTGTGGGTCCCGAAGACGCTGCCGCCGGTGGTGAAGCCGCCGGAGAAGGTGGCGCCGCCCCCCCCGGACGCGAACCGGGAGCGGGCCGCGGCGCAACGGCTCAACCCGCATGTGGGCCTCGGGCTACGGCTCGCCTCCGGAAATGAGGCGTCCGTCCAGCGGGGCGACAGACTGCCGGACGAGCCGTTCGTCGTCCTCCGAGTTTACATCCAGCCGGGCACGGGGCAGGTGAACGACTTCATCACGACCGACCTCCTGCCGGCGCTGGCCCTGGCGGGCGGCGTGGAGTCGATCACCGACCCGTCCGGCGAACTGCAATGGACCGCGGCGGAACTCGCCCGTCTCGCCGGGACGCCCGTACGAGGCACGCTGACCGCGTTCGACGCCAACGGCCCGCTGAACGCGGAGGCGGTGGCGGCCCTCAGACAATTTCCGAAGCTCGACTCCCTCCAGATCAGCGCCGCGGCGAGCGGGGACGAGGACGTGGAACGGCTGAAGGAGTTACCGGCCCTCCGGTTCTTGTCGCTCTACGGCCTGGGAGACCGGGGGCCGGTGAGCGAGCGGAAGTGGGCGGCCATCGCGGCCCTGCCGCTGACCGGGCTCATGCTCAAGTCGAACACCGCCATCGACCGTCGCGGCGGGGAGTTGCTGGCCGCAATGCCCGACCTACAGGGGCTGTACCTGTTCAGCGTCCGGCCCGACCCCGACGCGCTGCGGGCGATCGGCAAGGCCGGGCGGCTCACGAACCTGCTCCTCTGGTACTCGCCCCCGACCGGACCGGACGGCTACGCCCCCCTGGGGGCGTTCGGGGTCCGCACCGAGGTCAAGGTGAGCGACGGCAACGTCGGGGACGATGCGCTGGAACGGTTCGCCGGGTGTACCAACCTTCGGGGTCTGGACCTCCGGGAGTCGAAGGTGACGAAGGAGGGCGCCGAACGACTTGCCGCACGGCTGCCGCTCTGCAAGATCCTGTGGCCCGGGGGCGTCATCGACCCGAAGGTTTCCCCGGACCGCCGGGCGGCCGAGTGGTTGCTCCCGGACTGCCAACTCATCGCGTTGCGACTGCCGGACGGGCGCACGCTCGACGTGAAGCCCGGACAGCCGCTGCCGGACGGGCCGTTCCTCGTATTCCGGATCTACCTCATGAAGAAGTTGCCCGCCGGCTCCTCGCGGGCCGTGCTCGACCTGCTCCGGTCCCTGTCGGCCCTGCGGGAGGTGAAGGACTACACCTATCACATCGCCCCGAGCGCCGCGGACCTGGAACAACTCGCGGCCGGCCCGTGTGCGAAGACCCTCGACTCGCTCTGGCTGCGGATCGAACTCACGCCGGAAACGTTGACCGCGCTCAAGCCGTTCCCCAAGCTCAGCAACCTTCACCTGTCCGCCGGCCCGGCCGACGACGCGTTGCTCGCCCGGCTGAAGGAACTACCGAAGCTGGAGCGCCTCGGGCTGCACGACCTCGGCCGGGCCGAGAAGATCACGGAGAAGGGGCTGACGTCGGTGGCGCAACTGCCGCTGCGGAAGCTCGAATTCGTTCAACTCCCCCGATTCGACCGGCGGCTGGCCCGGCTCGTCGCGGCGATGCCTAAGCTGGAGGCGCTGACCCTGAAGGACGGTGCGGTCGAGGCGGGAGCGCTGGCGGAACTGGGCGGCTCCCCGGCGCTGACGGAATTGTGGATCACCGACTCGGCCCTTACCGACGAACGGCTGGCGGAGGTCGCCCGCGTCCGTGGTCTGAACCTCCTGAACGTGCAGCGCACGAAAGTGACAAGAGCCAGTGTCGAAAAGCCGGGGTGATCGAGCCGAGCAAGTAGACCGAAGTGGAGCGCGAGGGCGCGGGACACTTTAAACCGTATGCCGATTTGGCGCCGAAGCTCGCCTCCGGAAAGGAAGTATACGTCAAGGCCAGCGACGTCCCGTCACCAGAATCGGCCCCTCACCGGGTGACTGCTGCCGACGAAGTCCGGAGAGAATGTGCCGCACCGGCCGTCGCCGGTTTCGCTTCCGAGGTCACGGACCGCGGGCGACTACTTCGTTGGAACGTTTCCCTCGCTGGCGAAGTGGGTCGCGAATGCTTTGGAAAGCCTGTGCTGGCCTTTCTCTCTGTGTTCTCCACGCCCCTGTGGCTAATTTGATCGGATCATGCCACGCGTCGCCGGTTGCGATCCCGGAACGTCCTCGCTCGACATCCTCGCCGTCGAGGACGGCCGCGTTCTCGGTCAGGTGCGGATCGAGCCGGACGAACTCCGCGCCGACCCGACCCTGCCCGTTCAGTGGCTCCGCGAAGCGGGTCCGTTCGACCTGATCGCGGGTCCCAGCGGCTACGGCCTTCCGCTGGTGCGCGCCGCGGACTGCACCGACGCGCAGCTCGCCCTCATGTCGCTCGTGCGGCCCGACGAGCGGGCGGCGAAGGGCGTCGGCGGCTTCTCCGCCACGGTCCGTGCGCTCCGCGACAGCGGGTTGCCGGTCGTGTTCTTGCCGGGTGTGATTCACCTCCCCACGGTGCCCGCGCACCGCAAACTGAACAAGGTCGATCTCGGCACCGCGGACAAGCTGTGCGTTGCGGCGCTGGCGCTCGCTCAACATAACCGCGACGCTCCGGCGCTCGCAGTGGAATTCGGGTCGGCGTTCACGGCGCTGGTCGTGTTGAAGGACAAGCAGATCGTGGACGGGCTCGGCGGCACGAGCGGGCCGCTCGGCGGGCGGTCCGCGGGGGCGTGGGACGGCGAGTCCGCGTACCTGCTCTCACCGCTCCAGAAGGCGGACCTGTTCCACGGCGGACTCGCCGACATCTCGAACTGTGAAACGGCCCGCGCCGCGTTCCGTGAATCGTTCGGGAAGGCCGTGTCGGGCCTCCTCAGTATCCACGGCTTCCAGGACGTCTATTACGGCGGCACACTGTTCCAGACGCACCCGGACTTCACGCGGGACGCGCTCGGCGAGCTGCCGCGGAGCTTCTACCGGCTGCACTACGCGGGCGACCTGCCCGGCGCGTGGGTGAAGCACGCGGCGCAGGGCGCAACGCTCATCGCCGACGGGCTGTGCGGGGGCACGTTCTCCCCGCTGGTCGAGTGGCTGAAGCTGCGCGAGGCGAGCGGGACCGTGCTCGACGGGCTCACCCACCCGCGGGCGGCGGAAGTGCGGAAGTGGTTCGCGTGACCTCGTCGGCGCGCTGCTCCACCACGTCCACGAGCATCGGGTGACGCCCGAGCGGTTCCGCGAGCACGAACCGCACGTGCGGGAATCGTGTAGAGAGGGCGTCGCGGGCCGCGGTCAGGTCCTCGGCGACGTGAACGCCCGGCGAGAGGAAGTACGGCACCAGGATCACGTCCGTCGCGCCGGCCTCGACGCACTTTATTCCGCCGGCTTCGATGTTCGGCTCCGCCAACTCCAGGTACGACGCGCAGACGACCGGATAGCGGCCGCGCGCGCGGAGCGCTTCCGCGACGAACTCCAGGTCGGCGTTCGCCTCGGCCCGGCGGCTGCCGTGGGCGATGAGCAGGACGGCGGTTCTCGGTGTCATCACTTGGCCCGTGAGCCGCAGGCGCGCGTGCGGCGTTCACCTATAGTATCGGCATGATCGGCGCGCGGGTCGGGAACTGGTTCGTGGAGGCGGAGATCGGGCGCGGGCCGCTCGGCGTGGTGTACCGCGCCCGCGGCTACGACGACCCGGAGCGCCGCGCGGCCGTCAAGGTCTATACCGAGGCCCGCGACCCGACCGCCGTCCAGCGGCTCACCGCGGAACTGCTCCCCCTCCAGCGGCTCGACCACGCCAACATCGTCAAGGTGCTCGACAGCGGCGTCCACGGCGGGCTGGCGTTCGTCGTGTCCGAACTGGTCGACGGCACCGACTACGCGAAGCTGCTCGAAGGCGGCCGGCGGCCGTGGCCCGAGGTGCTCGGCGTTGCCGTACAGGCGGCCCGCGCGCTCAAACACGCGCACAACCGCAACGTCCTCCACCGCGACCTGAAGCCGGCGCACCTCGTCCTCGCGCCCGACGGCACGCTGAAGGTTCTGGCGTTCGGGCTCGCGAAAGTGTTCCCGCCGCCGCTCTCGCACGTCCCCGCGATCGGCTCGTCGGCATACCAGCCGCCCGAAACGGCCAGCGGAAAGCCGCTCACGCGGCGCAGCGATTTGTATTCTCTCGGCGGGGTGCTCTATACTCTCGTGACGGGCCGTCCGCCGTTCGCGGCCGGATCGGTCGTTGAACTGATGCACAAGCAGTGTTACACGCTTCCGGAGCGGCCCGCCAACCTCGTGCCGGATCTGCCGCCGGAGTTCGACGAGTTCGTTTGCACTCTACTCGACAAGAACCCGGCGCGCAGGCCCGGCACCGCGGCCGCCGTGATCGAAGAACTGGAGCGCCTGAGGGGGAAGCTCGAACGCAAGGGCGAAAAACTCGCGTGGCCCGCGAAACTGACGCCCGACACCGCGGAGGCCCCGGCGCTGCCCGCGGCGCTCGGCGGGTTGCCCGACGGCCACGAACCGGAACCGGAACCGCGGCCGCTGCTGAAGCGCCCGATCGTCGTGATCCCGCTGTTCCTGATCGCGGTCGCGGCGCTCGTGCTGCCGTTCGCGTGGCCCACGAAGTCGGCCGAGGAGCTGTACGAGTCGGCGCGGCCGCTCCTGGCGTCGGAGAATCCGGACGACTGGGACGCGGCGTTCGAGAAATACCTGGACCCGCTTGCGCAGAAGTACCCCAACCGGTACAAGGAAGAAATTGCCGCGGCCCGCACGAGGGTCCGCGACCGGCGCGAGCTCCAGCGCGCGATCGCGGAGGGGGCGAAGCCCGACGCGCGGTCCGCGGCCGAAAAAGCGTACCTGCGCGGCCTCCGGTTGGCGCGCGACGGCGAAGCCGCCGAGGCGCGGGCCGCGTGGGAGAGCGTCGTTGCGGCTTACGGACCGGTCGAAGCGGAACACCGGTGGGTCGAACTGGCCCGCGCCGGGCTGAAGATGCTCCCACGGTGATGGTGTTTGGTGTTTGGTGTTTCGCGTTCAGCCGGGCGCGTGAGCCGACGGTCGTTTCACGCGCCACGAACCGAAGCACCGATACTACCTTCGCAACTCTTGTCCGACGAACGCGAACACCGAGCCCGCAACACCAAACACGAAATACCAAACACGACGTCATGGCCACCCCCGCAACGACCGCACCCGACTACTGCGCGCTTCTCGTCAAGAGCAAGCTGCTGCCGGCCGAGGAAGTGGACGCACTTTACAAGAGGTGGAAGGAGGAGCGGCCCGGCAGCGACACCCGCGTGGACTCGTTCCGCCGGTTCCTCGTCGCCCGACGGGCGCTCACCGACTATCAGGCGGCGCTCGTCCAGCGCGGCCGCGCGGACGGGTTCTTCGTCGGCGGGTACAAGATCCTCGACCAGATCGGCAAGGGCCAGATGGGCGGCGTGTACAAGGCCGTCCACAACTTCGGCCAGGTCGTCGCGCTGAAGGTCCTGCCGGCGTCGAAGGCGAAGAACTCGCACACCCTCGGCCGGTTCCAGCGCGAGGCCCGGCTGCTCACCCAGTTCGACCACCCCAACGTCGTCCGCGCCTACCAGGTCGGCGAGAGCGGTGGGGTCCACTACATCGTGATGGAATACCTGGAGGGCGAGACGCTCGACGAGGTGCTCGACCGGCGGGGGCGGCTGCCGGTGGGCGAGGCGGTGCGGCTCGTCCGCCAGGCGCTCGACGGGTTCCAGCACCTGCACGAGCGGCGCACGGTCCACCGCGACATCAAGCCGTCGAACCTGATGCTCACGCCGGCCGCCGCCGAGGGGAAGCCGGACGCCACGTGGGACGCGACGGTCAAGATCCTCGACATCGGACTGGGCCGCGAGCTGTTCGACGAGGACGCCCCGGAGGCCGCGATCGAAACGCAGCTCACGCAGGAGGGGTCGGTGCTGGGCACGCCGGACTACCTCGCCCCCGAGCAGGCGAAGGACGCCCGGAGCGCCGACATCCGCGCCGACGTGTACAGCATCGGGTGCGTGCTGTTCCACTGCCTCGCGGGGCGCCCGCCGTTCCCCGAAACGAACATCATGGCCCAGATGCTCAAGCACGCCACCGAGAAGCCGCCGGCGCTCGGTCCGCTCGTGGAGGGCGGGGTGCCGGCCGGGTTCCAGGCGGTGATGGACAGGCTCCTGGCCAAGAGGCCCGAGGACCGCTACCAGACGCCCGCGGAAGCGGCCGCGGCACTCAAACCGTATGCGGGCGGCGGCGCGCCGGTGGCGGTGCCGAACATCCTGGCCGCGTACAAGGACTGGCTGGAGAGCGAATCACAGTTGGCGATCCCGAAGGCGGTGCTGCCCGCCGCGAAGCCGGCCGGGGGCGTCCCGCAACCGACCAAACCGGCCGCCGCGCCCGCGCCGGTTTCGCCCCCGCGTCCGGTGAAGCCGGCCACCGCCCCCGCACCGGCGCTGAAGACCGGGCCGACGCCGCGCCCCGTCGCCCCCGCGGCCCCGCGGTCCGTCCCGGTCCCCCTTCCGGTGCCGCAGCGGCTCCCGGCTCCGGCGCTGCCCGCGGAACCGGGCGCAGAAGAGGTGGACGTCGAACTCGTGGCGGAGCCGGCGATCGAGTCGTTCCCGGCGCCGGTGCCGGTCCACGTCGCCCCGCCGGAGCGCGCGCTGTGGCCGCCGGACCGCCGCGACTGGATCATGCTCGCCGCGGGCGCCGTCGGCGTGCTGTCGGCGGTCGGCGTGGGCTACGGACTGGCCCGGTTGTTGCGCCGTAAGCCGGCGGAAGAGCCGGAGTAGCGCCGAGTGCCGAGCGAAGACGCGGGGGCGTTCCTCTGCCTTCGCTCGGCACTCGGCACCCGCAATCCGCTCAGCCCGGCGGGCCGAGCAGGTCCGTTTCCTCCTCGATCTTCAGCCACAGTTCGTCGACCAGGAAGCCGGTCGGGGCGGCGCCGAGCAGGCCGTCCCACGCGGTCTTCTGGTCGGCCGTGAGCGCGTCTTCCATCTCCTTGAGCCGGGCCTTGCGGAAGCTGAACAGGTCGGCCTTGCGCTTGGCCTCGTTCTCGTCGCCGTCCCCGTCGAGATACCGCTCGACCTCGGCCTTCATCTGTTCGGCGATTACGGCCGCCTTCTTCTTCTGGGCGTCGGTCAGTTGGAGCCTCTTCTCGACCTGCGCGTCGGTGAACGCGATCGGGCCGAGGAGCCGCCGGTGCAACTCCCGGAGCCGCGTGCGCTGCGGGGCGGTCAGCGTCTTCGCGGCCGCGTCGGCGAGCAGCTTGTCGGTCCGCTTCTGGCGCGCCTTGTCGAGCTTGTCGTAGTCCTCTTCGCTCGGGTTGGGCATGCGGGCCAGTTCGGTGAGCTTCTTCTCGTGCTCCTCCTCGATGTCGGCCAACCCGTCGAGGATCACGATCCGCTGCTCGGCCGACATCTTCAGTTCCTTCTGGATCTTGCGGTTCTGGAGCAGCTTTCGGGCCGACGCGGACGCGGAGTCATCCGGCTTCGGGGTCGGCGGCACCGGCGCGGCGCACGCGATCGTCGCCCAGTGGTGAGAGAACGCGCCGTACGAGAACACGGCGACGGCGAACACGAACGGAATCGCACGGCGCGACATGGCGTTCACCCAAAAACTGTGGTGAAGTGGCGCAATACTTCTAACTCAATCTACCCCCGCCCGTTGGACCACACCACCGCCAAACGCTCATGATTCTTCACGCTCGACACTACACGACCGGGCACCCGGTCGCGGTCACCGTTGAAGCCGGCCGTATCGCGGCCGTCGCCGACTCCGACCAGCAGCCGGGCGCGTGGATCGCGCCGGCGTTCTTCGATCCGCAGATCAACGGCTGCCTCGGGATCAGCTTCAACTCGGCCGACCTGACCCCCGACGACGTTCGGACGGTGTCCGACGTGTGCCGCGCGCACGGCATCGGCGCGTTTTGCCCGACGCTCATCACCAACGGCTTCGGCGCGCTGCGGCACGGCTTCTCGACGCTCGCGAAGGTACTCGACTCGGACGCCGAACTCGCGCGCCGGATGCCGTGTTTCCACCTCGAAGGGCCGTATCTGTCGGGCGAAGACGGGCCGCGCGGCGCGCACCCGCGGGAGTATGCACGCGACCCCGACTGGGACGAGTTTTGTCGCCTCCAGGACGCCGCGGGCGGGCGCATCCGGATGGTGACGCTCGCCCCGGAACGCGCCGGGGCGCTGGCGTTCACCGAGAAACTGGCCGCGGCCGGCGTGGTGGTCGCGATCGGCCACACGGCCGCGACCGGCGCGCAGATCCGCGACGCGGTGAAGGCGGGCGCGCGGACTAGCACGCACCTGGGTAACGGCTGTCACGCGATGCTCCCGCGGCACGACAACTACGTGTGGGAGCAACTCGCCTGTGACGAGCTTCAGGCGAGCATCATCACCGACGGCCACCACCTGCCCGCGACGCTGGTCAAGTGCTTCGTCCGCGTGAAGGGCGTGAGCCGACTGCTCATCACGTCCGACGCGAGCAGTCTGGCGGGCCTGCCGCCGGGAAGGTACCGCGCGTGGGACACGGACCTGGAGGTGCTGCCGGGCGGAAAGGTGGTGGTGTCGGGCACGCCGTTTCTGGCGGGCAGCGGACATTTCACAGACGCCTGCGTGGCGAATGTGGTCCGGATGGCCGGGGTGAGTTTGGCGGACGCGGTCGATCTGGCGTCCGCACGCCCGCGGCAACTTCTGGGGTTGCCGGTAACGACGATCGAGGTCGGTCAACCGGCCGACCTGATGCTCTTCGACTGGCAACCCGACGGCGCCCTGAAGGTGCGCGAGGTGGTGTAACTTCCGTTGAGGCGAAGACGATGTTACGCTGACTGTTGGAACGAGGAGCCCGTGATGAGCGTCGCCCCGCTGGTTCGTCGTGTGATCGTGCGCCGCAAAGTCGAAGCTTCGTCCGGGCCGTTGGGCTTGCCGTACACCATCCGCGTATCGAGACCAGCCTCCGACCTCCTGCGGGTACGTCGTTCCCGTTACGAGAGCGCGAACTCTGGCTGTTCGTGCAATACGCAGACGGTGAGGGAAGCCATCCGGTCCGGTTCGAGTTACTCCGCCAACACCTCGAATCGGAAGAACTCGTGCTGGCTTTTGACCTGCCGCCCATCCACATGACGCGGGGGCGCTTCTTCGTACCCAACCGCGGGTACCATCGGTGTGCTGTCCGAACAGGAAGCGGCGCTCGGCGGCAGCGGGCTGGACGCATCCCACGCGACGGCCGACGGGCTCCGCGCGATACTCGTTCCGCGATCAATCGAGGGAGCGCGCGGCCGGCTGGAGCGCGTAGCCCGGTGGGCCGCGGCGTTCGGGTCCGAGGTCGCGGTAAGCGTCGTGTGACGCACTTCCGAGACGGCCCGGCGCCTCCCTCACAAGTCCCGCAGGGCGGCCACGATTCGCTCCCGGGCGGCGGCGGAGAGCGTTTCCCGGCCCGACGGGGCCTCCCGGGCGGCCGCCCCACAGGCCGCGTCGAGACGACGCACCTGCCTTTGAAATCGACGGCACGGGCTACAGAACAGGGTGTGGACCCCGAGACCGACCCGCGCGCCCGCCGACAGCGGGGCGTCCGCGGACCGGCAGATGAGTTCGACCGCGGTCCGGCAAATCATGGCACGGTTTCTCCGGATTGCGGCTCCTCGCCGAACCAGTTCCGGGACAGGCACCACCACATACGGAGCCGGGCCCGGTGTAACATCACCCACAGGTTGGACGGCGTCAGCCCGAGTTCCCTACACACCTCCTCGCCCGCCGCCTCGTCCAGGTAGCGGAGGACGAAGGCGTCGTGCAACCGCGGTGGGAGTTTGCCCAGGCAGTCGTGCAGGACCGTCCAGAACTCCTCCCGCTCGTCGGGCTCGACCGGGTCGCCGCGGCCCCACCGCCCGGGCGGCGCCTTCCACTCGCCCCGGCGGGTGAACAGGGCGGTGACGAAGCCGTCCTGCTCCTGGGCGGCCGTCCGGAGCCGCTCCCGGACCCGCCGTCGGAGCCAGTCGACCACCTTCCGCTTGAGGATCGCGGTCAGCCAGGTCCGCTCGGACGCCTCTCCGACAAAGCCCGTCCGGCCCCGCCACGCGGCCAGCAGCGTTTCCTGAACCAGATCCTCGGCCGCCTGCCGGTGGCGAACGGCGGCGGCGGCGAATCGGTACAGGTAGTCGCCGTGCCGCTCCACCCACCCGCTCGGGTCGGCCGCGACCCGGTCCGTCGGTTCTAGCCCTCGACTCATCGCGCTCCTCGTGTCGGCCGGCGGGCCTCCGCCCTCCGGATTAGTCGGCGATCCCACCCGGACCTTACACCGCCCGACCGGAAATTGTCGGTGCGGGAAAAGTGGGTGGTGCCCTACTTGCGTTGTACGACGGGATAGGCCAGCCACTAGCTGAGTGACCACACGCGGTCGGTCAACCCGGCGGCCATCGCCGGTGTTCGCGGCCGGTGGCGACCGCCTTCTCCCTTCACGCGCAGGGTCCGCACGGCCCAGCAGAAGTTGTAGCTGAAGTAGCCGAACACACTCGCCGCCCGATGGA
>JAFKJJ010000032.1 GCA_017306025.1 Planctomycetota bacterium
GGGGGGGCAGGTCTCCCCGGCATCAACTTCCCCTCCACCTCCGCACTCGTCAGCGAATACGTGATCGCCTCTTGCAACCCCTGGTCGGCGAGCAGGTCGCGGACGCGGTCTTCGAGTTCCAGCGCGCGGTTACCCTTCGGCTCCGGCAGCTCCAGCGGGAGCAGACGCTCCGGGAGCTTGTCGTAGCCGTAGACGCGGGCCAGCTCTTCGATCAGGTCGGCCGCGCCGGCCTGGATGTCGAGTCGCGTCGGCGGGGTCGTCACGGTCCAACCGTCTTCGCCATCCGGTTCCACCTGGAATTGAAGCGCCGACAGCGCGCGAACGACTTCGGCCGCGGGGATGTCGAAGCCGAGCAGGCGGCGGATTTCGGCCGCGGTGAGGTCGATCACCTGCGGCGAAACCTTCTCGGGGTACGCGTCCACGGTGCCGGCTAGTACTTCTCCGCCCGCGTGGTCGTGGAACAGTTGCGCGGCGCGGGCCGCGGCCGGCTTCGCCAGTTCCGGGGGAACGCCGCGGCTGAACCGCGTACTCGCCTCGCTGAACAGGTTGAACTGCCGCGCCGTCTTCCGCACGCTCACGAAGTCGAAGCACGCGCTTTCGAGCAGGATGTTCTTGGTGCCGGCATGTACCTCCGTTTCCGCGCCGCCCATCACGCCCGCCAGCGCGATCGGCCCCGCGGTGTCCGCGATGACGAGGTTGTCCGGCAGCAGTTCGCGGTCCTGGCCGTCGAGCGTCTTGAGCTTCTCGCCGACCTTCGCGGGGCGAACGGTGATCGTGGGCGGCTTGCCGCCGGCGCGCGTCACGAGCACGTCGTAGTCGAACGCGTGCAGCGGCTGGCCGTGTTCGAGCATCACGTAGTTGGTGATGTCCACCGCGTTGCTGATGGGCCGCATCCCGGCGTAGTGCAGCCGCGACCGCATCCACCGCGGCGCCGGGCCGATTGTGACGTTGCGAATGATGGTCGCGGTATAGCGCGAACAGAGCTTCGGGTCGGCGATCTCGACTTTCACCTTGCCGTCGATCGTCTCGGACGCCGTGACGGGTTTCGTTTCGGGGATGCGGGTGGCGTCGCCGGTGAGGGCCGAGACCTCGCGGGCGATGCCGATCATGGAGAGGCAGCGCGCCATGTTTGGCAGGATGTCGAGTTCGACGACGATCTCGCCGAGCAGGTCCTGAACGGGCGTGCCGGGCGGCGGGTCGGTGTCGTCGAGGATGATGATGCCCTCGCTCTCGTCCGCGACGCCGAGTTCGTAGTCGGACATGCACATCGCGTCGTTGGGGATGCCGCGCAGCTCCTTCGGCTGGAGCGTCATCACCGTTTTTTTTCCGTCCTTCCCCGCGAAGAAGTACCGCGACTCGCGCAACCCGAGGACGATCTTCATCCCGCTCTGGCCGGGGGCGATGTTCTCCGCCCCGGTGACGACCGTTTTCGGCTCCTTCGCGCCGTAGTCGAGCGTGACGAGCTTCAGCTTGTCGGCCTGGGGGTGCTTCTCGATCTTGAGCACCTTCGCAACGACGAGCTTATCGCGGTCCCACACGAGCCCCGCGTCATCGGGCTTCACGCGCAGGGTGCCCGGGACGGGCAGCCCGAACACCCGCACGCCGGACGATTCGAGCCCGGCGATGGTGAGCCGTTCGACGAGCACCCCCGGATCGGTCGGGAGCGGGACGTAGTCCTTCAGCCAGGACAGCGGAACGAGCATGGCGGAACCTTACGGCGAGAGGGCGTTCGATTCGGACATGGTATGAGGACGGGCGCGGCCGCGGCAGTGGTTCGCGCCGCTCTCCGCGGGCGGAGGGGTGCGTGGGGCCGGCGGGTCGGACGAGAGCGCCCCGCGGGTGAAGCGAGCGAGGGGTTTCATGCGGGCTCATTGGGGTTGTGCGTTCGGGTGCCTCCGGGCATTATCCCGCGCGGTTCGCCCCACTTCCGCGGTCGAATACTCCCCCAAGGAGACCGTGCATGTCGAGTCGGACAGTCCCGCGATTCGCTCTGACCGGGTTGCTCGTCGCGGCACTCGGCGCGCCCGCCGCGGCCCAGGGGCCGCGGGCCGCGGCCCCGATGCCCCGCGCGACCGGCGATGTGCGGTCGATTCACACGTACGAAGTCGCGCCGATGCCGCGCGAGCGGTCGGCCGTCGCACCGGCCCCCCGGACGGTTGTAATCGGCGGGTCATTCGGTGTTTTCGGCGGCCCCTCCCAGACCTGGGGCGTTGCCGTTGAAGCCCCACTGCCCATGAACCGGCCGACCGCGACGGAAGTTCCGGTGCCGCCGATGGCCCCGCCGGTCGCCCCGGCCCCGTCGGGGTGTTGTTCCGCCCCCTCTCCGGCCGCCTGTCAGGGGTGCGAGGTTCGCATGCCGCACTCGGGGGCGTTCGCCATCGGGGCCGGCGGCCTCCAGCGCCTGATGCCGCGGCCGGACGCGCCCCAGTTCTTCTTGCCCCCGGCGCCGGTGCCGGCCGGGTCGTTCGTGATCGAGATTGACGAGGCCACCCTCCCGGCAAAATACGCGTCCGGCCCCGTGGTGGTGAAGCAGACGCAAGCGGGCTCGTTCGTGGTCGGCGTGTGCGGGATCGGACAGGCTCCGCCGACCGCCGTTCCGGCCTGCGCCCCGTCCGCCCCGCACGCCTCACCGGTTGCGTACGAAGTGCCCCTGCCGCGCCCGCTGCCGGTCGCGGCGCACCCGTCGAGCGGTGCCCCACTCAACGGGACGTGGTACCGCGACGCGGGCGTGGGGCTGATCGTAGTCAGCTTCGCCGGCGACGAGATGACGGTGCGGGTCACCCAGCACGAGGACGGCAAGACCGTAACCTTCACGTTCACCGCGCACTGCACGGTCACCCGGGACGGGCTGGTTTACGGCGCGATCACGAGCGGGGACGTGGACCTGAAGGGCGAGAGCAAGTCCGAGACCGCGGTCGGGATGGAACTGGCCGAACTGTCGTTACTCTTCCAGGAGCTGACCGACCTGCCGTTCTCGTTCCGCACGAAGGTGACGCCCGCCGGGCTGATGGTGAGCCACTTGAAAACGCCGATCGAAGGGGGCGACAAGAAGGAGCTGATGATTCTCGGCGGGCTGTACAAGCGGGCGAAGGACGGCAAGGTACCGGAACCGACGCCGTTCAAGACGACCGGCGCGTCCGGGGTCATCCTCAACCAGTATTCGAGCGACCCGAACGTCCGCATGCAGCCCCCTCGCCCCCCGGCCGGCGCATCGGTCGGGCCTCTCACGAGCGCGGCGACCTGCCCGCAGGCGGTCGAGCGGATCGGTATCGACTTCAACAGCCCCCCGCCGATGAGCCGGCCGGCCGCGCCGGTCTGTGTTCCGCTCCCGCCGCCGATGGTTCCGCCCGCGGCCCCGGTTCCCACGACCCTGATGCCGGGCTCGGTCCGCCCGGTGTGCTGCCCCGGACCGACGGACGCCATGAAGGAGATGGCGAAGAACGCGTTCTTCCAGATGGTCGGGGACACGTGGTACGGCGGGATGACGCTGCCGAGCCCGCGGTACCTGGAGCACTACCCGCAGTACTTCGCCCCGGACCCGGCCTTCCCGCTGCCGCGCGAACTGGCCGCCCAGGAAGACCCGGCGGGCGCGGCGCGGCGTGCGAGCGGTCCGCTCCCGTCGGACTGGTGCGCCACCGGCACGGTGCGGCCGACCGCAGCGAACGGGTTACCCGGGACGCCCACTCTGCCCGCCCCCGCCGCGAAGCCCGGCCCGATCGGGACGTGGGTCCGCGAGGTCGGGTCGAAGCGGTGCGTGGTGAAGGTCGCGGCCGGCCACTTCACCGCGACCGTGTCAGAGGCCCAGGAACTCGGCGGCAAGACGGCGACCGGGCACCTGACGTTCACCGTCGATTACCACCTCGCCCGCGACGGGATGACGGCCGTCGGGCTGATCACGAGCGTGGACGTGAAGTTCGACGGCGAGCTGCCGGACGAGGAGGCGGCGCAGATGATGCAGCGGGTCGGCGAGATCCAGAAGGCGCTGGAGGACACGCCGGTCGCCCTGACGTTCCGCCCGTACGGCGACACGCTGGTGATCGGGAGCGTGCGGATGTCATCCGTCGGCAACCTGCTGGAGTCCGAGCCGTCGGCGTACATCGGCGGACGCTACCGGGCCGCCGGCGACAAGCCGCTGCCGGCGCTGAAGGCGATCAAGGCGAGCGAACCGAAGCCGCTGCCGGTCTACGGGCCACCGGTCCCCTGTCCGGCCGGCGCGTACGGGCCGCCGCTGCCGCCGGGGCTCGCGTATCCCCCTCTGGGGGCGCCCGCGGGCGATCAGATCCCGCCGCAACAGCTCGGCCGGCCGGTACCCGCCCCGACGGTCGCGTTGCCGCCGCTGCCGGTCGTCGAATCCGTTCAGCCCCCGCCCACGGTGCGGCCGGCCGAGGCGGTGACGATCCCCAAACCGCTCCCGACGATGACGGCGCCGGTCGAGCCGGCCCCGGTGATGCCGGCCCCGGTCGAGCCGACCGCGTCCGCCGAACCGGAGGCGCGGCCGGTGGCCGACATCGCGGTGACGTGGGACAAGAAGCTCGCTTCCCTGCCCGACCCGACGCGGTCCGGGGAGCTGACGACCTGCATCGTCGGGCAGTTGTTCGTCTACGAGGCGAACCACAAGTTCGCGAAGGCGGGCGGAACGCTCGTCGTGGAACTGACCGACGAGACCCCGCGCCCCGCCGGTCAGCGCCCCGCCACCTCGGAGCGGTGGGTGCTCGACAAGGAGGCGCTGAAGAAGACGCTCGCGAAGAACGACACGTTCGGCGAGTACTACGCCCTGATCCTGCCGTGGCTGGGCGACCATTCGGACGTGACCCGGGTGAAGCTCGTGGGGCACTACGTGGCGGAGGGCGGGCAAAAGGTGTACGTGCCCCCGTCGGCCGTCACCCTCGCCACGGCGCCGCGGATGGCGCAGCCGGCCGCGCCCGCGAGCGAGAAAACCGAACCGGCGAAGGCCGCCCCGGACGAGAAGGAGCCCGGTGAGCCGAACGCCCGCATTCAACACCGGGACGGGTGGGAGGACTTCCGGAAAATTCAGAAGGAGTGGCGCCGGTTCTGGTCCGACTATCAGCCCGGCCGCACGCCCGAGCGCATCCACGGCGGCATTTATTGACGCCCAGAGTCGATCCGCAGCACGAACGGCCGACGGAGCCACGCTCCGTCGGCCGTTCTTCGTTTCCGGCATGAAGGTTTGGTGAGCCGTTGCGCCCGCGTTGCCGTTCCGCCGGATTCGCACGAATATTCTAAGATAGACGCGTTGAGGTCGTGTCCCGCACGGAGGAACGGTCATGATGAGCTGGTTACGCCGGCTGCGGAATCGGAACGCGCCCGCTACGGTCCCTTCACCGGCGCCCGCGCCTGCCGCTCCCGTCTCGACCGCGGTACCGCCCCCGGTCGCGGCCCTTCCGCCGATCGACATCCCGCACGACAAGATCGAGGCGCGGGCGTATGAAATCTGGGTGCGGAAGGGGAAGCCGCACGGCCTCGATCTTGAGAACTGGACCGAAGCCGAGGCGGAGCTGCGGGCCGAGTTCGCCGCGCGGCCGAACCCGGAACCGCTCCCGCGAAAGCCGCGATGACGCTCGCGTACCGCCACCGACCCGTTCCCGACTCGCCGCTCGCGCGATGGGACGCGCGCTGGAAGCTCGCGGCGGTGTTTCTCGCCGTGTGCGGGGTCGCAGCGCTCGATCACCTCGCCCCCGCGGCCGCGGCGCTCGCGCTCGGTCTCCTCTTGCTCGCCGTCGCACGCGTGCCGCGGTCGTGGGTTTGTGGGCGGCTGATCCTGTTCGCGGTCGCGGCACTACCGTTTCTGCTCGTGCTCCCCTTCACACTTGATGGGGATGGGTGGGACGTCGGCCCGTTCCGCATCTCGGAGCGCGGCGTCGCTGCGGGCGTCGCGGTGTTCTGCCGCGGGCTCGCGGTCGGGTGCTTCGCGCTCCTGCTACTTGGTACCGCCCCGCTCCACCACACGCTCGCGGCCGCACACAAGCTGAAACTGCCCGGCCTCCTGGTGCAACTGACGCTGCTCGCGTACCGCTACACGTTCCTGCTGGCCGACGAGATGAAGCGGCAGCGGATCGCGATGCGCACCCGCGGGTTCCGCGTGCGCGCGTCGCGGCACGGCTACCGCGCGCTGGGGCACGCGACCGGGGCGGTGCTGGTCCGCGGCGCCGACCGCGCCGACAACGTCGCGGCCGCGATGCGGTGCCGCGGGTTCGACGGCCACTTTCACACACTCGCCACGTTCCGCACCGTACCGGCCGATATCATTTCCTTTGCCCTGCTCGCCGCCGCGACCGTCGCACTGGTCCTCTGGGATCGCTGGTAGTGCGGGGCGCGGGCCACGGAACCCGGAACGAAGACATGACGGCCGGTTCGGCCCCCCGCGCTCCGCACCCCGCGCTCCGCGTTTCTTCGCTGTGTCACCGCTACGCGTGCGGGCGCGTCGCGCTGGACGACGTCACGTTCGCGCTGGGGCCGAGCGAGTGCGCCGCGCTGGTCGGGCCGAACGGCGCCGGCAAGACGACGCTGTTCCTGCGGTTGTGTGGCGTGCTGGCCGGCAAACCCGGCCAGTCCGCGGTAAACTGCCTCGACCCGGCCGTGCCCGAGCACCGCAAAAAATTGCCCGAAGTGGTCGGGGTGGTGTTCCAGAACCCGGACGATCAGCTCTTCAGCCCGACGGTGGGGGAAGACGTCGCGTTCGGCCCCCTGAACATGGGCGCGACACCGGGTGAAGCGCAGGCGCGCGTCGCGGAGGCGCTGAACGCGGTGGGGCTGCCGACCGCGGCCGACCGCGTACCGTTTCAGCTCTCCGGGGGCGAGAAGCGCCGCGCCGCGCTCGCCGGCGTGCTCGCGATGCGGCCGTCCGTGCTGCTGCTCGACGAGCCGAGCATGTTCCTCGACCCCCGCGGCCGGCGCGAGTTGATCGGAACGATCCGCGCGCTGCCCGGAACGAAGCTCATCGCGACGCACGACCTCGACCTGGTGCTCGACACCTGCCCGCGGACGCTCGTGCTCGACGCGGGGAAGCTCGCGGCCGACGGCCCGACCGAGAAATTGCTCGCCGACGTGGAACTGATGGAGCGGCACGGGTTGGAGGTGCCGTACCGGCTGCGGCGGTGAAGGCGGACCTTGTCTTTCTTGTGGTGCGGGCGTCCCGCCTGCATCGCATACGCGTTTCAGGATGCGCCGCGCGTCTCGCGCAGCAAACGCGATGCAGGCGGGACGCCCGCGCCACAAGAAAAGGCAGCCCGGAAATCGGGAATTCGCGAGCCGGTTTCGCATCATATACTGGACGGAACGTCGGTCGCGCCACACCACCCACGATCTGCACCCATGCCCTCCACCTTGCTTTCCGAGCCGTCCTTTCGTGCGGAGCAGGAGATCTTCCACGTCGACCGCATCCTGAAGCCGGACGAGATCACCCCGAAGCGGCAACACAAGGTCATCGCCGTTCTGCCCGCGTACAACGCCGAGCGGACGCTGGCCCGCACGATCGCCGACTTCCCCGCCGGCTGCGTGGACGAGATCCTCCTGGTCGACGACGGCAGCAAGGACAATACCGTCGCGGTCGCCCGCGAGATGGGCCTGACGGTCATCGTCCACGAGAAGAACACCGGCTACGGCGGCAATCAGAAGACGTGCTACAAGTACTGCCTTGAGAACGGCGCCGACGTGGTGGTGATGATCCACCCCGATTATCAGTACGACGCCCGGGTGATCCCGCACGCGGTCGGGATGATCGAACTGGGCATCTGCGACGTGATCCTGGGCAACCGCGTCCGCAGCCGCGCGGAGGCGCTGAAGTGCGGGATGCCGTGGTGGAAGTACGTGAGCAACCGCGGGCTGACCGCGTTCGAGAACTTCTTCCTGGGACAGAACCTGGGGGAGTTCCACAGCGGCTTCCGCGTGTACCGCCGACAGGTGCTCGAAACGATCCCCTTCGAGCGCAACAGCGACGACTTCGTCTTCGACACGCAGTTCCTGGTGCAAGCCGTACACTTCGGCTTCCGGCTGGGCGACATTCCGGTACCGGTGCGGTACTTCGACGAGGCGAGCCAGATCAACTTCCGCCGCAGCACGAAGTACGGCCTTCAGACGCTTACGACCGTGAACAAGTACTGGCTGAACAAGCTGGGCCTCTGGAAGAGCGCGCTGTTTAAGCCGAAGGGGTGAGGACCGCCTCACCCCGTCCGGAGACCGTCAGAAGTTCGAGACCACCTCCGAGCCGTCGGGGGTACGGAGTGCCCGCCGGTCCGAAACGAGAACTCGACGAGGCGAAATAGTCCGTGCGGGCACGGCCCGGCAGTCCCGAAACCGGTCCCTCACCAGGAACCCGACTCGGGCTCGGGTTCTGGCTCGTCCGCAGACGGGAGCTTGATACCCAGCCAGAGCAGCCCGCCCGCCGCGCAGACCGCACACGCGACCATCACTGCCGCGTTCCAGCCGTAGTACTGACCCAACACCGGCGTGAAGATCGGGGCCAGCAGCCCGATTCCGTTCCCGCCGGTGTTCAGCACCGCACTCGCCAGCCCGCCGCTCCGCGGTTCGAGCGCCGGGGCCGTCGTCCAGAAGGTCCCCTCGCACAGGCCCAACGAGCCGAGCGCCAGCGCGAAGTACGCGATCACCGCGCCCGGGTCGGTCGCCGAAACGCCCAACAGGCTGAACGTGGCACAAAGACACATCCCGAAAACAACCGTGACCCGACAACCGCCGGCGAACCCGAGCCACCGGCACAGTCGGTCCGACGCCCACCCGCCCGCGGCCATGCCGACCGCCATCGCGATCGTGACCGTGAACGCCGCCTGCCGGCTCTCCGAGTCGGGCAGTTTCAGCACTTTCCCGAAGTAGTACTCGACCCAGTAGAAGAACATGTACTGCATGTAGCCGAGCGCGCCGTAGCTGAGCGTCGCGAGCAAGAGGCTCCGGTTGCGGAACAGCGCGAGGGCCTCGCGGAGCGTGGCGCGCGTCCGCGCCGGCGTGGCGGTGTCCCCGGCGACGAGTTCGCGCTCCGCGGTGTTCGCCCACGCGTGCCCGGCCGGGGCGTCGGCGGCGAGCGCGTACCAGAGCAGAGCGAGGCCCGCCAGCACCGCCCCGGCGACGGCGAACGCCGCCGGCCAGCCGACGCGGTCCATCAGCGCGCCGAACACCGGGTAGGTGAGCGCGATCCCCACGAGCGCGCCGGCGGTGACGAGCCCGTTCGCGGTCGAGCGCTCGCGGAGCGGCGCCCAGAGCGACACGGCCCGTGCCGCCCCCGGGTGGAGCGGCACGCTCGACGCCCCGGCGATCCCGCGGATGAGGAGCAGCGGGAGAAACATCACGGGGACCGCCAACCCGGCCCAGCCGAGCGCGCCGGTGAGCACGGTGCAGACGCCCAGGCCGAGCCCCATCGCGGCCATCGCGCGCCGCGGGCCGACGCGGTCGAGCAGCCAGCCGCCCGGCAGCATCCCGAACGTGTAGACGAGCAGGAACGCCGAGTACACGAGCCCCATCTGCCCTTCGGACAGCTTGTCGGGGCCGATGAAGTGCTCCTTCCCCGCGACCGAAATGCTCACGCGGTTGAAGTGCGCGAGAAACGCCAGCCCCATCAACAGCACGACCACCATCCAGCGGACGTTCGTGGGCTTCGGCGCGGGCGGCGCGACAGACATGAACGCCTCACTGGGTGCGTTACGCCACGCGAAAGCGCGTCGCGATGTCGGTCGGCAGATCGTACCCGATGCCGGGCCGTTCGGGGAACGAAATCGCGCCGTTGTGGACGGGGAATCCTGCGGCCTGGAGTTCGCGGCGCAGGGGCGATTCGTACACCTCGGCCGGCGCGAATTCGATGAACGGCGTAACGGGAGAGTACGCCGCCAGGTGCACCGTCGCAGCGCCCAGGATCTGCGTGGACCAGTTCCCGGGGCAGACCATCGCCCCGCGGGCGCGGGCCAGTTCGACGATGCGTTTCGCCTCGGTCAGGCCGCCGCACGTCGTCATGTACGGCTGCACCACGGACACGCGGCCGCGGTCCATCAGGTCGAGGAACTCCCACCGCGTGACGCCGTGCTCGCCCATCGCCAGCGGGAGCGACGTTCGCGCCGCGAGCTCGGCATACGGGGCCGGCGAATCGACCGGAAACGGCGTCTCGAAGAAGAACACGTCGAGTTCTTCGAGTTGGCGGGCGACGCGGGCCGCCGTGGGCACGTCGTGGAAGAGGTAACCGACGTCGACCATCAGCGTGAGCCCGTCGCCGAGCGACTTGCGGAACCGTCTCGCGAGTTCGACGACGTCGGAGGGCGACGACATCATCGGTTCGACCTGGAACGCGCGGTAGCCGAGCTGCGCGAGCCGCTCCGCGCGCGAAACCTGCTGCGCGAACATCGGTTCGCCGCCCCACACGTCCGAAACGAGCGTGCAGTACGGTGTGATACCCGTCCCCTCGCCTGCGGGCGTCTGGAACGGCCCGCGCTGAACGCCGCCGAGCAGTTCCCACACCGGGCGCTTCAGCATCTGCCCGTAAACGTCCCAGACCGCGACGTCGAGCGCGCCGAGAATGATGATCTCCCACCCGCGGCGGTTGGTGTGCATGAACGCGTCCCACATCCGCTGCCAGAGCCGCTCCGGGTGCGTGACCTCCTGACCGATCAGCAACCGGTCGAAGTGCGTTTCCGGCCCGCCGACGGTCGCCTGCACCACGCCCGGCGGCACGCGAAACACCTCGCTCAGTCCGGTCGGGCCGTCGTCGGTATGAACGCGAACGCACGCGAGCGGCTCGACGCCGCCCTTATCGGGGTCGATCTCCGGACCGTCGCCGATGACGAACACTTCCAGCCGCGTGATCTTCATAAGTAACAGCTCCCGACAGGCACTTTACCGGAACGAGTCTATCCGGTTACAGTGTGTCCCATGCTCACCACGTTACGAATCTCTCTGTGTTGCGCACTGGCCGCACTCACGTGCGCGGGCCGTGCGGCCGACGACGCGCCGAAGCCCGAACCGCACCGCGCGTTTCGGCCGGTCGTGCGGCCGGCGGTGCCGGATGTGAAAGGGAAGGCCCGCACCGACGTGGACCGGTTCGTCCTCGCGGCGCTCGAAGCGAAGCAGCTCACCCTCAACCCCGAAGCCGATCGCCACACGCTCATCCGCCGCGTGAGCTTCGACCTCACCGGCCTACCGCCCACCGTTGCGGAGGTCGAGCAGTTCCTGGCGGACAAGTCGCCGTCGGCCTACGAACAGATGGTGGACCGCTACCTCGCAAGCCCGCACTACGGCGAGCGCTGGGGCAAGTACTGGCTCGACGCGGCCGGCTACGCCGACTCCAACGGCTACTTCAACGCCGACAGCGACCGCCCGCTCGCCTGGAAGTACCGCGACTACGTCATCAAGAGCTTCAACGCGGACAAGCCCTACGACCGCTTCGTGAAGGAGCAACTCGCAGGCGACGAACTGGTCGGCTACGTCCCCGGTGGCGACGTGACGCCACAAATGGTGGAAGCGCTTACCGCGACGCACTTCCTCCGCAACGCCCCCGACGGCACCGGCGAGAGCGACGGCAACCCGGACGAGGTGCGCACCGACCGCTTCACCGTACTCGAAGGCAACGTCCAGAATCTGGTCAACTGCCTGCTCGGCGTGACGGTGCAGTGCGCCCGCTGCCACGACCACAAGTTCGAGCCGCTGACGCAGGCCGAGTATTACGGGCTGCAAGCGATCCTGTTCCCGGTTTACAACCCGGAGAAGTGGGCGAAGCCGAACGACCGTGTCGTGACGGTCGGGCTGAAGGCCGAACTCGCGGAGGCCCAGCGGAAGAACCAGCTCGTCGACCGACAGGTGAAGGCCGCGCGGGACGGGCTCGCCGCGTTCGCCGAGCCGCTCCGCGAGCAGTTCCTCGACGAGCGGCTAAAGGACCTCGACGCGCCGACGCGCGCCGGTGTGATCGCCGCCGCGAAGGTCGCGAAGGGCGAACGGACCCCGGCCCAGAAGGCGCTCCTCAAGGCGCACCCGAAGGCCGAAATCAGCGACGACGAACTCGCCAGACGGTTCCCCGAATTCGCGGCGCTGCGCGAGAGCGTTCAGAAGACGGCCGCGGAGCGCGAGAAGGACCGGCCAAAGCCCGCAGAGAAGTTGGCAGCGTTCGTGGAGACCGACCCGAAGCCAGGAGTGCACCACGTTCTCAAGCGCGGACAGCACAACCAGCCCGGTGACGAGGTCCGGCCCGGCGTCCCGGCCGCGATCAGCACACCGAGAAACGCCTACGCGATCGCCGCACCGCCCGCCGGCCGCGTCTCGACCGGGCGCCGAACGGCACTCGCGAACTGGATCGCGTCGCCCGAAAACCCGCTGTTCGCGCGCGTCATGGCGAACCGCGTCTGGCAGCACCACTTCGGCACGGGCATTGTCGCGACGTCGGACAACCTCGGTATGTCGGGCGCGAAGCCCTCACACCCGGAACTGCTCGACCATTTGGCCGCCGAGTTCGTCAAGTCGGGCTGGAGCGTGAAGGCGCTGCACCGCCTGATCCTCACGTCGGCCGTCTATCGCCAGAGCAGCGAGCGGCGCGAGGGGCTCGACGCGATCGACCCCGACAACCGTTTACTGGCGCACTTCCCGCTCCGGAGGCTCGACGCCGAGGCCGTTCGCGACGCCATGCTTCACGTTTCGGGCGAACTCGATCCTCGCGCCGGCGGGGCGTATGTGCCCAGTAGACGGACGGCCGAGGGCGTGGTGGAGATCGACGAGAAGGCCTCCGGCGCGCACCGGCGTGCGGTCTACCTCCAGCAGCGCCGAACGCAGGTCGTTACGTTCCTCCAGTTATTCGATTCGCCGAGCATCGTCAGCACCTGCGGAAAGCGCACGCCCTCCACGGTGCCGCTGCAATCGCTGGCGATGCTCAACTCGGAGTTCGCTCGGGCTCGTGCGAAAGCGTTCGCGGCCCGGTTGACACGCGAGGCCGGCGACGACCCCGCGAAGCGCCTCGCGCTCGCGTACCGGCTGGCGTGCGGCCGCGCCCCCCTCAAGGACGAGGTCGCGGCGTGCGAGAAGTTCCTCGGCAAGCAGCGCGGCGCGTACGCGAACGAGAAGGACGCCGACGCCCGCGCCTGGGCCGACCTGTGCCAGATCGTCCTGGCGAGTAACGCCTTCCTGTACGTCGAGTGACGTTTCCTGGGACCGCGGGCATCTTGCCCGCTGCGATCCCGGCAGTGTCGTAATTCGAAAACAGCAAAAGCGATTCGATAGGTGCAACGAGCGGGCCAGATGCCCGCGGTCCCAGGAAAAGGCTCCAACCGAGGACCCCTGTGCCGCAATCAGATTTCGCGCTGAACCGCCGCGCGTTCCTGGGCCGCTACGCCGGGGCACTCGGGCCGCTCGCCCTGGCCCAGCTCGCGCGCGAAGCACAGGGGGCCGGCGCCCCCCGCTCCGAGCACAACGACCCGCTCGCGCCCAAAAAGCCGCACTTCCCCGCGAAGGCCAGGGCCGTCATCTGCTTGTTCCAGCACGGCGGACCGTCGCAGATGGACCTGTTCGACCCCAAGCCCGAACTCACCAAACAGCACGGCAAACCGCACCCGGACAAGCTCGAAGTCCACTTCCACACACAACAGGGCAAGTTACTCGCGTCGCCGTTCAAATTCGCCAAGCACGGAAAGTCTGGTGTCGAACTGTCGGAGTTGCTCCCGCACACCGCGAAGATCGTGGACGACATCACGCTCGTCCGCTCGATGAAGACGGACTCCGTCGATCACGAGGCTGCGCTGCGCGTGATTCACTCGGGCAAGATCTTCGCGGGCCGACCGACATGGGGGTCGTGGGCGATTTACGGTCTGGGTACCGAGCGGAAGGAGTTGCCCGCTTACGTCGTGCTGTCGGACCCCGGCGGGCTGCCCGTGGACGGGACGAACAACTGGTCGAGCGGCTTTTTGCCCGCGGTGTACCAGGGCACCCCATTCCGGGCGACGGGCACGCCCGTGGCGCACCTCGCGACCCCCGCCGACGTCCCGGTCGGTGCCCGGCGCAACCAGCTCGACCTGCTTAGCGAGCTGAACGGCACGCACCTCCGCAAACACGCGGGGAATGCCGAACTCGAAGCCCGCTTGGGACACTACGAACTGGCCGCGAAGATGCAGACCGCCGTGCCCGACGTGCTCGACATTTCGAAGGAAACCGAGGAGACGAAGAAGCTCTACGGCCTCGATAACCCGAAGTCCGCGGAGTACGGCAAGCGGTGCCTGCTCGCGCGGCGCCTGGTGGAGCGCGGCGTCCGGTTCGTTCAGATCTTCCTCAGCGGCCAGCCGTGGGACACGCACAGCAAGAACGCCGAGAGCCTCAAGAACCTCTGCGCGATGACGGACGGGCCGAGCGCCGGCCTGGTGCTCGACCTAAAGCGCCGCGGGCTGCTCGATTCGACGATCGTGATGTGGACGGGGGAGTTCGGCCGGCTGCCGATCTCGCAGGGCACCGACGGCCGCGACCACAACCGCCACGCGTTCTCGCTGTGGCTGGCGGGCGGCGGGTTCAAGCGCGGCTACGTCCACGGCGCGACCGACGACTTCGGCTACGCGTCGGCCGAGAAGGTCGTTCGCGTGTCGCACCTGCACGCGACGCTGCTCCACGCGCTGGGTCTCGACCACGCGCGGCTGACGTTCCCGCACGAGGGCCGCGACGACAACCTCACCGATACCGTGGTGACGCGGGCCGAGGTCGTGGACGACCTGCTCGCGTGAGAGCGCGGGCGGCGTGACGCGCCTAAGAGCCAAATGAGCAGAAGTGACTTCCGCTTGACAGTCGCCGGAGGGTCGGAGTCAAATACGTTTGCATTTCCTTGATCCGTTTTCCCTTTGTCCCAGGGGAACCCCCATGCCCGCCTCACGCCGCTCGGGTTTCACGCTGATCGAGCTGTTGGTGGTGATCGCGATCATCGCGATCCTCATCGGGCTCCTGCTCCCCGCCGTGCAGAAGGTGCGCGAAGCCGCCGCGCGCATGAAGTGCTCCAACAACCTCAAACAGCTCGGGCTGGCGCTCCACAACTACCACGACACCTACGGCCGGTTCCCCCCGAGCGCCTCCGCCGACATCGCCCCGTGGAAGACCCCCCAGGGCGCCGCGGACGCGAACTGGGGCAGCTCCTGGATGGTCCACATCCTCGCCCACATGGAGCAGACGAACGTCCTCATCAAGTGGCAGTTCAGCGGCCAGAGCGGGTGGCAGGTCGCCAACAACAACGCACTGATAAAGGGGCTGACGATCCCGAATTACCGGTGCCCCTCGACGAGCCTGCCGGACCTGAACCCCTATTCGGCCATCCTCCCCGGCGCCGGCGGCGTGGGCATCATGTACACGAGTTACGTCGCCGTTTCGGGCTCGGCCACCGACTCCGGCGTCCTCACCTACGGCACCAACCTCGTCAGCCGCCAGGGCATGATGTACGCGAACAGCCAGGTGAAGATGACCGACGTCACCGACGGGACCAGCAGCACGATCATGGTCGGCGAGCAGAGCAACCACCTCCGCGACTCGAACAACCAGATCGTCCTGGGCCGCACCTTCGGCGGCGCCAGCGGGGTCGCCGTCACGAGCCAGGGGCCGGACGGCTGGATTCAGGGCTGTGTCGTCAGCGTCCCCACCGGTAACGTCGGCAACAACGACGTGGTGTACAACTCTGCAACGATCCGCTACTCCATCAACCAGACCGGAATGACTACCAGCACCCCCGGGTGCAGCGACAACGTCGGGAACAACATCCCGCTCAGCTCGATGCACACGGGCGGTTGCAACCTCCTCTTCGGCGACGGCTCGGTCCGCTTCTGGACCAACGCCGCCTCCCTACAGACGCTCTCCTACGCCGCCTGCCGGAACGACGGGCAGGTGTACCAGGACCCGTGAGGTCGGGCGGCCGACAGAAGGAATCGGCCGCCCGCGCAAACGAGAACACCGGCCCTCGTCGGGCCGGGTGTTCACTCCTACCCCCTGCTCCTCTCCGAAGGGCCTCTTCCGATGCACCGATTGTGCCCCGCGACGTGTCTCGCTCTCGCGCTCGTGTGGCTCCTCGGCTGCGGCGGGGGCCAACAGGGGGCGGCGCCGGTCGCCAAGGTCAAGGGAACTGTCACCCTCGACGGCAAACCGCTCCCCGCCGGCGAGGTCTACTTCGGGCTGACCGGCGTCCCTTCCAGCGCGATCGAAATCAAGGACGGCGCCTTTTCCGGAGAAGCGCCCGTCGGCAAGACCAAGGTGGAGGTCTTCGTTTACGTCGAGGGACCGGCGACCGAAAAGCACGGGGGCACGCGCAACAAGACCAACGTCGCCCCGAAGAAGTACTGGGGGCCGAACACCACCCTTTCGGCCACGGTCGGCGCCGGCGAGCCCAACGAATTCAAGTTCGACCTGGCTTCCAAGTAAGGCGTCCCGGTCCGCTGGCCGGCGCCGTTCGCGATCACCCCGTGGCGAGCCGGAGCATGTGCGCGGCGATGCGGTCGAGCGGGAGCACGTCGTTGGCGGCGCCCAGGGCGATGGCTTCCTTGGGCATGCCGAACACCACGCACGTGGCCTCGTCCTGGGCCACGGTCCGGGCGCCGCTCTTGCGCATCGCCAGCAGCCCGCGGGCCCCGTCGTCCCCCATCCCCGTCAGGATCGCCCCGACCGCGTTGTGTCCCAGTTCCCGGGCGCACGAGCCGAACAGCACGTCCACCGACGGCCGGTGCCGGTTCACCGGCTCCCCGCCCCGCACCCGCACCCGGGTGAACGCCCCGCTCCGCACCGCCTCCAGGTGAAAGTTCCCCGGCGCGATCAGCGCGTGCCCCGGCACCACGTGGTCCCCGTCCTTCGCCTCCGACACCCGCACCGCGCAGCTCTTGTCCAGCCGGGCCGCGAACGACTTGGTGAACCCCTCGGGCATGTGGATCACCGCCACCACGCCCGGCGAATCGGCCGGCAGCCCGCTGAGCACCGCCGCCAGCGCCTCGCACCCCCCGGTCGACGCCCCGATCGCCAGCACCTTGTGCGTCGCCCGGAACCCGCCGCCCGCCGTGGCCGGGCGGGCGGCCGCGGGGCGCGCCCCGCGCGGCCGGGCGCGGGCCCCGGCCGCGCCCTTGACCTTCTCCACCAGCTCCTCGGCCATCGCCAGCGTGCCGGTGGTGATGTCGAGTTTGGGCTTGGTGACGAAGTCCACCGCGCCCAGTTCCAGCGCCCGGAACGTGGTGTCGCAGTTGCGCTCGGTCAGCGACGACACCATCACCACCGGCATCGGCCGGTTGGCCATCAGCTTGTCGAGGAACGTCAGCCCGTCCATGCGCGGCATCTCGACGTCCAGCGTCAGCACGTCGGGGGCGGTCTGCTTGAGCTTGTCCCAGGCCGCGTAGGGGTCGCCCGCGGCCCCCACCACCTCCAGCTGCGGGTCGGCCCGCAGGATGTCCGTCAGCAACTGGCGCATCAGCGCCGAGTCGTCGACCACGAGCACCTTCGTCTTGGCCACGGTACCGCCTCACGCACCTCGGGTGCGGTTGTATTCGTCGCGGCAGGGGCGGGGCGCCCGGGCCGCAGGGGAAACCGCCCGCTGGGGCGGACCTCAGAACAGGGTGATGCCGTCGTCGGGCGGCGCCTCGACCCGCTGCATCAGCTCGCGGCCGAACTCTTCCTCGCGCTCGATCACCGGGGACAGCTCGCGGACCGGCAGCGGCTTGGCCATGGCCTGCCCGGTGTGCGGGCGGAACTTGACGATCATCCCGCGGGTGCCCCCGAGCGACTGGCCCACCACCGGAATCCCCTCGTCGCCCAGGTACTTGAGCACGAACTCGGCGTTGCGGGC
The DNA here is from genome assembly GCA_017306025.1 of Planctomycetota bacterium. Taxonomy (GTDB): domain Bacteria; phylum Planctomycetota; class Planctomycetia; order Gemmatales; family Gemmataceae; genus Gemmata. Next base: position 17,777 of record JAFKJJ010000032.1, read on the forward strand.
CCCGACGTTGAGGTGCTCGGCGCTCACGTTGAGCACCTTCCCGCCGCCGAACACCTTGGCCCGCAGCCGCGACCGGTCCCCGCCCTTCTTCATCACCGCGGTGATGAGCAGTTCCATCGCGTGGCCCCCGTACCGGGCGCTCACCCCCTCGTCGGAGGAGCCCGGCAGCGAGAAGTGGTTCATCCCGCCGGTGCCGGTCTGGGGGTCGAAGATGCACGCCGACACGCACGACCCCAAGAGCGTCTTCAGGAGCGCCGGCCCGCGGGTCGCCTTCACGTCGCCCAGTACGATCGTGTGCTCGTCCTCCTTCCGCGGCGCGGCGGCCGGCTTCGACGGGCGGGCCGGCGGGGCGGCCGGGGCGGGGCCGGGGCCGGCGGACCGCGGCCGGTACACGGTGCCGCCCAGCGGGGCGAACGTGTCGGCCATCCAGTGGATGTTCTCCGAGTGCCCCATGAACAGGTACCCGTCGGGCGCCAGGTGCTCCGCGAACCGCGTGAGCAGCCGGCGCTGGGTGTCGCGGTCGAAGTAGATGACCACGTTGCGACAGAAGATCACGTCGAACCGGGTCCGGATCGGCCACGGGTCGGCCGTCAGATTAATTTGCCGAAACGCGATCAGGTCGCGCAGCTCGGGCCGCACCGCGACCTGGCCGGCCCGGGGGCCGGTGCCGCGGAGGAAGTACTTGCGGAGCAGCTCGGGCGGGACGTCGGCGCGGTCGGCGTCGTACACCCCGCGCTCGGCGGCCGCGAGCACCGCGGTGTCGATGTCGGAGGCCAGCACCCGCACGTCCCACCCCTCGGCCGCGGGGCAGTGCTCGCGGAGCGTCAGGGCCAGCGTGTACGGCTCCTCGCCGGTCGAGCACCCGGCGCTCCAGATCCGCAGCCGCCGGCCCTTGGCGCGGGCGCCGGGGATCACGGTGTCGCGGAGGAACTGGAAGTGGTGGGCCTCGCGGAAGAAGTCGGTCTTGTTGGTGGTCAGGCAGTTGATGAACTCCTGGCCCTCGTCGTCGGCGGCGCGGACCAGGCGCAGGTAGTCGGTGAACGAGGCCAGGCCGTGGTGCCGGAGCCGCTTGGCCAGGCGCGAGCACACCATGTCGCGCTTCGAGTCGCCCAGCGCGATGCCGGTCCGGTCGTAGAGCAGCCGGCGCACGGCCTCGAACTCGTCGTCGCGGATCGCGAACCCGCTGGCCGAGGCGGTGTCGTCGGTATCGGAGAGATGTGCCACGGGCGTACTCACAGTTCGAGAGGCGTTCGTATCCGGGGCGGCGCTGCGCCGCCCCGGC
>JAFKJJ010000530.1 GCA_017306025.1 Planctomycetota bacterium
CCCGGGCTTGACGCGCGGCCGATTGTGCCGCTGGCCGGGGCGATCGGGTCGATTCCGGCGCGGAGCGCCGGGACCGCCCCGGTCCCGCTCGGCTCGGCGGGTATTCCGGTGGAGGAGGGGACCGCCCGCCCTTCTAACGGGTCGAACGCCGGCGCCACTTCGGTGCGCCGAGGCGGGGCCGCCGTGTGCGTACCGAACAACCAGTTCAGGAACCGTCTCGTGCCGCTCATCGCTCATCTCCCCGTGAACCCCCGCGCCCGTCTGCCGGAACGCACAACACCCGGTCCGGTGCGGGCCGGGCGGTTTCGCCCGTCGGGAGTTATCAACGGAAGTTGCGGGTCGGCGCGCGCCTGCCGGACGGAGATTTTTAAGAGAGCGACGTTGAGGGGTACGCATCCCGATTGAAAGGGGCCGCGTTCCGAGCGAGCCGCATGAGGACGTGGGAATCTCGAAACGTGTGAGCCACGTGAGCCCGGGGCGTGCCGGGCGTCGAGCCGGCGCTATCAACCGGCCTCGCAGCGGAAGTGATCGGGGCTCGGCCGGTCAGGGCGTGGCGCCCTTCGGAGGTGTGAGTGTCCCGGCCCCGTCTCGGGGTACGGGGAGGCCGCGGGCGGCCTCCGCGAGCGACGGCTCGAGCGCCACGGCCCGCGCAAGGTCCTCTCGGGCGGCTCGGTGTTCCCCGGCCGCCGCCCGGGCCGCGGCCCGGTTGAAGTAGCACTCGGCCCGGTCCGGTGCGAGGGCGATGCACACCGTGAACGCGGTCGCCGCTTCCGCGAACGCGCCGCGGTCGTGGGCGCACAGGCCGGTCCAGAACCACGGCCAGAACTCCCCCGGCCGCAGGTCGGTCGCCCGCGCGAACGCGGTCGCCGCCCCGGCCGGATCGTTCCGGCGGAGGAGCCAGCGGCCGCGGGCGACGTGGTCCCAGGCGGACACGGCCGGCAGGGTCGCGGCGCGGGCCGCTTCGAACTTCGCGAGATCGAGGTCGCCGAGCGCCTCGGCGGCGAGTTGTCGCTCCAGGCAGAGGGGTTGCGATGCGCCGAACAACTGCTCCGCCTCGCCCAACAGCCCGAGGGCCTCTCGGAGCGCGGTCGCGTCGGCGCCCGAGCGGGACGCTTGCACCCGCCGGTCCGCCCACAGAACCGCGAGGTCGAGCAGATCGGCCCGGAGGGCGACGGCGTCGGCCGTGGCACCCAGTTCGGCGAGCAGTTCGGCCTTCGAATCCCAGACCCGACGAAGCCCGTCTTCTTCCGCTGCGGCGGTCGGGGACCGGTACGCCGCCGCGTACCGCCGGCGGAGCCGCTCGGCCAGGTCGTGAACGCAGCGGGCGGATTCGAGGGCCCGGGCGCGCCGCAGTTCCGCGCCGAGGCGGCCCCTGAGTTCGCCGGTCAGCGGCACCCGGCGCACGTCCGCGAGCGCCCGACTCAGTACGCGGTTGGCCCCTTGCGCGTCGCCCGCTCGACGAAGCTCGCGGGCCTCGTCCAGAGCGGTTTCCGCTCTGCGAACGGTCTCCCGTGCCCGGTGCAGGCCGAGCAACCCGACCCCGGTTACGACGGCCAGTACGGCGACCCGCGCGGCCAGAACGGCGAGCGATTGGGGGCGGCGCCGCCGCCACTTGGCCCACCGCTCGGACCAGCTCGGGTTTCGCACCCCGCGGAGCGGAAGGTCGGCGGCGTGGCGGCGAAGGTCCGCCGCGAGTTCCCCGGCCGTCGGGTAGCGGTCCGCCGGGTCGGGCGCCGCGCAGCGGTCGAGGACCGCGCGAAGGCCCCAGGGGACGTGGCCCCCTCCCTCCCAACCCGGACCGGGCGGTACACCGAGGGCGGCGCGGAGCGTGAGCGCGAGTGAGTACAGGTCGGATCGTCCGTCCACGGGCGCGGGCACCGGCCGCCCGGCGCAAACGGCTTCCCACGCGGCCCGCTGCTCGGGCGACATGAAGGCCCGCGTCCCGCCCACGACCGTCCCGGCGTCCGCCCCGACCGGGATCGGTCCGCGGGCGAGGTGGAAATCGAGCAGCATCGGCACCCCGTCGGCCGTCACCAGCACGTTCGAGGGCTTGACGTCGAGGTGAACCAGCCCGCGCGCGTGGGCGTCGGCGAGCGCCTCGGCGAGACACGCCCCCACCCGCGCCACCGCCCGGTGGTCCGGTCGCCCGTCGGCGAGTGGGACCGTCGGACCGGCATCGCGGTCGAGCACCGAGCCGCCCAGGTCGGGCATGCAGAGCACCCGCAGCCCCTGCTCCGGCAGGTCGTGGGCCGAGTACAGCGGTACGACGTGCGTGTGCTGGAGCCGGGCGAGTGACAGGTGTTCGCCGCCGTCCCGCGGGGTGAACTTCAGCACGACCGGCCGCGAACCCAGGGACAGTTCGCGCGCGCGGAAGACCCGCCCCCGGGCGCCGCGGCCGATCTCCGCCGTCAAGAGAAAATCGCAGCACACGTCCCCGACCGCCGGGAAGTCCGGCTCCCCGGGGCCGGCGTCGAAAAGCTGGCGGCAGTCGAAAACCGTTCGCAGCCCCGCGCGCCGGTCCGGGAACCGGGCGGCGAAGTCGTCGAACACGACCGGGAGCCCGAAATCGTCCCGCAAGCAGATCTCTTCCCACACCAGGCGGAGCGCGGCGGCGGGAGCGGCACCGAGTTCGGGGTGGCGCGCCAGCCAGGCGTCGGCACCGTCGCAGACGCCGTCCCGCCACGCCGCGGCCATCGAGCCGGCGACCTCCTCGGCCCGCCGCACCGCGGGGTCGGAAGCCTCCGACGAGAGCGGGGGTGCGGTCACTTCGGCCCCTCGGGTTCGCGCGCGTTTTCCAGGCCGCTGAACAGCGCGTAGAGTAACCGACGGACGCTCGACTTGTGCAGGCCGGTGTGAGCGGCGATCTCGTCCAGCGAGCGCCCCTGTCGCTTCAGCACGAGAACGGCGCGGTGCCGCTCCGGGCACGTCCGCCACAGCCGCTCCCAGAGCTCCGTGTCCTCGTGCACATCGACGACGGCGGCGGCGAACTCGCTTGGGGTGGTCGCCAGGCACACATGCTCGCCGTCGATCAGCGCCATCCCCTCGGCGGCCATCGGGGTTGCGACGCACGGCACGCCGGCGGCGAGGCTCGATACGATCTTGCCCTTCAGCCCCGCACCGAACCGCAG